>NZ_JBTVYK010000001.1:0-297294 GCF_054788135.1 Streptomyces sp. O3
CGCGCCTACGTCGAACAAGACCTCCACGACATCTACGACGGCGAAGTCCGCTACGCCCGCGACGCATTCGAGGGCCTACGCCTGATGGACGCACTGATCGCGGTCAAGCGCGGCGTGCCCGGAGCGACCCTGCCCGAGCTCAAGCAACGCCGGGTCAAGGCTGCCGCCAGCGTCGCGGTGGAGGAGAACCCGGCGGAAGGCCCGGCCCGTTCCGACACGGCCACCGACAACCCCATCCCCGCCCCGCCGTTCTGGGGCACGCGTGTCGTCAAGGGCATCCAGCTCAAGGAATACGCGTCCTGGCTGGACGAGGGGGCGCTGTTCAAGGGCCAGTGGGGCCTCAAGCAGGCCCGTACCGGCGACGGCCCCAGCTACGAGGAACTCGTCGAGACGGAGGGCCGCCCCCGGCTGCGCGGCTGGCTGGACAAGCTGCACACCGACAACCTCCTGGAGGCGGCCGTGGTGCACGGCTACTTCCCGTGCGTGTCCAAGGGCGACGACCTGATCATCCTCGACGAGAAGGGCGGCGAGCGGACGCGTTTCACGTTCCCCCGCCAGCGTCGTGGCCGCCGTCTGTGCCTGGCCGACTTCTTCCGCCCCGAAGAGTCCGGCGAAACCGACGTCGTCGGCCTCCAGGTCGTCACCGTCGGCTCCAGGATCGGCGAGGCCACGGCCGAGCTGTTCGAGGCGAACGCCTACCGTGACTACCTCGAACTGCACGGCCTGTCCGTCCAGCTGGCCGAGGCGCTGGCCGAGTACTGGCACGCCCGCGTCCGCACCGAACTCGGCTTCGCGGGCGAGGACCCCGACGACATGGAGGGCATGTTCGACCTGCGTTACCGGGGCGCGCGCTTCTCCCTCGGTTACGGTGCCTGCCCGAACCTCGAGGACCGCGCGAAGATCGCCGAGCTCCTGGAGCCCGAGCGGATCGGCGTCCAGCTCTCCGAAGAGTTCCAGCTGCACCCCGAACAGTCCACCGACGCCATCGTCATCCACCACCCTGAGGCCAAGTACTTCAACGCCCGCTGAGGGCCGGGGTCGAGGGCAGGACCCTTTATTGCCAGGCGCGATCACGCGACGCGCCGTACACTGGTCGGTCCAGTGCAGGCCGGTCGTTTTTCCTCCGGGGGACTCCCCGTAAGGAAGGGCGACCGGCCTTCTCGTCCCTCATGGAGGTGTGCGCGGATGACGAGTACGGTCCCCGCCGTCGGTACCCGAACGGCCGAAGGCGGCTCCGCCCTGCAAGCCGTGCTGCTCGACATGGACGGCACTCTGGTGGACACCGAGGGCTTCTGGTGGGAAGCCGAGGTCGAGGCCTTCGCTCAGCTGGGCCACACCCTCGACGAGTCCTGGCGGCATGTCGTCGTCGGCGGCCCGATGACACGCAGCGCGGGCTTCCTGATCGAGGCCACCGGCGCCGACATCACCCTCGCCGAACTCACGGTGCTGCTCAACGAGACCTTCGAGCAGCGCATCAGCCGTTCTCTGCCGCTGATGCCGGGCGCCGCGCGGCTGCTCGCCCAGCTGGCGGAGCACAACGTACCGGCCGCCCTGGTCTCCGCCTCCCACCGCCGCATCATCGACCGCGTGCTGGACTCGCTGGGCCGCCACCACTTCGCCCTGACCGTCGCGGGCGACGAGGTGGCGCGTACGAAACCCCACCCCGAGCCGTATCTGCTCGCGGCGGCGGGACTGGACGCCGAGCCGGGCCGATGCGCCGTCGTCGAGGACACCGCGACCGGTGTCGCCGCCGCCGAAGCCGCCGGCTGCCGCGTCGTGGCGGTGCCGTCGGTCGCGCCGATCCCACCGGCCACGGGCCGTACGGTCGTCGACTCACTCGAGGAAGTAGACCTTTCCTTTCTGCGGAACCTGATGACAGGAGTGCAATGATTCGCATACCGAGCGTGTTCCGCTGAATGCGCGGGAAACGCAGAGCGTTGGGCCGTGCATTTTCCGTGACCTCAGCGGATGGCTGAATTCCGGCGTCCCGTACCTCAGTTGAATGCGTGACGTTTCTCACGCTCCGGGCCGTCGACGCGCTTCGACATGTGTGCACGGGCCGCCCGATATGGGCGACCTGCGGCTCCCATGTGTCCTGATTGGTCGTCGAGTGTACGAAACCTTCCACTGTTCGGATTTCGGTGCGTCGCCCTGCGGTGTCGCTGCGTGATGAGCGGTCAACTCCGGGGTGCTCCAGTTGTCCTGGCGTCGCGGACTAATCTCATGGTCGAGAACATCGACGTAACTCCCGTGTTCGGCGACACACCCCCGTTGCCGAGAGCAGCGGGGCCAACGCTGGAGACTTTCGAGAATGAACCGAAGGACATGGGCGCTGCCCGCCGCGATCGGCCTGCTTGCCCCGGTGCTCGCCGCCTGCGGCGGATCGGGCAGTGGTTCCGGGGGTGACGGCGCGATCGTCGTCGGCACCACCGACCAGTTCTCCGCGTCCACACAGGCCCCCGCCCCCTTCGACCCGGCGTTCGCCTACGACGCGGGCTCCTGGAACATACTCCGGCAGACCGTCCAGACCCTGATGCACATGCCGCGCGGCGGCGGCGAGCCGGAGCCCGAGGCCGCCGAGCAGTGCGGCTTCACCGACACCAACAGCGAGCGCTACGAGTGCACCCTGCGCGAGGGGCTGAAGTTCTCCGACGGCAGTGACGTCAGCGCCGAGGACGTGAAGTACTCGATCGAGCGGGTACGGACCATCAAGGACGAGAACGGCCCGCTCAACCTGGTGGCTGGAATCGACACCATCGAGGTCCAGGGCAACCGCAAGGTGATCTTCCACCTCGGTTCGCCGGACGCCACCTTCCCGCACAAACTGGCCACTCCGGCCGCGGGCATCGTCAACCCCAAGTCCTATGACGCGAACAAGCTCCGCGCGGGCTTCGCCGTGGACGGGTCCGGACCGTACTCCCTCAAGGCCGAGGTCAAGTCCAAGGGCGAGGAAAAGGAGTTGGTCAAGGCCGTCTTCACCAGGAACCCCCACTACAAGGGGGCCCTGAAGCCGAAGAGCGACAAGGTGGAGCTGCGCTCCTTCGCCGACACCGACACGATGGGCCGGGCGCTCAAGGACGGCGGCATCGACATGATGACCCGCACCATGTCGCCACAGCAGATCAAGGAGCTGTCCGAGGCATCCGACGGCAACATCGACCTCGTCGAGATGGACGGCCTCGAGATCCGCTATCTCGCCTTCAACACCGCCGACCCCGCGGTCGGCCACAAAGCCGTACGCCAGGCGATGGCCCAGGTCATCGACCGCGAGAAGCTCATCGCCGAGACCTACGGCAGCACCGCCGAGCCGCTCTACTCGCTTGTTCCGGCCACGGTCGTCGGGCACACCAACTCGTTCCGCAACCTGTACGGCACGCCCAGCGTCGACCGCGCCCGGACCACCCTGACCAAGGCCGACGTCTCCATCCCCGCCAAGCTCACCCTGCACTACACGACCGACCACTACGGACCGGCCACCAAGAGCGAGTTCGAGGAGCTGCGCAAGCAGCTGAACGCCAGCGGTCTGTTCGACGTCACCATCGAGGGCGCCGAATGGGACGCCTACCGTCCCGCCCAACTGGACGGCCAGTACCCCGTCTTCGGCATGGGCTGGTTCCCCGACTTCCCCGACGCCGACAACTTCATCGCGCCGTTCCTGAGCAAGGACAACTTCCTCAAGTCGCCCTACGCGAACAAGACGATCCGCGAGCAGCACATCCCGCAGTCGCGCCGTGAGGCCGACCGGCTCACCGCGGCCGACAGCATCGAGAAGATCCAGGACATCGTGGCCAGGGATGTTCCGGTGCTGCCGCTGTGGCAGGGCAAGCAGTACGTCGCCGCGCGGGACGACATCACCGGCGTGCAGTGGGCCCTCAACTCCTCCTCCAACCTTCAACTGTGGGAACTCGGTCGCGGCGTCAGCGAGTGACGAGCGACCCTGCCCCTGTCCGACCTACCAGCACGCGTACCACCGAAGCGCAAGGAACAAGGAACATCGTGAAGAAGCACCTCCAGTGGCCGGCCTCCCTGCTCGCATCGGGGCTCGCCGCCGGACTGCTCACCGGCTGCGGCAGCGACCAGGGCGACTCCGCGGGCTCGGGCGAGCCCGTAGTCGTCGGCATGTCCGACGAAGTCCAGGCCGTCGACCCCGCCGCGGGCTATGACCCAGGCTCCTGGCTGCTGTTCAACAACGTCTTCCAGTCGCTGTTGAGCTTCCCCAAGGGCGGCACCGAACCCGAGCCCGAGGCCGCCAAGCAGTGCGGCTTCACCGACGCCGAGACCAAGGTCTTCGAGTGCACCCTGCGTGACGGCCTCATGTTCAGCAACGGCAACGCCCTCACATCGAAGGACGTCAAGTTCTCCTTCGACCGCGTCCGGAACATCAACCATGACGACGGCCCGGCCGTCATGCTCACCTCCATCGACCGCATCGAGACGCCCGACGCCAAGACCGTCGTGTTCAAACTGAAGGTGCCCGACGCCACCTTCCCCAGCAAGATCGCCTCCGGCGCCGGCTCGATCGTGGACCACCGCTCCTACGACTTCGACGAGCTGCGCACCGACGACAGGGCCGTCGGCTCCGGCCCGTACACACTGGACTCCTTCGGCGAGAAGGAAGCGGTCTTCAAGGTCAACGGCAGGTACCAGGGCAACGCCGAGGTCAACAACTCGGGGGTGACCCTGAAGCTCTTCCAAGGCGACCAGAAGCAGAAGGAGCTGAAGCAGGCCCTGCTCGACGGCGACGTGCACGTCGCCTATCGCGGACTCGCCGCCGCCGACATCGCGGACATCGAACGGCGCACCGACGACGCCGCCGCGAAGATCGACATCGTCGAGGGCTCCAGCGCCCAGGTGCAGCACCTGGTCTTCAACATGAACCACCCGGTCGCGGGCAAGCTCAGCGTCCGCAAGGCCATCGCCTACCTCCTCGACCGCGAGGCCCTGGTCGACAAGATCTACCAGGGTACGGCGGCGCCGCTCTACTCCGTCGTCCCGGCCGGTATCACCGGCCACACCACCTCCTTCTTCGACACCTACAGCGGACGCCCGCAGAAGGCCAAGGCCGAACAGGCACTGCGCGCCGACGGCATCACCGGCAAGGTGAAGCTCACGCTCTGGGCGACGCCGATCCGCTACGGGCCCGCCAACGTCCAGGAGTTCGAGGCGATCGCCAAGCAGCTCAACGACAGCGGTCTGTTCGACGCCGACGTCAAGTCCGCGGAGATCGACCCGTACAACGAGGCCGTCAAGGCGGGCAAGTACGGCGTCTATGTGAAGGGCTGGATCCCGGACTACCCGGACCCGGACAACTTCACCCAGCCGTTCTTCGGTGACGACAACGTCCTGGTGAACAACTACACCAACAAGTCGATCACCGACCGCATCATCCCCGGCACCGCCGCACTCACCGAGCGCTCCGCCACCGAGAAGCAGTACGGCGAACTCCAGGACCTGGTCGCCAAGGACCTGCCCGTCATCCCGATCTGGCAGGGCAAGCAGTACGCGGCCGTCGGCGAGAACATCACCGGAGTCGAGTGGTGCCTCGACGCCTCCACGGTCTTCCGCTTCTGGGAGATCGCCAGGCACTGACCTCCGCACGACCCCACTACGACGAGAGCGGGCCGCCCCTGTGAGGGGGCGGCCCGCTCTCGCGTCCCGATCAGTGCTCCCGCGCCACGGGATCGGCTACCGCGCGGGTCAGCCAGCTACTGCGCACCAGGACGCACCAGACCGCTCTCGTACGCGTACACCGCGGCCTGTACCCGGTCGCGCAGCCCCAGCTTCGTCAGCACATGGCCGACATGGGTCTTGACCGTCGTCTCACTGACGAACAGATCCGCCGCGATCTCCGCGTTCGACAGCCCCCGTGCCACCAGCTTCAACACCTCGACCTCACGCTCGGTCAACGTGTGCAACGTGTCCGGCACCGGCTCGTCCCCCGACGGCAGATGCCCGGCGTACTTGTCGAGCAGCCGCCGCGTGATACTCGGCGCGAGCATCGCCTCACCCGCGGCCACCACCCGGATCGCCTGCACCAGCTCATGCGCCGGGGCGTCCTTCAGCAGAAAGCCACTGGCTCCCGCCTTCAGCGCCTCCACCACATACTCGTCCAGATCGAACGTGGTCAGCACCAGCACCTTCGCCGGACCGTCCCGCCCCGGCCCGGTCACCTGCCGAGTCGCCTCGACCCCGTCCATCCGGGGCATCCGGATGTCCATCAACACCACATCGGGCTGCAGCGCCCGGACCTGGTCGAGCGCCTGCAGACCGTCCCCGGCCTCCCCGACGACCGCGAGATCCTGCTCAGCCTCCAGAATCATCCGAAAGCCCGTACGCAGCAGCGGCTGATCGTCGACCAGTAGGACGCGGATCGCCACAACACATCTCCTTAGCTAGACCGGGCCCATTCTGCCCTGCCCCACCCCGCCGGAACCCGGCGGCCTCAGGGCCTGCCTTTGACCGGGAGCGGATACGGCGGGGGAGTACCGCCGAACTCCGGACACACCGCCTGATGATCACACCAGCCGCACAGCTTGGTCGGCCGCGGCCGCCAGTCACCCGTTTCCGTGGCCCGGCGGATCGCGTCCCACAGCGCGTGCAGCTTCCGCTCCACCCGCTCCAGATCCGCGATCACCGGGTCATACGTGATCACATCACCACTGCCCAGATACACCAGCTGCAGCCGCCGCGGCACCACGCCCTTCAGCCGCCACACCACCAGCGCGTAGAACGTCATCTGGAACAGCGCGCCCTCGGAGTACTCCGGACGCGGCGCCTTGCCCGTCTTGTAGTCGACGATGCGCACCTCGCCCGTCGGCGCGACGTCCACCCGGTCGATGATCCCCCGCAGCCGCAGCCCCGACTCCAGCCGCGCCTCCACGAACAGCTCACGCTCGGCCGGCTCAAGCCGCGACGGGTCCTCCAGCGTGAACCACCGCTCCACCAGCTCCTCGGCCTGCCCCAGCCACCGCGC
Organism: Streptomyces sp. O3; assembly: GCF_054788135.1. Lineage (NCBI taxonomy): Bacteria > Bacillati > Actinomycetota > Actinomycetes > Kitasatosporales > Streptomycetaceae > Streptomyces > Streptomyces sp. O3. The sequence goes on from NZ_JBTVYK010000001.1 coordinate 6,974, forward strand.
CAGCCGCTCACCCGCGACCCGCTCGTCAGCGTCCGCGAACAGCTCCGACAGCTCCGGCTTCGCCTCCCGCAGCCGATCCCACTGCCCCGGCACCAGCGCCCTCGCCCGCGGCGCCGTACGCTCCTCAGCCGGCGCGTCGAACAGACGCTCAAGCACCGCGTGCACCAGCGTGCCCCGCGTGGCCGCCTCGCTCGGCTTCTCCGGCAGCTTGTCGATCACCCGGAACCGGTACAGCAGCGGGCACTGCATGAAGTCACTGGCCCGCGACGGCGAGAGCGACGCCGGGCCCGCCACGGACACGGCGGCATCGGTACTGGAGTCCATGCCCGCGACCCTACGACCCGCCACTGACAGCAGCCGAATACCATCGACGTCAGACCCTCTCGCACTGCATGATCGTGACACGACGACACACCACCGTGACCACGTCACACCACGACGAGAGACACCCGACCCGAAGGGACTGAGGGAACACAGTGGACGACAGCGGCGGGAGCGGACAGCCGCAGCCCGGCAACGGGAAGACGGACCCCGCGACCGGCAACGACACGCCGCAGCTCCCGCAGAAACCCACCGGCAAGCCCGAGCGCCCCCGCGAGCCCGGCGGCGGCCTCCTCATGGGACGCCCCTTCGGCGTGCCCGTATACGTCGCCCCCAGCTGGTTTCTCGTCGCCGCCCTCATCACCTGGGTGTTCGGCGGCCAGCTCGAACGCGTGCTCCCCGAGCTCGGCAACGCCCGCTATCTCGTCTCCCTCTTCTTCGCCGTCGCCTTCTACGCCTCCGTCCTCGTCCACGAGCTCGCCCACACCGTCGTCGCCCTGCGCTACAAACTCCCCGTGCGCCGCATCCAGCTCCAGTTCTTCGGCGGCGTCTCCGAGATCGAGAAGGAGTCCGAGACGCCCGGCCGCGAGTTCCTCCTCGCGTTCGTCGGCCCCCTGCTCTCCCTCCTGCTCGCCGGAGCCTTCTACCTCGGCATGCGGACCGTCGAAGCCGGGACCGTCCCCGGAGTCCTGCTCGCCGGACTCATGATCTCCAACCTCATCGTCGCGGCCTTCAACCTCCTGCCCGGCCTCCCGCTCGACGGCGGCCGTATGCTCCGCGCCGTCGTCTGGAAGATCACCGGCAACCCCATGACCGGCACCGTCGCCGCCGCCTGGTTCGGCCGCGCCCTCGCCGTCGCCGTCCTCATCGGCCTGCCCCTGCTCACCCAGTCGGACGCCATCGGCGACCCCGACCGTGACTTCGGCATGAACACCGTCATGGACGCCCTGCTCGCCGCGATCCTCGCCGCCATCATCTGGACCGGCGCGGGCAACAGCCTGCGCATGGCGCGCCTGCGCGAACACCTCCCCGCGCTGCGCGCCCGCACCCTCACCCGCCGCGCCGTCCCCGTCGAGTCCGACACCCCCCTGTCCGAAGCCCTGCGCCGGGCCAACGCGTCCGGCGCCCGCGCCCTCGTCGTCGTCGACGCCCACGGCGACCCCCTCGCCGTCGTCCGCGAGGCCGCGATCGTCTCCGTACCCGAGCACCGCCGCCCCTGGGTCGCCGTCAGCGGTCTCGCCCAGGACCTCACCGACGAGATGAAGCTCTCCGCCGAGCTCTCGGGCGAAGAACTCCTCGAAACCCTGCGCGCCCACCCCGCCACCGAATACCTCGTCCTGGAGGACACCGGCGAGATCTACGGCGTACTCTCCACCGCCGACGTCGAGCGCGCCTTCGTCAAGGCCATGGCCAGGCCGGACTGAGCCGCGGCCCATGGCCAGCCCGGACTGAGCCGCGGCCACCCGTGGTCAGCGGCCCCGCACCAGGCCGGTACCCTGGTCACATGTCCGAACCGACCGGTGCCGCCCGCCGCCGCGGGCCCTTCAAGGTCGGGGACCAGGTGCAGCTCACCGACCCCAAGGGCCGCCACTACACGTTCACGCTCGAGGCCGGGAAGAACTTCCACACCCACAAGGGCTCCTTCCCCCACGACGAACTGATCGGCGCCCCCGAAGGCAGCGTGGTCCGCACCACGGGAAACGTCGCCTACCTCGCGCTGCGCCCCCTGCTCCCCGACTATGTCCTGTCCATGCCCCGCGGCGCCGCCGTGGTCTACCCCAAGGACGCGGGACAGATCCTGTCCTTCGCCGATATCTTCCCCGGCGCCCGCGTCGTCGAGGCGGGAGTCGGCTCCGGCTCGCTCAGCAGCTTCCTGCTGCGGGCCATCGGCGACCAGGGCATGCTGCACAGCTACGAGCGCCGCCAGGACTTCGCCGACATCGCCCGGCAGAACGTCGAGCGCTACTTCGGCGGCCCCCACCCCGCCTGGGAGCTGACCGTCGGGGACCTCCAGGACAACCTCAGCGACACCGAGGTCGACCGTGTCATCCTCGACATGCTCGCCCCCTGGGAGTGCCTGGAGGCCGTCTCCAAGGCCCTCGTGCCCGGCGGCATCGTCTGCTGCTACGTGGCCACCACCACGCAGCTCGCCCGCACCGTCGAGTCCATCCGCGAGATCGGCTGCTTCAACGAGCCCACCGCCTGGGAATCGATGATCCGCAACTGGCACATCGAGGGCCTCGCCGTCCGCCCCGACCACCGCATGATCGGGCACACCGGCTTCCTGCTCACCGCCCGCCGTCTCGCCGACGGCGTCGAGCCCCCCATGCGCCGCCGCCGTCCCTCCAAGGGCGCCTACGGCGAGGACTACTCCGGCCCCAACGCGGGCGGAGGCGTCCCCGGCCGCTGACGCCGACCCACTGACCGCACTACACCCCACAACGAACTACCCCCGCCCCCGAGTTCCCGGCACCACCGGAGAACTCGGGGGCGGCGGCTTTTCGTTGACGGCCGAACCCCTTGACGATCGGACCCCTTGACAACCGAACCCCGGCGTTCCGCACCCCTGTGAGGTATGGCACGATGCTGGCCACCCCCACCGGCACAGCCCACCGGCACAGTCCTCACAGGAGACCCTCCTCGTGCAGCACCCCGCCGTCCCGGAACTCGCGCACGCCCACACCCGCACCCGCCCCGTGCACTGGCTCGCCACCGCCGCGGCGCTCGCCGGAGTCGTGGCGCTCTCCACCCTCGTCCAGCCCCGTGACGCCACCGCGGCCGCCCAGCCGGCGCCCCCGCCCGCCAGCGCCCCCGACGCCGCCGCCGTCGACTACCCCATGGAGTGCGGCGCCGCCGCCCGGCCGCAGGTCCAGCGGCAGGCCTCCGCGGACCTGGACGGCGATGGCCGCCCCGAGACCGTCGCCGTAGCCCGCTGCGCCGCGGGCTCCGGCACCCCGCCCAGCGGCGTCTACGTCATCACCGGCGCCACGACCGGCACGCCCCGCGTCGTCGCCACCCTCGTCGACCCCGCCGACCGCCTCAGCGTCAGCGACTTCGCCGTACGCGACGACACCGTCACCGCCACCCTGCTCGGCTACTCGTCGCCCGACGTGCCCCGCTGCTGCCCGGACCAGAAGCAGCGGGCCAAGTGGCAGTGGAAAGACGGGGCCTTCGTACGCTCACCGCAGGCGAGCGCGCACAGGGCGTGACGCTCCGCCGCTACGCGGCGTCAGGCCCGTACACCTCGACCTGGTCCGCGACCCGCCGCACATGGATGCAGTCGCCCGGACACTCCTTCGCGGAGTCCACGACGTCCGTGAGCAACGGCAGCGGCACAGGCGTGGTCGCCCCCGCGTCCTGTAGCAACTCGTCGTCGGCGCTCTTCACATAGGCCAGGCCGTCGATGTCGAGCTCGAAGACCTCCGGCGCGTACTGCGCGCAGATGCCGTCGCCGGTACAGAGGTCCTGGTCGATCCAGACCTCCAGTGCCTCGCCGCCGTCGACGGTGGGCGCCTCGTGCTGCACGGTCATCTCTCCTGCCGCTTCCTGCGTCGGACCGCCCGCCACGGTGCAAGTCGGGCCAGCCCTGACGGGTGTTGAACGATTCGACGATACAACCGCCCGCTTTCCGATGTTGTTCGGTGGGTATTCACCTGGCGTGAGGGAGTACGCAAGGGTGAAGATCGGACACACCCCGACCGACTTGTGGATCTAGGGGTTTCAATCCGCACCGGCCCAGGTAGGGTCAGGAAGCGTCCAGCTCCCCTTGGAGGAGGTGAGGACCGTGGCAGCCCACGACGACGACATGAACCGCGGCATCCGCCCGGGTCGAGGGTCCGATGACCCTGCCGGTCAGATTGCCTATCTCGAGCAGGAGATCGCCGTCCTGCGACGCAAGCTCGCCGACTCACCGCGCCATACGAGGATTCTCGAAGAGCGCATCGTCGAGCTGCAGACCAACCTGGCCGGAGTCTCCGCACAGAACGAACGACTCGCGAACACACTCCGTGAGGCCCGTGACCAGATCGTGGCCCTCAAGGAAGAGGTCGACCGGCTCGCGCAGCCGCCCGCCGGCTTCGGCGTCTTCCTGCAGGCCAACGAGGACGGCACCTGCGACATCTTCACCGGAGGCCGCAAACTCCGGGTGAACGTCAGCCCCAGCGTCGAACTCGACGAGCTCCGGCGCGGCCAGGAAGTCATGCTCAACGAGGCGCTCAACGTGGTCGAGGCCATGGAGTTCGAGAGCGCCGGAGACATCGTCACCCTCAAGGAGATCCTTGAGGACGGCGAGCGCGCCCTGGTCGTCGGACACACCGACGAGGAACGAGTCGTACGACTCGCCGAGCCCCTGCTGGACGTCACCATCCGGGCCGGCGACGCGCTACTGCTCGAACCCCGATCCGGATACGTCTACGAAGTCATCCCCAAGAGCGAGGTCGAAGAGCTCGTACTCGAAGAAGTCCCCGACATCTCCTACGAGAAGATCGGCGGACTGGGCGGCCAGATCGAGATGATCCGGGACGCCGTCGAGCTCCCCTATCTCTACCCCGACCTCTTCAAGGAGCACGAGCTCAGGCCCCCCAAGGGCGTGCTGCTCTACGGCCCGCCCGGCTGCGGCAAGACGCTCATCGCCAAGGCCGTCGCCAACTCCCTTGCCAAGAAGGTCGCCGAGGTCACCGGACAGCCCGCGGGGAAGAGCTACTTCCTCAACATCAAGGGCCCCGAACTCCTCAACAAGTACGTCGGCGAGACCGAGCGGCACATCCGCCTCGTCTTCCAGCGTGCCCGTGAGAAGGCCAGCGAGGGCACCCCCGTCATCGTCTTCTTCGACGAGATGGAGTCACTCTTCCGCACCCGCGGCAGCGGCGTCAGCTCGGACGTGGAGAACACCATCGTCCCGCAGCTCCTCGCCGAGATCGACGGAGTGGAAGGCCTGGAGAACGTCATCGTGATCGGCGCCTCCAACCGCGAGGACATGATCGACCCGGCCATCCTGCGCCCCGGACGTCTCGACGTGAAGATCAAGATCGAGCGCCCGGACGCCGAGGCGGCCAAGGACATCTTCAGCAAGTACCTCAAGTCCACGCTGCCCCTGCACAGCGACGACCTGGCCGAGCACACCGGCGACCGCGACGCGACCGCCACCGCCATGATCCAGTCCGTCGTCGAGCAGATGTACGCGGAGTCCGAGGAGAACCGCTTCCTCGAGGTGACCTACGCCAACGGCGACAAGGAAGTCCTCTACTTCAAGGACTTCAACTCCGGCGCCATGATCGAGAACATCGTCGGCCGCGCCAAGAAGATGGCCATCAAGGCCTATCTGGAGCACAACCAGAAGGGCCTCCGCGTCGCGCACCTCCTCCAGGCGTGCGTCGACGAATTCAAGGAGAACGAGGACCTGCCCAACACCACCAACCCCGACGACTGGGCCCGCATCTCCGGCAAGAAGGGCGAGCGGATCGTCTACATCCGTACCCTCGTCACCGGAAAACAGGGCGCGGACACCGGACGCTCCATCGACACCGTGGCCAACACCGGCCAGTACCTGTAAAAGCCAGGGCGGCTGCGGGTGCCCCACACGGGTACCCGCAGCCGACTGCATTCCAGGCCACCACGATCACCCGAGCAATGACCGAATCAATCTCCCCACCAGCGCAAAGGCGCTCTAGGCTCGTCGGTACCGCCGCGTCGCGCAGTGCGGGGACGGGCACCGCACGCGCACCGGAGCAACAGCGGTACTAGAGCGCCGCACCCGAAGGGGAGCGCCGCCGGGCAAGGAGGGCCGCATGACCGTACGGCGAGTAATGGGCATCGAGACGGAGTACGGGATCTCCGTCCCCGGCCATCCCAACGCCAATGCCATGCTCACCTCATCCCAGATCGTCAACGCCTACGCGGCGGCGATGCACCGGGCGCGCCGCGCCCGCTGGGACTTCGAGGAAGAGAACCCGCTGCGCGACGCCCGAGGCTTCGACCTCGCCCGCGAGGCCGCCGACTCCAGCCAGCTCACCGACGAGGACATCGGCCTGGCCAACGTCATCCTCACCAACGGCGCACGCCTCTACGTCGACCACGCGCACCCCGAGTACAGCGCCCCGGAGGTCACCAACCCCCGCGACGCCGTGCTCTGGGACAAGGCGGGCGAGCGCATCATGGCCGAAGCCGCCGAACGCGCGGCCCAGCTCCCCGGCGCCCAGCCCATCCACCTCTACAAGAACAACACCGACAACAAGGGCGCCTCCTACGGCACCCACGAGAACTACCTGATGAAGCGGGAGACGCCGTTCTCGGACATCGTCCGGCACCTGACCCCGTTCTTCGTCTCCCGCCAGGTCATCACCGGCGCCGGGCGGGTCGGGATCGGCCAGGACGGCCATGAGCACGGCTTCCAGCTCAGTCAGCGCGCCGACTACTTCGAGGTGGAGGTCGGCCTGGAGACCACCCTCAAGCGCCCCATCATCAACACCCGCGACGAGCCGCACGCGGACGCCGAGAAGTACCGCCGCCTGCACGTCATCATCGGCGACGCCAACCTCTCCGAGATCTCCACCTACCTGAAGCTGGGCACCACCGCCCTCGTCCTGTCCATGATCGAGGACGGCTTCATCAACGTGGACCTCGCCGTCGACCAGCCCGTCCGCACCCTCCACCACGTCTCGCACGACCCCACGCTCCAGCACCTGATCACGCTGCGCAGCGGCCGGACACTCACCGCGGTGCAACTCCAGATGGAGTACTTCGAGCTCGCCCGCAAGTACGTCGAGGAGCGCTACGGCTCCGACGCCGACGAACAGACCAAGGACGTCCTGACCCGCTGGGAGGACGTGCTCGGCCGCCTGGAGACCGACCCCATGAGCCTGGCCGGCGAGCTGGACTGGGTCGCCAAGCGCGAGCTCATGGAGGGCTACCGGCGCCGGGACGGCCTCGACTGGGACGCCGCCAGGCTGCACCTCGTCGACCTCCAGTACGCCGACGTACGCCCGGAGAAGGGCCTCTACAACCGTCTGGTGGCCCGCGGCAGGATGAAGCGCCTCCTGGACGAGTCCGGCGTCGAGCGGGCCGAGACGAAGCCTCCGGAGGACACCCGCGCCTATTTCCGCGGCCGCTGTCTGGAGCAGTACGCGGACGACGTGGCCGCGGCCTCCTGGGACTCGGTCATCTTCGACCTCCCCGGACGCGACTCCCTGCAGCGCGTCCCCACCCTGGAACCCCTGCGCGGAACGCGAAACCACGTAAAAGAGCTGCTGGACCGCTGCCGCACGGCGGAAGACCTGGTCCGCGTGCTCTCCGGAGGCTAAAGCGCCGCCGTGCGGGAATCATCGAGGTGGTCCTCGCACGTTGTAGTAAGCAAGTGCGGGGCCGATGTCGGACCGGGCTTGTAGGGTCTGATCTTGACCGATGTAATCGAGTCGTACGAGTCGTACTTACCGGAGCGGGGTGAGGGATATGGCGACCAAGGACACCGACGGCGGGCAGCAGAAGGCCACGCGTTCCACCGAGGAGGTCGAGGAGACCGCGCAGGACGCGCAGGCCTCGGAGGACCTCCAGGAGCGCCAGGAGAAGCTGTCGGACGACGTGGACTCCGTGCTGGACGAAATCGACGACGTCCTCGAGTCCAATGCCGAGGACTTCGTGCGGTCCTTCGTTCAAAAGGGCGGACAGTAGCGCGGATTCACCTTCGTATCGAAGGTGTCAGTCCGGCGGGGGGTCCGGGGCATCGGCCCCTCCGCGTATGTGGATCACTGCCACGCGACGGGTAGGGTCCGTGGCGTACTGTGCTTCAACTGCAATTCGGCCATCGGTGAGTTGGGGGATGACCCGGACGCGCTGAGACGGGCCATCGCATACCTGGGAGGAAACTCGTGGAAGCCAATCCTCGTAGCACCGGGCGTCTACCAGCTGCCTTCCTGACGCCGGGATCGTCGTCCTTCGTGGACTTCCTCGCCGAGCACCAGCCGGACGTGCTGCCCGGCAACCGTGCCCTGCCGCCCGGACAGGGCACGGTCGAGGCGCCGCACGGGACGACGATCGTCGCGGTGACGTTTCCGGGCGGTGTGGTGCTCGCCGGCGACCGCCGGGCCACCATGGGCAACATGATCGCGCAGCGGGACATCGAGAAGGTGTTCCCGGCCGACGAGTACTCGGCGGTGGGGATCGCGGGTACGGCCGGGCTCGCGGTGGAGATGGTGAAGCTCTTCCAGTTGGAGCTGGAGCACTTCGAGAAGGTGGAGGGTGCGCAGCTCTCGCTGGAGGGTAAGGCGAACCGGCTCTCCACGATGATCCGTTCGAACCTGGGTATGGCGATGCAGGGGCTCGCCGTGGTGCCGCTGTTCGCGGGGTATGACCTGGACCGTGAGAAGGGCCGGATCTTCTCGTACGACGTGACGGGCGGGCGCTCCGAGGAGCCGGGGTTCGCGGCGACGGGCTCGGGCTCGATCTTCGCCCGCGGGTCGATGAAGAAGATGTACCGCGACGATCTGACGGAGCAGCAGGCGACGACACTGGTGGTGCAGGCGCTGTACGACGCCGCGGACGACGACTCGGCGACGGGCGGTCCGGATATGGCGCGTCGCATCTTCCCGATCGTCACGGTGATCACGGATGAGGGTTTCCGGAGGCTGTCGGAGGAGGAGTCCTCCGAGCTGGCCCGCCAGATCACTCAGGGGCGCCTTGAGCAGCCTGACGGTCCGCGCGCCGCGTTGCTCTGACGGGCCGCGCGGTCGCGGAGTCCGGAATGCACTTGTCACTGACAGAAAGGGACGGATAGCCGGTGTCGACGCCGTTCTATGTCTCACCCCAGCAGGCCATGGCGGACCGGGCGGAGTACGCCCGTAAGGGAATCGCCCGAGGCCGGAGCCTTGTTGTGTTGCAGTTCGCCGACGGCATCGTGTTCGTCGGTGAGAACCCGTCCCGTGCGCTGCACAAGTTCAGCGAGATCTATGACCGGATCGGTTTCGCCGCCGCCGGCAAGTACAACGAGTACGAGAACCTGCGGATCGGCGGCGTCCGTTACGCGGATCTGCGCGGATACACCTATGACCGTGACGATGTGACGGCCCGTGGCCTGGCGAACGTCTACGCGCAGACGCTGGGGACGATCTTCTCAAGCCAGGCCGAGAAGCCGTACGAGGTGGAGCTGGTCGTCGCCGAGGTGGGCGCGGAGGCGGCGGCCGACCAGATCTACCGGCTTCCGCACGACGGGTCGATCGTCGACGAGCACGGCGCGGTGGCGGTCGGGGGCAACGCCGAGCAGATCAGCGGCTTCCTCGATCAGCGCCACCGGGACGGCATGAGCCTGGCGGAGGCGCTGCAGCTGGCGGTCCAGGCCCTGTCGCGCGAGCCGAACGGCGGCGAGCGGGAGATCCCCGCGGAGCGCCTTGAGGTGGCGGTGCTGGACCGTACGCGCCCGCAGCAGCGGAAGTTCAAGCGGATCGTGGGGCGGCAGTTGAGCCGTCTGCTGGAGGTGGAGGCTCCGGCCGCCGCGCCGACGGAGGCCCCGTCGGACACGGACGAGGAGCCCGGCGAGACGAGCGGCACGGGCGAGCAGTAGCCCGACCCCGCTCCCTCGCGTCATCGCGCGCCCCCGTGTCGTCCGGTACGGCACGGGGGCGCGGTGCGTCACGCCGGGGCGGCGTCGGCGGCGGCGCCGGGCGGGTCAGCGCGGGGGCGGCGGCGCTGTGGAGTCCCGTACGACGAGCTCCACGGGGAGCGGATCGGGGGCGGGGGCGTCGCCGTCGAGCACGGCGAGCAGGGCCCGCATGCCGCGTTCGCCGACGCGCTCGGCGGGCAGGCGGACGGTGGTGAGCTCGGGGTCGACGGCGGTGGCGAGGGTGAGGTCGTCGAAGCCGGTGACGGACAGGTCGCGGGGCACCCGCAGGCCGAGTCGGCGGGCGGCCTTGACGGCGCCCGCAGCGATGATGTCGTCATCGCAGATGAGGGCGGTGGGGCGGGGGCCGGGCGCGGTGAGGGCGTGTTCCGCGGTGGCGCGCGCCTGGTGCACGGCCAGCGCGGCGTGGGCGGTGCGCGCGGTGGCGTCGGGGGCGGCGGCGAGGGTCTCGGTGAGCGTCCGGGCACGTACGTGGAAGGTCCAGGAGTCGACGTCGGCCGCGAGGTGGAGGAGGCGGCGGTGGCCGAGGGCGAGGAGGTGTTCGGTCACCTGGCGCATGCCGTCGGCGAGGTCGACGTTGACATGGGCGGCGGGCGTCGGGTCGGCGGGGTCGCTGTCCAGCATGACGAGGGGGAGGTCGGCGCCGCGGATGGCGGTGAGCGCGCCCGCGGCCATGGAGGAGGCGATGACGCCGTCCAGCGCGGTGCGGGCGGAGGCGAAGGGGTCCTTGGCGGGGCCGACGCCTTCGGGCGAGGGATAGAGGACGACGCCGAAGTCGTGGGCGGCGGCGACGCGGGCCGCGCCGGTGTAGACGCGGGCGAAGAAGTCGTTGGTGAGGGCGGGGACGACCAGCAGGGCGGTGCGGGTGGTGCCGAGGCGGAGATTGCGGGCGGCGAGGTTGGGCCGGTAGCCGAGGTCGCGCGCGGTGGTCCGGACGCGTTCGGCGGTGCGCTCGGAGACGCGGCCGCGCCACTTGTCGCCGAGTACGAGCGAGACGGCGGCCTGTGAGACTCCGGCGGCGCGGGCCACGTCCTTGCTCGTGGGCCGTGCCACGGGGGGCTCCTTTCGTCCCGCGGGGTGCCCGCGGAGGGGGGCGGGGGTCTGGTGGGGTGGACCCGATGGTTGGGGTCATGGTACGTATGACAGCAGACGTTATACGTAAAACTTCGGTGTGAGTGACCGGCGTGGGCGAGAGGGGCCTGAGAATGGTCGCGGGATACGTGGACCTGCTGCGGACGCGCCATGCGGCCAGGCTGCTCACCGGAACGCTGGTCGGACGGCTGCCGAGCGCGACCGGCCATATCGCGATCGTGCTGTTCACCCGTTCCGAGGGCGGCAGCTACACGCTCGCGGGCGCGCTGGCGGCGGTCTACGGGCTCGCCATGGCGCTGGGGCAGCCGCTGCTCGGCCGCGCGGTCGATCTGCGGGGGCAGCCGCGGGTGATGTTCCCGGTGGCCGTCGTGTCGGCGGCGGGGATGGCGGTGTTCGCGCTCGCCGGGATCGGCGCGCTGCCGCTCGCTTACGCGGCGGTGGGCGTGGCGGGGTTCTTCACGCCGCCGCTCGAGGGCGGGCTGCGGGCGTTGTGGCCCAGCGTGCTGGGCCGCGAGGACCGGGTGCACACGGCGTACGCGATGGACGCGGTGGCGCAGGAAATCCTGTTCACGGTGGGGCCGTTGCTGGTCACCCTGCTGGTGTCGCTGTGGTCGCCCGCCGCCGCGCTGCTGATCATCAACGTGATCGGGGTCGCGGGCGCGGTATCGGTCGTGGTGTCGGGCCCGTCGCGCGCGTGGCGCTCGGCCCCGCGCGCGGCGCACTGGCTCGGGGCGCTGCGCTCGCCCGGACTGCTGGCGCTGCTGGGCGCGTTCTTCTTCGTGGGCCTGGCGCTGGGCTCGATCACGGTGGCGGGTGTGGCCTACGCGGACGACCAGGGGCGCGAGGCGGTGTACGGCTGGCTGATGGCGTCGCTCGGCCTGGGCGCGCTGGCCGGCGGTGTGCTGTACGGGGCGCGGCACTGGCCGGGGGTGCCGGAGCGGCGGCTGCGGGTGCTGGTGGGGCTGCTGGCGCTGGGGTACCTGCCGCTGGCGCTGACGCCGGGTGTGCTGGCGATGTGCGCGCTGGCGGTCCTGTCGGGCGTGTTCCTGGCGCCGTCGCTGGCGTGCGCGTTCATCGTGGTGGACCGGCACGCGCCGACGGGGACGGTCACCGAGGCGTTCTCCTGGCTGGTGACCACGTTCGGGGTAGGGGCCGCGGTGGGTACGGGCGCGGCGGGCCCGGCCATCGAGGGCGGCGGCACCGCGTGGGGATTCGTGGTCGCGGGCGGCGGGGGAGTGGCCGCGTCGCTGGTTCTGATGGCGACCGTTCGGGTGCTGTCGGCCCCGGTTCGCACGGCCAGCGTGGCCGGGTCGTCCGAAAGTGATCGAAACGGTGCTGTCGAACCCGGTTTCAGTGCGGGCCGTCAGGCGTAATGTTCAGTCATGGACCGCCGCATTTTCGGGCTGGAGAACGAGTACGGCGTCACGTGCACGTTCAGGGGACAGCGCCGTCTGTCTCCTGACGAGGTGGCGCGCTACCTCTTCCGCCGTGTTGTGTCATGGGGCCGCAGCAGCAACGTCTTCCTGCGGAACGGCGCCCGCCTCTACCTGGACGTGGGTTCGCATCCGGAGTACGCGACTCCCGAGTGCGACAACGTGACCGAGCTGGTCACCCACGACAAGGCGGGCGAGCGCATCCTGGAGGGCCTGCTCGTCGACGCCGAACGCCGCCTGCACGAGGAGGGAATCGCGGGCGACGTCTACCTGTTCAAGAACAACACCGACTCGGCGGGGAACTCCTACGGCTGCCACGAGAACTATCTGGTGGCACGGCACGGGGAGTTCTCCCGGCTCGCGGACATTCTCATCCCGTTCCTGGTGACCCGTCAGCTGCTGTGCGGCGCGGGCAAGGTGCTCCAGACCCCGCGGGGCGCGGTGTACTGCGTCAGCCAGCGTGCCGAGCACATCTGGGAAGGGGTCTCGTCGGCGACCACCCGTTCCCGGCCGATCATCAACACGCGCGACGAGCCGCACGCGGACGCCGAGCGGTACCGCAGGCTGCATGTCATCGTCGGCGACTCGAACATGTCCGAGACGACCATGCTGCTGAAGGTCGGCGCGACCGATCTGGTGCTGCGGATGATCGAGGCGGGCACGGTGATGCGCGATCTGACCCTGGAGAACCCGATCCGGGCCATCCGCGAGGTCAGTCACGACACGACCGGCCGCCGTAAGGTGCGGCTGGCCAGCGGCCGGGAGGCGTCGGCGCTGGACGTGCAGCGCGAGTACTACGAGAAGGCGGTGGACTTCGTCGACCGCCGGGGCATCCGCACCGGCACGGTGGAGCGAGTGCTGGAACTGTGGGGCCGTGCGCTGGAGGCGATCGAGGAGGAGGACCTCGACCGCATCGACACCGAGATCGACTGGGTCATGAAGTACAAGCTCATCGAGCGGTACCGCGCCAAGCACAACATGACCATGTCGCACCCGCGGGTCGCGCAGATAGACCTCGCCTACCACGACATCCACCGCCGCCGTGGTCTGTACTACCTGCTGGAGAGAAAGGGGCAGGCGGCCCGGATCTGCAACGACCTGTTGGTCTTCGAGGGCAAGTCGGTGCCGCCGCAGACCACCCGCGCCCGGCTGCGCGGCGACTTCATCCGCCGGGCCCAGGAGCAGCGCCGTGACTTCACGGTCGACTGGGTGCACCTGAAGCTCAACGACCAGGCACAGCGCACGGTGCTGTGTAAGGATCCGTTCCGGTCGGTGGACGACCGGGTGGAGAAGCTGATCGCCGGGATGTGAGGCGGGCCGAGCGAGCGCGACACCGGGCGCCGTACGCCTGTCGTACGGCGCCCGGTGCGCGTCGTAGAGTTGCGGGCATCCGACCCCGCAAGATCGACCGATGATGAGGCCCGCCGTGCGCCGACGTTCCCTGCTCTTGTCCGTTCCCGCCGGACTGCTGGCGCTCGCCGGCTGCGGCGATGAGAAGGGCGACAAGAGCGTCAAGACCACGGCCGAGCCCACCGTGGAGTCCGCTTCCCTGCCGGAGATCACCAAGGGTGTGAAGTTCGGCGAGAAGCCGACTGTGGCCAAGGGGTCGGGCGAGCCGTCCTCCGACCTCCAGGTCGAGACCGTGATCGCGGGCGACGGCGGGGAGGTGGCGAAGGGGGACTACCTGCAGGCCGACTACCTCGGCCAGATCTGGGACACGGCCAAGGTGTTCGACGACTCCTACGACCGTGGCGCCCCGGCCGTCTTCCAGATCGGCGTGGGCCGTGTCGTCGAGGGCTGGGACCAGGGGCTGGTCGGCAAGAAGATCGGCAGCCGGGTCGAGCTGGCGATCCCGCCGGAGCTGGGCTACGGCGAGCAGGGCCAGCCGCAGGCGGGGATCAAGGGCACCGACACCCTGGTGTTCGTCGTGGACATCGTGGACTCCTTCAACGGCAAGAGCTCCGTCAAGGGCACGGAGGTCGCGCAGGACGACATCGACCTGCCGAAGGTGGGCGCCAACACCGACGGCAAGGCGCCGTCGATCGACGTCCCGGAGAAGGACGCGCCGAAGAAGCTGGTCGCGAACTACGTCCTGGAGGGCGACGGCGAGGAACTGGAGGCCACGGACGGCGTCCTGGTGCAGTACAAGGGCGTGTTGTGGGACGGCGGCAAGCAGTTCGACGCCTCGTACCAGCGTGACCAGCTGGCCCAGTTCGGGCTCAACCAGGTGATCAAGGGCTGGTCGCAGGGGCTGACCGGCAAGAAGGTCGGCAGCCGGGTGCTGATCGTGGTCCCGCCGGACCTGGGCTACGGGGACGAGAAGAAGGAAGGCATCCCCGCGAACTCGACGCTGGTCTTCTCGGTGGACATCCTGGCCAAGATGTAGCGGCGGATCTGCGAGACTGTCCCGGTTGCCCAGCAGGACAAGCAGGAGCGAGTGACGTGAAGAACATCGACAAGCCCGAGATCGACTTTCCGGGCGGGGAGCCCCCGAAGGACCTTGAGATCAAGGACATCTGGGAGGGCGACGGCCCGGTCGCGAAGGCGGGCGACAGCGTCCAGGTCCACTACGTGGGCGTGTCCTTCTCCTCCGGCGAGGAGTTCGACGCCAGCTGGAACCGCGGCACCCCGCTGGCCTTCCAGCTGGGCGCCGGTCAGGTCATCAGCGGCTGGGACCAGGGTGTGCAGGGCATGAAGGTCGGCGGCCGCCGACAGCTCACCATCCCGCCGCACCTGGCCTACGGCGACCGCGGCGCCGGCGGCAGGATCGCGCCGGGCGAGACGCTGATCTTCGTCTGCGACCTGGTCTCGATCTGACCGAGAGCTGATCAGGGCCTGACCGAGGTCCGGCCTGACGCGTTGCGGGGCCCATGCCGACCGGCATGGGCCCTCGGCTTTTGCCAGGCGACCGTGGAGCGGTACGGTCAACGGTCGTAGAGCAGCACGTGTGGGAGGGTGGAGAGGGCGTCGATGGCGATTGCCAAGGCAGAGCGACTGATGAATCTGGCGCTGTGTCTGCTCGGGACCCGACGGCCGCTGAGCAAGCGTGAGCTGCGCGGATCCATCGAGGCCTATCTGGAGGCGGAGCAGGACGACGCCTTCAACCGGATGTTCGAGCGGGACAAGGACGATCTGCGCGAGCTCGGCCTGGTCATCGAGACGGTCGAGAACCTCGACGGCGAGGTCGGCTATCTGGCCCGCCGGGACAGCAACCGGCTGCCGCCGGTCACTCTGGACGCCGAAGAGGCCGCCGCGCTGGGCCTGGCCGCCAAGGTGTGGCAGCAGGCCAGACTGGCGGGTGCGGCCAGCGGGGCGCTGCAGAAGCTGCGCGCCGCGGGGATGCCGGAAGAGGACGGTCCGGGCGAGGCGCACAGCGCGCTGGAGCCGCGCATCCCGGTGCACGAGGCGGCGTTCGAGCCTTTGATGCTGGCCTGCCGTGACCGCCGCCCGGTCGTCTTCGACTACCGCAAGGCCACCGCGGCCC
The DNA here is from genome assembly GCF_054788135.1 of Streptomyces sp. O3. Lineage (NCBI taxonomy): Bacteria > Bacillati > Actinomycetota > Actinomycetes > Kitasatosporales > Streptomycetaceae > Streptomyces > Streptomyces sp. O3. The sequence continues at coordinate 22,911 of NZ_JBTVYK010000001.1, forward strand.
GGCCTGAGGCGCGCCAGGTGGAGCCGTGGGCGCTGGAGTGCTGGCGCGGCCACTGGTATCTGGCGGGCTGGGACCGCGACCGTGGCGCGGAGCGCGTCTTCCGGCTCTCCCGGATCACCGGCAAGGTCCGTTCCCGCGCCGGGAAGTTCACCGCCGACGTGCCGGACGTGGTGCGGGTACGGGAGACCGTCGCGAGCTGGGCGGGCGAGCGGGCCGACCGTACGGCGCGGATCGAACTGCGTGCGGGCGCGGGGTACCCGTTGCGCGCGCGGGCTGCCTCGGTGCGGGAACTGGGCGGCGGATGGGATGAGTTGGAGATTCCGTACGGGCACGGTCTGGACGCCTGGCTGGTGGAGTTCGGCGCCGATGTGGTGGTGCTGGAGCCCGCCGAGCTGCGGGCCGATGTCGTGGACCGGCTGCGTGCCGTGGCCAAGGGCTGAGGGAGAGACGGAAGATGGCCACGAACGCGATCGACCAGACGCGGCGGATGCTGTCGCTGGTGACGTATCTGCGGGAGCGCCCCGGCGCCCGGATCGGGGATGTCGCCCGAGCCTTCGGGGTGAGCGAGGACGAGCTGATCTCCGATCTCGATGTGCTGCCGCTGTGCGGGACCAGCTTCCGCGGCGGGGATCTGCTGGACATCGACACCGACGGCGAGCGGATCTGGTGGCACAACCCCGACGATGTCGCCGAGCCGCTGCGGCTGGCCGCCGACGAGGCGACGGCGCTGCTGGTGGCGGCCCGCGCGGTGGCCACGCTGCCCGGACTGCGGGAAGGCGACCGGCAGGCGCTGCTGCGGGCCACCGCGAAGCTGGAGGCGGCCGCCGGTGACACGGCCGGGGCCAGCGACCGGCTGTCGGTGACCTTCGAGTCCGAGGGCGGGGTGTTCGCCGAGGTGGACCGGGCCATCTCCGAGCGGCGCAGACTGTGGTTGCGCTACTACTCGCCGACGCGGGACGAGCTGACCGAGCGCGAGGTCGACCCGATCCGGCTGTTCGCGGTCGGGCACACCTATATGGAGGCCTGGTGCCGCCTGTCGGAGGCCCGGCGCACCTTCCGGCTCGACCGGGTCGCCGAGATCCGTATCCTCGACGCTCCGGCCGCCCCGCCCGAGCTGGAGCTGCGCGACCTGTCCGAGGGCCTGGTGCAGCCGTCCGCCGATGACCCCGAGGTGGTGGTCGAGGTGGGGCCCGGCGGGCGCTGGGTGGCCGAGTACTACCCGCACGACAGCGCGGACGAGCTGCCGGACGGCGGGCTGCGGATCACCCTGCGCACGCCCGATCCGAGTTCGCTGCGCCGACTGGCGCTGCGGCTGGGCCCGGACGGGCGGATCGTGTCGCCGGAGGGGCTCGCGGCCAGCGCGCGGCAGGCGGCACGGGAGGCGCTCGCCGCGTACGACGGAGGGGAAACCGCGTACGACGGACGGGAAGAGGGGGCGTGAACATGTCTGCCGTGTCCCAGGTGGCCGAGCTCGCCAGGTCGTCGGCGCCGGTGCTGTTCCGGGCCGCCTGCCCGGACTGCCGGGCCCGTTTCGAGCTGTCCGCCGGTGCGCTGCGGCTGGCGATCGGAGCGAGCCCGCGCACCACGTTCTACTCGTTCACCTGTCCGGAATGCGCCGCGCCGGTCCGGAAACCCGCTGGAGAACGGATCGTGGAACTGCTCACCGGCGGTGGAGTGCGGACGCTGCGTCTGCACTCCACGGTCTAGGCTGGCCCGCATGCTCTGGCCCATGATCGCGATAGCCCTGGGGTTCCTTGGCGCGGCCGTGCTCGGCGTGCTGGCCGTACGGGTGTTCCTGGAGGTCAGACGGCTGGGGAGGCAGGTCGACGCCACCGCGCGGCAGATCAACCGGGCGGCGCAGAACCTGGAGCAGGCCGCGTCCGACCTGGCCCGCACCGGCGAGACGCCGCGCTGACCGCAGCACTCCCCCGAGGGCGACCGCCCCTCCGAGGGCCGGGGGCGGGCGCCTGGGGCCGGGCCCGACAACGGGAGTATGTACGGGCATTGCCAGGCGTTTACCGCCGCACGTTACGATTGCTGACCAGTGCGAGCCTCGGGAGTGGTCCTCATGGTCGCATCCATTGTCCACAGGTCTCGGTGAGAAGGTAGGCACTCATGGGTCAGATCGGTATCTGGCAGCTCGTCATCATCCTGGGGATCGTTCTCCTGCTCTTCGGCGCCAAGCGGCTGCCGGACATGGCCCGTTCGCTCGGGAAGTCCGCGCGCATCCTCAAGAGCGAGGCCGCCGCGATGAAGACCGACTCGTCCGCCGCCGGTGCGGACGGCGGCAAGGCGGAGTCGTCGTCGGACGAGGCCCAGCCCAGGACCATCCAGGCCGCCCCCGGCGACGTCACCAGCGCGCGTCCGGTGGACGAGCCGAAGCGCGCGCAGGGCTGAGCCCACCTTATTTCCGCAGGCATCCGGGTGGCCGCCGCCGTAGGCGGGCCACCCCCTAAGACGAGGACGTGGGTTGCTCAAGTCCGCCCGCAAGGAGCCCAAGGACCCCGAGGGGCGGATGCCCCTGGTGGAACACCTGCGCGAGCTGCGTAACCGGCTGTTCAAATCGCTGATCGCCATCGTGCCGCTGGCGATCGTGGCGCTGTTCTTCGCCAAGGACATCGCCGGGTTCCTGAGCGAGCCGGTGCCCCGGTGCGTGAACGAGGCCGAGGCGGCGGCACGGGACGGGAAATGCGCCATTCTGTCGCAGACGGGCATCACCTCCCCGTTCGCCACGTATGTGAAGGTGGCCGTCGTGTCCGCGCTGGTCGCGGCGGCGCCGGTGTGGCTGTACCAGATGTGGGCCTTCGTCGCCCCCGGTCTGCACCGCAGCGAGAAGAAGTACGCCCTGTGGACCGTCGGGATCGGCACCCCGCTCTTCCTGCTCGGCGGGTACCTCGCGTACGTGATCCTGCCGCTGGCCGTTCCGGTGCTGCTCGAGTTCAGCGTCGACGGCGCGCAGAACTACATCAGCGTGGACGACATCATCGGCATGTCGGTGAAGCTGGTGATCGCCTTCGGCCTGGCCTTCCAGCTGCCCCTGGTGCTGTCCCTGCTCAACCTCGGCGGAGTGATCAGCGGCAGACGGATGCTCGGCTGGTGGCGCGGCATGGTGCTGGGCATCGCCGTGTTCTCGGCGATGGTCACGCCCACCGACCCGCTGTCGATGCTCGCGCTCGCGATCCCCATGGTCCTGCTGTACTTCGGCGCGGTGGGCTTCTCGCTGCTCAACGACCGCCGCAAGGGCCGCCGCGCGGACCCCGAGCTGAGCGACGACGAGGCATCGGACCTGGACCTGACGCCGGAGCCGGTCGGCGGGCCCGAGCCGCTGTCCGGCGGCCACACGGTGCCCGGACAGTCGAAGTCCGGCGGCGACCACCGGATGAACGGTTTCGACGACGTGACCTGAGGCGATCTTGTAGGGTCCGGCCGTGACCAGTGAGATCACCCTCTTCGTCAACCCCACCGCGGGACGCGGCCGGGGCGCCCGCGCGGCGCACCCGGCCGCTTCCGCGCTGCGCGCCGCGGGGTTCTCCGTACGCACCCTCGTCGGCGCCGACCCCGACGACGCGCTGCGCCGGGCCCGCGCCGCCGTGGCCGCCGGGACCGGCGCGCTCGTCACGGTGGGCGGCGACGGCATGGCGCACCTCGGACTGCAGGCGGTCGCGGGCACCCGGACCCCGCTGGGCGTGATCGCCGTCGGCACCGGCAACGACTTCGCCCGCGCCCTCGGCCTGCCGGTGCGCGATCCGGGGGCGGCGACACGGGTCGCCGCCGACGCGCTCAAGGGCGCCCGGATCCGGGACGTCGACCTGGGGCGGGTGGGCGAGCGGTGGTTCGGGACCGTACTCGCCTCCGGATTCGACTCCCGCGTGAACGACCGCGGCAACCGGATGCGCTGGCCCGCCGGACGCTTCCGCTACGACCTGGCGATGCTCGCCGAGCTCGCAGCCTTCCGGCCCGTCCCGTACCGCGTCCGGTTCGACGACGGGCCCGTACGGGAGATCGACGCCACACTGATAGCCGTCGGCAACGGAGCCTCGTACGGCGGCGGCATGCGGATCTGCGCGAACGCCGACCTGGCCGACGGGCTCTTCGACGTCACCGTCGTCGGGGACTGCGGCCGCGGCACGCTCCTGCGGGTCTTCCCGCAGGTGTACCGGGGCACCCACCTCGACCACCCCAAGGTCACCGTGCACCGGGTCGCCTCGATCACGCTGGAGGCGCCGGGGCTCACCGGGTACGCGGACGGGGAGTCGCTCGGCCCGCTGCCGCTGACCGCCCGCTGTGTGCCGGGCGCGGCGCGGGTGCTCGCGGCCTGCTGACCGGCCTGCTGAACGGCCTGCTGAACAAAGATCGCGCCCGCTGTCAGTGTCGGCGGGTAGGCTCAAGAACAAGATGACAGAGGACCTCTCACCGGCCGAGCGATACGCGGCAGCCCGTAGGCGGGCCGCCGAGCAGGCCACCGCGCTCGCGTCCTTCCGCGAGATGTACGAATTCGGTCTCGACCCCTTCCAGATAGAGGCCTGCCAGGCGCTGGAAGCGGGCAAGGGCGTGCTGGTGGCCGCCCCGACCGGCTCCGGCAAGACGATCGTCGGCGAGTTCGCCGTGCACCTCGCCCTCCAGCAGGGCAAGAAGTGCTTCTACACCACCCCCATCAAGGCGCTCTCCAACCAGAAGTACGCGGACCTGACCCGGCGGTACGGCGCCGACAAGGTCGGCCTGCTCACCGGGGACAACAGCGTCAACGCCGACGCCCCGGTGGTCGTGATGACCACCGAGGTGCTGCGGAACATGCTCTACGCGGGCTCCCAGACGCTGCTCGGCCTCGGGTACGTGGTCATGGACGAGGTGCACTACCTCTCGGACCGCTTCCGGGGCGCCGTCTGGGAGGAAGTGATCATTCACCTCCAGGAGTCGGTGACCCTGGTGTCCCTGTCGGCCACGGTGTCCAACGCCGAGGAGTTCGGCGACTGGCTGGACACCGTGCGCGGACACACCGAGGTGATCGTCTCCGAGCACCGGCCCGTCCCGCTCTTCCAGCATGTGCTGGCGGGCCGTCGGATGTACGACCTCTTCGAGGAGGACTCGGCGTCCGCCAAGCGCGCCGTCAACCCCGATCTGGAGCGGATGGCCCGCATGGAGGCCAGCCGCCAGACCTTCGGACGGGACCGCAGACGCGGCAAGAACCTGCGCGAGGCCGACCGCGAGCGCGAGCGGCGGCAGCGCTCCAGGATCTGGACTCCGGGCCGCCCCGAGGTGATCGAGCGGCTCGACTCCGAAGGGCTGCTGCCCGCGATCACCTTCATCTTCAGCCGGGCCGGATGCGAGGCCGCCGTACAGCAGTGCCTGTACGCGGGGCTGCGGCTGAACGACGAGGACGCACGCCAGCGCGTACGCGACCTGGTCGAAGAGCGCACGGCCGCCATTCCCCATGAGGACCTGCACGTCCTGGGCTACTACGAGTGGCTGGAGGGCCTGGAGCGCGGCATCGCCGCCCACCACGCGGGCATGCTGCCGACCTTCAAGGAGGTCGTCGAGGAACTGTTCGTCCAGGGCCTGGTCAAGGCGGTGTTCGCCACCGAGACCCTCGCCCTGGGCATCAACATGCCCGCGCGCAGCGTGGTGCTGGAGAAGCTCGTCAAGTGGAACGGCGAGCAGCACGCGGACATCACGCCCGGCGAGTACACCCAGCTGACCGGGCGCGCCGGGCGGCGCGGCATCGACGTCGAGGGGCACGCCGTCGTGCTCTGGCAGCGCGGCATGAACCCCGAGGCGCTGGCCGGGCTCGCCGGGACCCGGACCTACCCGCTGCGCTCCAGCTTCCGGCCCTCGTACAACATGGCCGTGAACCTGGTGCACCAGTTCGGGCGGCACCGTTCCCGCGAGCTCCTGGAGACCTCCTTCGCGCAGTTCCAGGCCGACCGGTCGGTGGTCGGGATCTCCCGGCAGGTACAGCGCAACGAAGAGGGCCTGGAGGGCTACCAGGCCGCCATGACCTGCCACCTCGGGGACTTCGAGGAGTACGCGCGGCTGCGCCGCGAACTGAAGGACCGCGAGACGGAGCTGGCCAAGGCGGGCGCGGTGCAGCGCAGGGCCGAGGCCGCCGCCGCGCTGGAGAAGCTCAAGCCGGGCGATGTGATCCATGTGCCGACCGGGAAGTACGCGGGTCTCGCGCTGGTCCTGGATCCGGGGCTGCCCGCCGGGCGGTCCAACGGCCACCGCGGCTTGGAGCACGCCGACGGTCCGCGCCCGATGGTGCTGACCGCCGGGCGGCAGGTGAAGCGGCTCGCGTCGATGGACTTCCCCGTGCCGGTGGAGCCGCTGGAGCGGATGCGCGTCCCGAAGTCGTTCAACCCGCGCTCGCCGCAGTCGCGGCGCGACCTGGCGTCCGCGCTGCGGACCAAGGCGGGACACCTGCGGCCCGAGAAGCACCGGCGCGGGCGCTCGGCCGCCGCCGACGACCGGCAGCTCGCCCAGCTGCGCGCGGAGCTGCGGGCGCACCCCTGCCACGGTTGCGACGAGCGCGAGGACCACGCGCGCTGGGCCGAGCGGTACCACCGGCTGCAGCGCGACACCAAGCACCTGGAGCGGCGCATCGAGGGGCGGACGAACACCATCGCCCGCACCTTCGACCGGATCGTCGCCCTGCTCACCGAACTCGACTACCTGCGGGGCGACGAGGTCACCGAGCACGGCAGGCGGCTCGCCCGGCTGTACGGCGAACTGGACCTGCTGGCCAGCGAATGCCTGCGGGACGGCGTGTGGGAGGGGCTGGGCCCCGCCGAACTGGCCGCCTGCGTCTCGGCGTTGGTCTACGAGGCCAGGGTCTCGGACGACGCGCTGGCGCCGAAGCTGCCCGCGGGCGGGGCGAAGACGGCGCTCGGCGAGATGGTGCGGATCTGGGGGCGTCTTGACGCCCTGGAAGACGAGTTCAAGATCAACCAGGCCGAGGGGGTCGGGCAGCGCGAGCCCGACCTCGGGTTCGCCTGGGCCGCGTATATGTGGGCCTCGGGCAAGGGGCTCGACGAGGTGCTGCGCGAGGCCGAGATGCCCGCGGGCGACTTCGTGCGCTGGTGCAAGCAGGTGATCGACGTGCTCGGGCAGATCGCCGCGGCCGCCCCCGCCGACGGCAGCACGGTCGCGAAGAGCGCCCGCAGAGCGGTGGACGCGCTGCGCCGGGGCGTGGTGGCGTACTCGTCGGTCGGCTGAGGCCGGGCGGGTGGCCGCCGCGGCGCGGGCGGCTGGGCCTGGGCAAGCTGGCCTCGGCCAGCGGACGGCGGTGGCGTCGTCGGTGGCCTCGGCCCGGTTGGCTCAGGCCGCACACGCCCTGCGGCGCGCGTGTGTGTGCCCGGCCGCCGGGCGGGGCCTGGTCCCCCCTCGTCCGGCGGGCGCACTCCCGCCGCACCGGGCACAGACCCGAGCACGTCCAGTACGAGGGCCGCGCCTGGCACGCCACCGCGACATCAGCCGCTGGCGCACCGGGCGCGGGCTGATCCGCAGAGATCCGCGGAGAGCGGAGAGACGGAGGGGCCTAGCCGGGCGGTCGGGATCGCCACTCGTCGGGGGCGGTCCAGGCCGTCAGCGTGCGGCGGCTGGTGAAGCGGTGGGCGCGGCCGGTGAGGGGGTCGGTGAACTCCAGCGCGCGGGCCAGCAGTTGCAGGGGGCGGCCGAAGTCGTCCGGGGCGGGCTCGGTGACTTCGGGATAGACGGGGTCGCCGAGGATCGGGACGCCGAGCGCGTTCATGTGCACCCGTAGCTGGTGGGTCCGGCCGGTGCGGGGCAGCAGCCGGTACCGGCCCAGGCCCGTGCGGTGTTCGAGCAGTTCGACGCGGCTCTCGGCGTTCGGCTCGCCCGGAATCTCGTACGCGTCGATCCGGCCCCGTACTTTCTCGATCCGGCTGCGGACCGAGACCGGCAGGGCGAGCGCGGGGGAGTGCGGGGCGATCGCCTCGTACTCCTTGCGCACTAGCCGGTCGCGGAACAGCGACTGGTACGCGCCGCGGTCGGCGGGCCGCACGGTGAACATCACCAGGCCCGCGGTGAGCCGGTCGAGGCGGTGCGCGGGGCTGAGCTCGGGCAGGCCGAGATCCCGGCGCAGCCAGGCGAGCGCGGTCTCGGTGACATGGCGGCCGCGCGGCGTGGTGGCCAGGAAGTGCGGCTTGTCGGCGACGACCAGCCGCGCGTCCTGGTACACCACGTCGATCGCGAACGGCACCGGCGCCTCGGCGGGCAGCTCGCGGTGGAACCAGACGTGCGCGCCCGCCTGGTACGGGGTGTCCGGAGTGACGGGCCCGTCCACCGTGACCACATCCCCGCCGCGCACCAGCGCGTCCACCGCCGCCGGGTCCACCGGCAGCCGGTCGGCGAGGTGGTCCCGTACGGTCGCCCAGGCGCCGTCGAGGGGCAGCCGCAGGCGGACCGGGTCGATGCCGTGCCGCTGGGGCAGCGGCGAGGGCGGGATGCGGGGCTTACGTCGGGGCACCCCGCCAGCGTACGAGGCGCACGGCGGCACCGGCTCAGCAGGCCGCCCGGCCCCGTCGGCGTACTCCCCGCCGCCCGCCCGGAAGGCGACGACAGGGCCTATGCCCTGTCTCCCCTGATCTCCCCGGACCCGCTACGCCATGCACGCGTCCCCGCCCTCCGGGCGGACGGCGGGAAGGCGGTGACAGGGCCTAGGCCGCCGCGCTGGCGGGCTCCTGTTCCGCCTCCACCTGTGCGTTCCAGTCGCGCTTGGAGGCCTGCCAGCCGTCCTCGTTATGGCCGAGCCGCCAGTAGCCGGAGATCGACAGCCGCTCGCGCGGCACGGCGCGCTCGACGCGCAGATATCTGCGGAGTTCCTTCACGGCCCCGGCCTCGCCGTGGACGAAGGCCTGCACGTCGCCCGCGGGGAAGCGCAGGTTCCGCACGGCTTCCGTCAGGGCCGCGCCCACCGGGCGGTCGCCGCGGTGCAGCCAGCTGATCCGGACGCCATCGGGGGTGCTGACCGGCTGCTCGTCGGCGGGGCCCGCGACCTCCACGAAGGCGTGCGCCGTGGCGCCCGCGGGAAGCCGCTCAAGCGAGGCGGCGATGGCGGGCAGCGCGCTCTCGTCACCGGCCAGCAGATGCCAGTCGGCGTCGGCGCTCGGGGCGTAGCCGCCGCCGGGGCCCAGCAGGTGCAGTACGTCGCCGGGCCGCGCCCGCGCGGCCCACGGTCCGGCGAGGCCCGCGTCGCCGTGCACGACGAAGTCCAGGGTCAGCTCCCGCCGCACGGGGTCCCAGGCGCGGACCGTGTAGGTGCGCTGGGCGGGCCACTGCTCGCGCGGCAGGTCGGCGCGGATCCGCTGGATGTCGAAGGGCTCGGGGTAGGCCACCCCGTCCGCCGGGAACAGCAGCTTGACGTAGTGGTCGGTGCAGTCGCCCGTGGCGAAGTCGGCCAGGCCGTCGCCGCCGAGCACCACGCGCCGCATGCTCGGAGTGAGCTGCTCGCCGCGTATCACCTCCGCGCGGTGGGTCTTCGGTGCTGCGGTGCGCGCTGCGCTGCGTGCTGCCGGACGCGCTGCCGGACGTGCTGTCACGGATGCCTCCCCTGGCCGACGGTCGCCGATCGACGACTGACTTAGGTAAACCTAAGCTAACATCTCGGCTTAAGGGGTGCCTTAGGCGCGCAGCGCGTTGAGCAGACGGGTCAGGGCTCCGCCCAGGCCCCAGCGCGCGGCGAGCGCGTCCAGCGCGGCCGGGTGCCGCGCCTCGCGGGGCAGCGCGACGTCGAGGTCCGGCACCGGGACGTCGGTGGCCACCCGGACCACCTTCGGCGCCACGGCGACATACGCCCGCGACTCGTCCAGGCGTCTGCGCTGCGCCGGGGTGAGCTTCGACTTGGGGTCGTCGACCGCGGCCATGATCCCGGCCAGGTCCCCGTACTGCGCGAGCAGCTTCGCGGCCGTCTTGTCGCCGATGCCGGGGACGCCCGGCAGTCCGTCGCTCGGGTCGCCGCGCAGCAGGGCCAGATCCACATAGCCGCGGCCGTCCACGGCGTACTTCTCGCGGAGCACCGCCTCGTCGGTGAGCTGGAGCGTGCCGACCCCCTTGAGCGGGTACAGCACGCGGACGCCGCGCGCGTCGTCCACCAGCTGATAGAGGTCGCGGTCGCCGGTGACGATGTCGACCGGGCCCGTGGCGCGCGCGGTCAGCGTGCCGATCACGTCGTCCGCCTCGTAGCCCGCGGCGCCGATCCGGGCGATCCCGAGTGCGTCGAGCACCTCCTCGATGACGGGCACCTGAGGCGAGAGGGTGTCCGGGGTCTCCTCGGTGTCCGGCCCATCGGCGGACTCTTCGGCGACCCGGTGGGCCTTGTAGGACGGGATCAGCTTGACCCGCCAGTGCGGCCGCCAGTCCGCGTCCATGCACGCCACCAGGTCGTCCGGGCGGTGGTCCTGCACCAGGCGGGCGATGAAGTCGAGCAGTCCGCGCACGGCGTTGACCGGGGTGCCGTCCGGGGCCCGTACGGAGTCGGGGACCCCGAAGTACGCCCGGTAGTAGAGCGATGCCGTGTCCAGGAGCATGAGCCGTCGAGTCGGCTGGGCGGCCCCTCGACTTGGCTGGGTCGTCGCTTGTGTCGTGGATCGCGTCTTGTGGTGTGTCACATCAGGCATCTTGCCGCACGGCACTGACAGCGGGGCGCTACCTTCGCCTGTGTACGGACACCCGTGCACCGGCCCCGTGCACCGGCCCCGCGCACCGCACCCGCGTACCGGGCGCTTCACGCGGGAGAGCGGTTGGCGGGGCGGGGACGCCGCGCCTTGCGTAAGGTGCCTAGCGCAGGGGTTTCACAGACCGGGACCGATACGGCGAACGCACGGACAGAGGGGGGCCGGAGCATGGGCGACAAGGAATCCGTCCGGGTCGGTGTGGCCATCCGCCGCAGGCGCAGGTCGCTGAGCCTGACGCTCGCCACGGTCGCCCGGCGCAGCGGCCTCTCGGTGCCGTTCCTGAGCCAGGTCGAGAACGAACGCGCCCGGCCCAGCCGCACATCCCTGGAGCGGGTCGCGGACGCGCTCGGCACGACCGCCGCCGAACTGCTGTGCGCCGCCGAGGCGGAGCGCACGGTCGAGGTGGTACGCGCGGCCGCGGAGCCGCTCGGCGCGTCGCGCACCCGGCAGCTGGTGCGCGGTCAGCATCAGCTGCACGCCGTGGAGTTCGTCGGCGAGCACGACGCGGGCCGCGAGTTCCAGCACCGTAACGACGAAATGCTGTACGTGGCCGAGGGCGCCGTCGAAGTGGAGGCCGAGGGCAGGGCCTACCGGCTCGCCCGCGGCGACACGCTGTTCCTGTCCGGCGGTGTACGGCACCGCTGGCGGTCGGCCGTGCCCGACACGCGCGTGCTGCTGGTGGCGGTGGCCGAGCACATCAAGGCCGAGCCGGAGTAGCGGCCGGATGCGCGTGGTGTCCCTGGTGCCCTCGCTGACCGAGGCGGTCGCCGTCAGCGCGCCCGGACTGCTGGTCGGGGCCACGGACTGGTGCAGCCACCCGGCGGATCTCGACGAGCGGGGCGTCGTACGGGTCCGGGGCACCAAGAATCCCGACGTGCCCCGGATCATCGCGCTCGCCCCCGACCTGGTGATCGCCAACGAGGAGGAGAACCGCGAGCCGGACCTGGCCGCCCTGCGCGCCGCCGGGCTCGACGTCATGGTCACCGAGGTCCGCACGCTGCCCGACGCGTTCCGCGAGCTGGACCGGGTTCTCGTACGGGGCTGCCGTCTGCCCCGTCCCGGCTGGCTGGCCGACGCCGAGCGGGCCTGGCGCGCGCCGCCGCCGCTGCGGCCGGCCGACCGGGCGAGCGGGAGGCCGCGGGCCGTCGTACCGGTCTGGCGGCGGCCCTGGATGGTGCTCGGCAGGGACACCTTCGCCGGTGACCTGCTGGCCCGCCTCGGCGTCGACAACCTCTACGCGGATCATCCGGAGCGCTATCCGCGCGTCCCCGCGGCCGAGTTGCGCGCGGCCGGACCCGATCTGGTCGTGCTGCCCGACGAGCCGTACCGCTTCACGCCCGACGACGGGCCCGAGGCCTTCCCCGGCGTGCCCGCCGCCCTCGTCGACGGCCGGATGCTGACCTGGTACGGGCCCTCGCTGGCGGCCGCACCCGCCCGGCTCAGCGCGGCGCTGCGGGCAGCGCACCGCTGAACAGCCCGCGCAGCGTGTGGAATCCGGCCACCGCCCAGGCCGCCGCCAGGAAGCCGAACAGCGCAGCCGCCAGCCAGCCGTAGGCGTCCAGGCCGGTGTGCCGCGCCAGCCCCGCCGCGCCCGTCACGCAGGTGCCCACCGGGAAGGTGAAGGCCCACCAGGTCATCGCGAACCGCATCCCGCGCCGCCACGCGCGCACCGCCAGCGCGCCCGCCAGCGCCAGCCACAGCAGCGCGAACCCCAGCACCGGCACCCCGTACACGACCGCGAAGGCCCCGAAGGCGGAGGCGTACGCCGGGGCGACCGCGCCCGGCGCCACATCGGCCAGCGCGTTGACCGCGGTCGTCGACTGCCCCAGGGGGCCCAGGACCAGGAACAGGCTCGGCGTGAGGGCGAGCGGCAGCGGCCCGTACCGCACCAGGCGGCCGAACACCAGCGGCAGCATGACCAGCGTGGCCAGCAGACTCAGGCCGAACAGCGCGTAACCGCCCAGCAGCATGGCCTCGCGCCACTGTCCGGCGGGCAGGTGGGGCAGCAGCAGGGGGCCCTGCGCGGCGGACACCATGGGGGCGACGACGGGCAGCAGCCACACAGGGGTCGCGGTACCGGCGTCGATCGTGTGCCGGGTCACCATCAGATACGGGATCGCGGCGGCGGCCAGCAGCCCGGTCAGGGTGCCGGCGGTGAACAGCACGGCGTCCGCGGCGAGCGCGGCCCGCGCGCCGATCAGGTCCCGGCCGACGCTGAGCGTGCCGCCGCCGACCGCGAGCAGCGCCATCGCCAGGCAGCCGTAGAACGGGGCGACGGCGGGGTCCAGGAGGTGGGCGCGGGCCTGGTCGCGATGGTGCAGCCAGTGTCCCGCGCGGGCGGTGAGCAAGGCGGCCAGCGCCAGCGCGGACAGCGCCCAGACCGCGACGGCCGCCGCGCGCGGTATCGGCGTCGGCAGGGCGCTGCCCGCCGTGGCGACGATCGCGGTGCCCATGACCGCGGCGTACCAGTTGGGGCCCAGGTGCCGCAGCCGTGCGGAGTAGCGGGGGACGGGCGCGACCGCGGGTGCGGGCGTGGTCAGGGGGTGTGGGTGCGCGGACGTGGCCATGGCTCAAGGGTCCGCGGCGTACCCGCCCCTCACCAGGGGGCTTCTCTCTATCAGGGCATAAGCTGGGGTTATGAGTACGAGTGAGGCGGGTGCGGCGAACGCGGCGGGCGCGGCGGGTGCAGCAGCGAGCGCTGCGGGTGCGGGCGACGTGGCCGCGGGGCTGCCCCACCGGGTGCCCGAGCTGGGCGCGTTGCAGCTGCTGCTCGCCGTCGCGCGGCTGGGCAGCCTGGGGCGGGCGGCACGGGAGCTGGGGATCAGCCAGCCCGCGGCGAGCAGCCGGGTGCGGGCGATGGAGCGGCAGCTGGGGGTCGCCCTGGTGGACCGGTCGCCCCGCGGATCGCGGCTGACCGACACCGGGGTGCTGGTCACCGACTGGGCGCGGCGGATCGTGGAGGCGGCTGAGGCCTTCGACGTCGGGGCGCAGGCGCTGCGGGACCGCCGGGACTCCCGGCTGCGGGTCGCCGCGAGCATGACGATCGCCGAGTATCTGCTGCCGGGGTGGCTGATCGCGCTGCGCCGCGAACGGCCGGACACCGCGGTGTCGTTGCTGGCCGGGAACTCCGTGGCGGTCGCCGAGCAGGTGCTCGCCGGTGAGGCGGACCTCGGGTTCGTGGAGGGGCTCGATGTGCCCGGCGGGCTCAGCGGGGCCGTGATCGCGCGGGACAGCCTGGTCGTCGTGGTGGCTCCGGGGCACGCGTGGGCCAAGCGGCGGGCGCCGCTCGGCCCGGCCGAGCTCACGGCGACGCCGCTGATCCTGCGGGAGCGGGGCTCGGGCACGAGGCAGGTCCTGGACGCGGCGCTCGCGGAGGACGGGGGCCTGGTCAGGCCGCTGCTCGAACTGTCCTCCACCACGGCGGTGAAGGCGGCGGTGGTGAGCGGGGCGGGGCCGTCCGTGCTGAGCGAGCTGGCGGTGGGGGACGAGGTGGCGGCGGGGCGGCTGGTGCAGGTGCCGGTTCGGGGGGTGGGGTTGCGGCGCGATCTGCGGGCCGTGTGGACGACGGGCCACCGGCCCACGGGCCCGGCCCGCGACCTGCTGTCGCTGACGCGGCGGGGGGTCGGCTGACCGGCGTCGGTGGCGCGGTCAGGACTTGATCCCCCACCCCGCCCCTTCCCGAAAGTCCTGCGGACGGCGAAAAGGATGTCCTCAATCGCCGGACGGGCTGAGATCTTTCAGCCCGCCCGGCGAGCTTCCGACGCCTGGACCAGCGCCCGCATCACCCGTACGTCCTCGCCCATCTCCGGGTGCCACTGGACGCCCAGGACCCAGCCGTCGCCGGGGAGTTCCACGGCCTCCACCGTGCCGTCGGCGGCGTACGCGGACGGCACCAGGCCCCGGCCGAGCCGGTCCACCGCCTGGTGGTGGTATGTCGGCACGGACGTCTCCGCGGGCACGACGGACGCGTACCGCGTCCCCGGCACCGGTTTCACCGCGTGCGCGCCGAACACGCCGACCCCCGCCGTGTGCCCGGCCAGATGCTGCGCCAGCGTCCCGCCGAGCGCCACGTTCAGCAGCTGCATCCCCCGGCAGATGCCGAGCAGCGGCGTCCCCGACGCCAGCGCGGCCTCGATCAGGGCCAGTTCCCAGGCGTCGCGCTCGCGGGCGGGCGGTCCGGTACGCGGGTCGGGCTCGGCCCCGTACCGTACGGGCTCGACGTCGGGTCCGCCCGCGATGACCAGCCCGTCCAGGCGCGCCACCACCTGGGCGGCCTGGTCCGGGTCGTCGGGCGGCAGCATCGCGGCGAGTCCGCCGGCCGCCTGGACGAGCCGGGAGTAACCGGCGGGCAGCAGCGTGGCGGGCAGGTCCCACACTCCCCACCTGGCCGACGCCTCCAGGTAGGTACTGATGCCGATGAGCGGCTTGGACACGGCTCGGTCTCCTCCGGTCGTCACGGGGTCAGTCACGTTCGAGCTCGGCCTCGGCCTCGGCCAGCGCCGCGAACTCCTCCTCGGGCGCCGTAGCGACCAGCCGATGCCGACTGTAGAAGGCGAAATAGGCGAGGGCGATCGCGTAGACGCCGAGCGCGATGAACGCCGCCGTCTGGTCTACCAGGAAGGTCGCCACCAGCGCGGACAGCGCGAGCGCGAAGGCGACCGACGAGGTGGCGACGCCGCCCGGCGTCCGGTACGGCCGGTGCAGTCCGGGCTCGCGGCGGCGCAGCACGATATGCGACAGCGCCATCATCGCGTACGAGATCGTCGCGCCGAACACCGCCATGTTGAGCATCCGCCCGCCGTCGCCGGTCCCCGCGGCGAGCCCGAAACCGATCGCGCCGGGGATGACCAGGCCCAGGTACGGGGCCTTGCGGCCGCTCGTCAGGGACAGGAACCGGGGCAGATAGCCCGCGCGGGAGAGCGCGAACAGCTGCCGCGACCCGGCGTAGATCAGGGAGAAGAAGGAGGCGACGAGACCGGCGAGCCCCGCGTAGTTGACGAAGCGGGACAGCGCCGTCGGCTCGCCGTCGCCCTGGAGCGCGACGACCAGCGGGTTGCCCGCCTCCTTGATCGAGTCCGCGCCGTGCGCCCCGGTCGCCGCGAAGAAGGTGACCAGCGCGAGCAGGACGAGGACGCCCATGGCGATCGACAGTGCCCTCGGCATCGAGCGCACCGGGTCCTTGGCCTCCTCGGCGGCCAGCGGCACCCCCTCGACGCCCAGGAAGAACCACATGCCGAACGGGAACGCCGCCCAGATGCCCAGCAACCCCATGGGAAGCCAGGAGTTGGCGCCGAAGGCCTCGGCGTCGACCGGGATGTCGTTCAGGCCGTCCGCGCTGAACTCGGTGAGCGCCCCGACCGCGAAGATCAGCAGCGCGGCCACCGCGACGGCGGTCACCACCAGGCTGAACCGCAGCGCCTCGCCCACGCCCCACAGGTGGATGCCGATGAAGACGGCGAAGCAGCCGAGGTAGACCGGCCAGCTGGAGGTCAGCCCGAAGAGGTTGAGCGACTCGATGTAGTCGCCGATGAAGATGGAGATCGCGGCGGGCGCGAGGATGTACTCGATGAGGATCGCGGTGCCGGTGAGGAAGCCGCCCCAGGTGCCGAGCGCGCGCCGGGCGAAGCCGTAGCCGCCGCCCGCGGTGGGCAGGATCGCGGAGAGCTCGGCGAGGGCGAAGACCAGGCAGGCGTACATCGCGCCCATCAGGAGCATGGCGACGGCGAGCCCGCCGAACCCGCCCTCCGACAGGCCGATGTTCCAGCCGGAGAAGTCGCCGGAGACCACATAGGCGACGCCGAGGCCGGTGAGCAGCAGCCAGCCCGCGCTGCCCCGGCGCAGGGTGCGCCGCTGGAGATAGCGGTCCTCGTCGAAGCCGCCCTGGGCGGTGGCGGCTGGTGGGGTACGCGATTCGGTGCCCTCGGCCATGGAGCGCTCCTGTCTCGGGGCAAAGGTGTGGGGCCACACCTTTGCGGGCGCGTCGGCGGCAGCGCAAGACCTGTGCGTTAAACGACTGTTACGGATGCGGCCTGGAGGCGGCCGTGGGCCCGGTGGCGGCCGTGGGCCCGACGGCGGCCGCGTGGGCGTCAGGTCAGGAACCCCCGCAGCAGCGCGGCCGTGCCCGCGCAGTGCTCGCGCATCACCTCGCGCGCGCCGTCCGCGTCGCCGTCGAGCACCGCCTCGACGAGCGCGGTGTGCTGCTGCTGCGAGTGCTCCAGGTTCCGCACCAGGATCGGGATGCCGTCCAGCAGGTCGTTCACCCGCGCCCGTACGGCGGCGTACTGGGCCGTCAGCGTGGCCGACCCGGACAGCTCGGCGAGCGTGAGATGCAGCAGCGTGTCGAGCCTGCGGTACTCGGTCAACGGGGCGTCGTGGGTCGCGGCGAGCGCCGCGCGCAGCCGGTCGGCCCGCTCCCCGTCCAGCCCGTCCGCCGCGCAGAGCCCGGCCGCGCCGACCTCCAGGACCTCGCGGAAGCGCAGCACGTCCTCGACGTCCACCGCCGCGACCCGCCGCCGCAGCTCGCCGTCGCCCGGCGGCTGCGGCCTCTCGCGTACGAACGTGCCGCCGTACCGGCCGCGTCGGCTCTCCACCAGCCCCTGGTCCTGGAGCACCTTCAGCACCTCGCGCAGCGTGACCCGGCTGATCCGCAGCCGGTCCGCCAGTTCCCGCTCGGCGGGCAGCCGCTCGCCGTGGGGGACGAGCCCGAGGCGCAGGACCTGGAGGATCTGCTCCAGCGCCTCCTCGAAGCCGTTGCCCGCACGCACGGGGCGCAGCACCGGTGTCAGCCGGTCCTCCGCCGGCCGGTCGTCGTCACCGGTTCGTGGCATGTCGCGGTTCCCCCTTCCCAATCAATGGTCACCACCCATACCTTAAGACTCCCGAAGCCCGAAGGAGGAGAATCCCGTGGCTGACCGCACACCCCCGCTCGGGATCGAGGAACTGCGCGCCCTCGTCGCCAGCGGTGAGATCGACACTGTCGTCCTGGCCTTCCCCGATATGCAAGGGCGGTTGCAGGGCAAGCGGTTCGCCGCGCCGTTCTTCCTCGACGAGGTCCTGGAGCACGGCACCGAGGGCTGCAACTACCTGCTCGCCGTCGACGCCGAGATGAACACCGTCGACGGCTACGAGATGTCCTCCTGGGACCGTGGCTACGGCGACTTCGCCATGCGCCCCGACCCGGACACTCTGCGCCGCGTCCCCTGGAACGAGGGCACCGCGATGCTCATCGCCGACCTCGCCTGGGGCGACGGCTCCCCGGTCGTCGCCGCACCCCGGCAGATCCTCCGCCGCCAGCTGGAACGCCTCGCCGAACACGGCTTCACCGCGTGGGTCGGCACCGAGCTGGAGTTCATCGTCTTCAAGGACACCTACGAGCAGGCCTGGGACCGCGACTACCGCGGCCTGACCCCGGCCAACCAGTACAACATCGACTATTCCGTGCTCGGCACCGGCCGGATCGAGCCGCTGCTGCGCCGGATCCGCAACGAGATGGCCGCCGCGGGCCTGACCGTCGAGTCCGCCAAGGGCGAGTGCAACCCCGGCCAGCACGAGATCGCCTTCAAGTACGACGAGGCGCTGGTCACCTGCGACCAGCACGCCGTCTACAAGACCGGCGCCAAGGAGATCGCGGCCCAGGAAGGCGTCTCGCTCACCTTCATGGCCAAGTACGACGAGCGCGAGGGCAACTCCTGCCATATCCATCTCTCGCTCGCCGACGCCAGCGGCGTCAACGTCATGGCGGGCGACGGACCCGGCGGCATGTCCCCCGTCATGCGGCACTTCCTCGCCGGGCAGCTCGCCGCGCTGCGCGACTTCTCCCTCCTCTACGCCCCCCACATCAACTCCTACAAGCGCTTCCAGCCGGGCTCCTTCGCCCCGACCGCCGTCGCCTGGGGCCACGACAACCGCACCTGTGCGCTGCGCGTCGTCGGCCACGGCCGCTCCCTGCGCTTCGAGAACCGGCTGCCCGGCGGCGACGTCAACCCGCACCTGGCCGTCGCCGGACTGGTCGCGGCGGGCCTGTACGGGATCGAGCAGCGGCTCGAACTCCCCGAGCCCTGCGACGGCAACGCCTACACCGCCGAGTACGAGCATGTCCCCACCACCCTGCGCGAGGCCGCCGAACTCTGGGAGAACAGCCCCGTCGCCAAGGCCGCCTTCGGCGCCGACGTGGTCGCGCACTACCGCAACATGGCGCGGGTCGAACTGGACGCCTTCGACGCCGCGGTGACCGACTGGGAGCTTCGCCGCTCCTTTGAACGCATGTGAGGCCCGACGTGTCCGATCCGCAGCACCAGCACCAGCAGCCCCACCCGTCCGAGCAGCCCCACCCGTCCGAGCAGCACGAGCACCAGGTGCTCAACCCCGCGACCGAGGAGGTCATCGCGACCGTCCCGGCGACCACCCCCGCCGAGGCCGACGCCGCCGTCGCACGGGCCGCCGCCGCGCAGCTGAAGTGGGCGGCCCTGCCCCCCGCCGACCGGGCCCGGCTACTGCGCCGCTTCGCCGCGGCCGTAGACGACCACATCGAGGAACTCGCCCGCCTCGAAGTCCGGGAGGCGGGCCACACCCTGGGCAACGCCCGCTGGGAGGCGGGCAACGTCCGCGACCTCCTGGACTACGCGGCCGGGGGAGTGGAACGCCTCAACGGCCGCCAGATCCCGGTGCCCGGCGGCCTGAACGTCACCTTCCTCGAACCCCTCGGCGTCGTCGGCGTCATCGCGCCCTGGAACTTCCCCATGCCGATCGCCGCCTGGGGGACCGCCCCCGCCCTCGCCGCGGGCAACGCCGTACTCCTCAAACCCGCCGAGACCACCCCGCTCACCGCGCTGCGCCTGGCCGAACTCGCCCTCACCGCGGGCCTTCCCGAACACCTCTTCCAGGTGCTGCCCGGCGCGGGCGACACCGCCGGAAACGCCCTGGTCGAACACCCCGGCGTCGCCAAGATCGTGTTCACCGGATCGACCGGTGTCGGCAAGCGGATCATGGCCAAGTGCGCCGACCGGGTGAAGCGAGTCACCCTCGAACTCGGCGGCAAGAGCCCGAACATCGTCTTCGCCGACGCCGACCTCGACGCCGCGGCGGCCGCCACTCCCATGTCGTTCCTGGACAACGCCGGACAGGACTGCTGCGCCCGCACCCGCATCCTCGTCCAGCGCCCGGTCTACGACCGCTTCCTGGAACTCCTCGCCCCCGCGGTCGAGTCGGTGGCCGTCGGCGACCCGGCGGACGACAAGACCCAGATGGGCCCGCTGATCTCCAGGGCCCAGCTGGAGCGGGTACGGTCCTACATCCCCGGCGACGCCGAGGCGATCACCGGCAGCGCGCCCGAAGGCCCCGGCTTCTGGTTCCCGCCCACCGTGCTGACCGCCGTCGAACCCCACGCGCGCGTCGCCGTCGACGAGGTCTTCGGACCGGTCGCCGTGGTGCTGCCCTTCGACGACGAGGCCGACGCCGTACGGCTCGCCAACGCCACCGAGTACGGCCTCTCCGGCTCCCTGTGGACCCGCGACTCGGGCCGGGCGATCCGCGTCGCGCGCGCCGTCGCGGCCGGGAACCTGTCCGTCAACTCCCACAGCAGCGTCCGGTACTGGACCCCGTTCGGCGGTTACCGCCAGTCCGGTCTCGGCCGTGAACTGGGCCCGGACGCCCTGACCGCCTTCACCGAAACCAAGAACGTCTTCATCAGCACGGAGGCCTGAGGACCATGACCGGCAACACCGACACCGAGAACATCTGCCGCCGCCTGGTGGGCCGTACCGCCGTCATCACCGGCGCGGGCAGCGGCATCGGCCTGGCCGCCGCCCGTCGCCTGGCCTCCGAGGGGGCCCATGTGGTCTGCGGGGACATCGACGAGAGCGCGGGCAAGGCCGCCGCCGACGAGGTCGGCGGCGCCTTCGTACGGGTCGACGTCACCGACGCCGAGCAGGTCGACGCCCTGTTCAAGGCGGCGTACGACACCTACGGCAGCGTGGACGTCGCCTTCAACAACGCCGGGATCTCACCGCCCGACGACGACTCCATCCTGGACACCGGCCTCGAGGCGTGGAAGCGCGTCCAGGACGTCAACCTCACCTCCGTGTACCTATGCTGCAAGGCCGCCATCCCCTATATGCGACGCCAGGGCCGCGGCTCCATCATCAACACCGCCTCCTTCGTGGCCGTCATGGGCGCGGCCACATCGCAGATCTCGTACACCGCGTCCAAAGGCGGCGTGCTGGCCATGTCCCGTGAACTGGGCGTGCAGTTCGCCCGCGAGGGCATCCGGGTCAACGCGCTCTGCCCCGGCCCGGTGAACACCCCTCTCCTCCAGGAGCTGTTCGCCAAGGACCCGGAGCGGGCCGCGCGGCGTCTGGTGCACATCCCGGCCGGACGGTTCGCCGACGCCGAGGAGATCGCGGCCGCGGTCGCCTTCCTCGCCAGCGACGACTCCTCCTTCGTCAACGCCACCGACTTCCTGGTCGACGGCGGCATCGCCGGGGCCTACGTCACTCCGTTGTAGATCCTGTCGATAAAGTGGCCGCATGAGCATGACGACCCCGCCCGGCTGGTACCCGGATCCGTCGGTTCCGTCCCTTGAACGCTGGTGGGACGGGACCGCGTGGACGGAGCACACCCGCGCCCCGCAACCGGACCAGCAGCAGACCGGCTTCGGCCCCCCGCCGGCGGTGGGGACGCCGGGCCCCGGCGACGCCTCCGGCCGGGCCAAGGTGATCGCGCTCACCGTCGCGGGGGTCGTCCTGGTCGCCGCGATCGTCACGGGCGTCGTCGTACTCGGCAAGGACGACGACAACGGCGGCGAGGCCAAGAACGGCGGCTCCTCGAGCGCACCCGCGTCCGCGTCCGATCCGGCCGGCGACGAGCCCGGCGACGAGGCGACCGACGCCCCGGCCGACGACTCCACGGACGAGCCCAGCGAGTCCCCGAACACGTCCGCCGACGACTCCGGCCGACTGGTCGACCAGCTCAACGGCATCACCCTGCCGATCCTGGACGGCTGGGAGAAGCCAGACCACACGGTCGGCGCCGAACTGACCATGCGCACCAAGGAGATCTACGACTGTCCCGGCGGCACGGGCTACTGCTACCACGGCACGGTCACCAGCAGCGCCGCCGACTCCGATGACGGCGACACCGCGAAGGAAGTCGCCGAAACGGACATCTCCGACTGGGCCGAGAAGGCCTACGGCGAAGACGGCATCGGCCGGAAGCCGCACGGCGGACTCACCTCCACCAAGAAGATCGCGGCCGGGCAGGTCGCGGTGGCGGGCCGCAGCGGCTATTTCGTCCGCTGGCAGGTCAAGACCGGCGCGGGCCCCGGCGGTTACGTCCAGTCCCTCGTCTTCCCGTCGACGATCGGCACCGAGTCCCTGGTCGTGGTGCGGTTCGCCTTCGACGCCGGGTCCGCCGGGCCGAAGCTGTCCCGGATGGACGAGATCACCAAGGACATCCGCCCCATCGGCGACAGCGGCGGCGGTACGGGCGGCGTGGGCAGCAGCATCGGCCCGTCCTAGCGACGAGGCCCGAGGCCCGAGAGGTCAGAGGAACGTACGGCCCTCACCGCGATACGTCGGCACGGTCGCGGTGACCCGCTCACCCTCCACCAGGTGCAGCGCGTCGAAACGCTCGCACAACTCCCCGGCCTTGGCGTGCCGGAACCACACCCGGTCGCCGATCAGCAGATCGTCGGCGGCGGACCCGAGCAGCGGCGTCTGCACTTCGCCGGGTCCCTCCTGCGGGTCGTACCGCAGCCCCTTGGGGAGGCACGGCACCGGCAGCCGGTCCGCGCCCGTCGCGCCCGAGGCCGGATAGCCGCCGCCGAGCACCGTCACCACACCGACGCCCGGCCTGCGCACCACCGGCTGGGCGAACAGCGCGGCCGGACGGCCGGTGAACGACGTGTAGTCGTCGAACAGCCGCGGGACGTACAGCCCCGAGCCCGCGGCGATCTCGGTGACCGCGTCCTCGGCCGCGGTGTGCTGCACACTGCCCGTGCCGCCGCCGTTGACGAACTCCAGGTCCGGTGCCACGGCGCGCACCGCGCGCACCGCCTCCGCCCGGCGGGCGGCCAGTTCGCGGCGGGCCGCCGACTGCATCAGCCGGATCGCCCGCGAGCGCAGCGGCCGCCCGGCCAGCCGGTCCCCGACCCCGGCGACATGGCCCTCGTACGCCATGATCCCGACCAGCCGGAAGCCGGGCCTGTGCGCCACCGCACGGGCCAGCTCGGCGACTTGGGCGGGGGAGTGCAGCGGGGACCGCCGGGCGCCGACCCGTACCCGGCCGCCGAGGAGCTTCAGCGCCGTGTCCAACTCCAGGCAGACCCGCACCTCTTCGCCGCCGCCGTCCCTGGCCTCGTCGATCAGCCGCAGCTGCGCCGGGTCGTCGACCATCACGGTCACCGCCGCGGCCAGCTTGGGGTCGGCGGAGAGTTCGGCGAACGCGGCCCGGTCGGCGGACGGATAGGCGAGCAGGACGTCGTCGAAGCCGGACCTGGCCAGCCAGAGCGACTCGGCCAGCGTGAACGACATGACGCCCGCGAAGCCGTCCCGGCTCAGCACGCGTTCCAGCAGGGCCCGGCAGCGTACGGACTTGCTCGCCACCCGGATCGGCTTGCCCGCGGCCCGCCGCACGAGATCCGCCGCGTTCGCGTCGAACGCCTCCACGTCGACGATCGCGACGGGCGCGTCGAGGTGCGCGGTGGCCCGGTCGTAGCGGGTGCGGTCGGATGCGCGGACGGTCATGAGTGAAGCCTGCCAGACGCGATTACCAGAGGGTAGTAGCGGGCAACGGGACGAACGGGGCAGATCGGCCCCTGGTCGCCGATCGGGTCCCGGCCGACCTGCGGCAGCCCGTAGAGTGACGCGCGTACAGCGAGTGAACGGGCCGTCCCCACGAACACCCAAGACGGGGCCCGAGAGCGAGAAACGGGGGGTGCATGAGCACGGAAGCGCGACGCGCCCCCGTCCCCCCGCCGCCCCCGAACCCGGCGACCCGTCTCCCGGACCGCTCCCCGACGCCCCCCGGCCATCCACACGCCGACACCTCGGCCCCCACCACCCACCCGGCCGAGCCGGGAGCACCGACCGACGGCCCGGCGACTCCGACGCACAGGCCCACCGCCCTGCCGCGACCGTCCACGGCCCCGGCCGAGGGCGTGCCGGCCGCCTTCCCGGCCGCGCCGACCGACGGCGCGACGGCCTCGGCGCACGGGCCTGCCGCCCCGCCACATCCGTCTGCGGCCGTGTCGGCCGCTCACCCGGCCGCGTCGGGGGCGCCGAGCGCCGGTGCGGCGGCCTCCGGGGACGAGTTCGCCGTCCCGTCGGGTCCGTCCGCGGCCCCGCGTTCCGCGTCGTGGCGTGCCGCCGCCGCGGACGGGGGGTCCGGGTTCGCGGGAGGCGGTGGGGAGGGTCCCCCGGCCGGGGCCGACGCACCGCTCGCCGCCGGGAACTCTCCCCGGACAGACGGCATACCGGAGCGGCCCGGCACCCGCCCGCCGGGCCCGTTCGACCAGCCGTCGCCGGGCGACGCCAACGCGCACCCGCCGCACGACGACACGACCCGCCTGCGGCCCGTCCCCGTCCCCGCCCGCGGCAGGCTCCGCGCCGTCGCCGCCGCGGCCTGTGCCGTCCTGGGCCTCGGACTCATCGGCGGCGCGGTCGCCGGCAGCTGGCTGACCGGCGAATCCTCGGACGACGCGGCCCGCTCGGCGTTCGCGGCCGCCGCGGACAGCTGGCACAACGAACCCGTCGACACCCTCCTGCCCCCCGTGGTCAAGGGCGAGGACGCGGGCCCCGGCGGCGCCGACCGGCGGTGGACCCGGATCGCCGTCGCCCCGGACAGCGACTGCGCGGCCGCCCTCGCCCCGCCGCTGCTGGCCGCGCTCGAACCGATCGGCTGCGAACGCGTCGTACGCGCCACGTACACCGACGACACCCGCAGCCATGTCACCACCGTCGGCATGGCGTTCAGCCGGGCGGACGCCGAGGCGATGCGTGCGCTGCGGACCCGCTTCACCAAGGACCGCCTCACCGAGCGCGCGGACCTGATGCCCCGTGCGTACGCCGAACGAGGCACCGCCGCCGAGCACTTCGGCGACCGCCAGCGCGCGTCCTGGACGGTGTCCGTCCTCGCCGACGCCCCGGTCGTCGTGTTCGCGGTCTCCGGCTTCGTGGACGGCCGTACGGTCGACGCGCCCCAGCCGGTCGCCGACGCGATGGCCGAGGACGCCGCCAGCGCCCCCGGCCAGGCCGGGCTCGGCCATGAGGCGAAGGGCCTGGCCGACCGGGTGGAACGCGGACTGCGCAAGACCGCCGAGGCCGCCGCCGATAAGCCCGAGGACCGATGAGGCGCGATGGAGACGCGATGAGGCGCGATGAGACGCGAAGGGACGTCCGGATGACGACGCCGCGCAAGACCGCCGCGTTGCGCAAGACCGCCGCGCTGCTCGCCGCGGCCGGGCTCGTCCTGCTGCCCGCCGCGCCCGCGCAGGCCGACTCGATCCGCGCCCGGCAGTGGGGCCTGGACGCCATGAACACCGGCGAGGCCTGGCGCACCACACAGGGCAAGGGCGTCACCGTCGCCGTCCTGGACACCGGAGTCGACGCCGAGCACCCGGACCTCCGGGGCAACGTCATCGAGGGCCGGGACATGATCGGCTTCGGCGCCGAGCGCGGCCAGGAGTCCTGGGCCGAACACGGCACCGCGATGGCCGGGATCATCGCGGGACACGGACATGGCGCGGACGGCGGCGACGGCGTACTCGGCGTCGCGCCCGAGGCCACGATCCTCCCGGTACGGGTGATCCTGGAAGACGGCGACCCGTCCCGCAAAAAGGCCCGCAGCACCCGCGGGAACGCGGTAGCCGAAGGCATCCGCTGGGCCGCCGACCACGGCGCCGACGTCATCAACCTGTCGCTCGGCGACGACAGCGAGTCCGCCCACCCGGCGGCGGCCGAGGACGCCGCGGTCCGGTACGCCCTGAAGAAAGGCGCCGTCGTCGTCGCGTCGGCGGGCAACGGCGGCGAGAAGGGCGACCACGTCTCCTACCCGGCCGCCTATCCGGGCGTGATCGCGGTGACCGCCGAGGACCGGTCGGGCAACCGCGCCTCGTTCTCCACCCGCCGCTGGTACGCCACCGTCAGCGCGCCCGGCGAGGACATCGTCATGACCGCGCCCGACGGCCGGTATGTCGAGGGCTGGGGCACCAGCTCCGCCGCGGCCTTCGTGTCGGGCGCCGTCGCGCTGGTGCGCTCCGCACACCCGGACCTGACCCCGGCCCAGATCAGGAAACTGCTCCAGGACACCGCGCGGGACGCCCCGGACGGCGGCCGCGACGACTCCCGCGGCCACGGTCTGGCGGACCCGGCCGCCGCCATCGAGGCGGGCGCCGAACTGACACCGCGGCCCGCGCGGGCGGCCGCATACGGCAGCGAGTACTTCGGCCCCGGTCCGGAACCGGCCGACGCGGACCGGACGTCGACCGGCTGGGCCAGCCTGCTGGCGGGCGGCCTCGGGACGACCCTGCTGGTGACGGCCGTCCTGCTCTGGTACCGGGGACCCGCGAGACCGGGCAGGGATCCGCTGCCGTGACACCCCCTGCCGTGACACCCCCGCACACACCCGCACGCTCCCGCGTCCCGCGCAGCGGCCACACCCGGCGGAGCGGGACAGGGCGGAGGCGGTCGGCCCGTGACGTCAGCTCGTGAGGGAAGCGGCCGCGGCCTTGGACACCTCTTCGGTCAGCGCCACCCCGGCCTCCTTCGTCGCGTGGCCGTCCGAGAGCACCGCGATCAGGCAGTCGTGGCCGTCGGCGGTCACCCGGCCGATGCTGTTGACGTCCCACAGCCCGGTCGTGCTCCGCGGCAGCCACCCGTTCTTCAGCGCGCCGTCCGACCCGGCCGCCGACACCCCCCAGCCCTGGCCGTCGGCTATCCGCCCCATCAGCCCCTGGATGTACGCGCGTGACGCCTCGGACAGCTCCGACTCGTCCCCGCCGAACACCGCCCGCAGCAGCGCCACCTGATCCGCCGCGGTCGTCTGCGTCAGCCCCCACGCACCGCGCTCACCGGCCCGCGTCCCGGTCAGGCCGAGCCGCTGGTTCGCGGCGTCGAGGCCCTCGGCGTGGCCTATGGTCGCCCACAGCTCCGTCGTCGACTCGTTGCCGCTGTTGACGATCATGTCGGCGGCGTACTCGCGCTCCCGCGGCGTGAGCCGGCGCCCCTCGTCCTGCGCCCGCAGCAGCAGCGCCGCCAGCACGTCGACCTTCACTATGCTCGCTGTGTCGAACGTCTCGTCGTCGCCGTACACCGCGAGCGCGCCGTCGCCCAGATCCATCACCGCGACCGACACCCGCGTCGGCCCGTCCTCGGGGACGACCGGAGCCAGGGCCTCGGCCAGCCGCTCATCAGGGTCCACCCGAGCCTCCCCGACCACCGCGTACGCCGAGGGCTCGGCCGCGACCGCGTCCGTCGGCGGCGCCCCGTCGTACGCGGCGCTCGCCGGGTCCGGGGCGCAGCTCACCAGGCCCCAGCCGAGCAGCAGCGCGGCCGCCGCGGGCACATGTCTGTGACGTCTTCGCATGTCTTCCATGATGCGTCGCACACTTGTGCGTCCCCGCAGGGGGCCTCGGCGACCCGCTGGGAGTGCCGTGCGTGCCGCGCGGACGGGCTCGGTAGGGTCGCTGTCTGTGGCGAACAAGAACATCCCGGACTCCGGATTCTCCGACGACGACGGTTCCGCGGACCCGCGGCTGACCGAGGCCCTCACGGCATGGGCCGGGGACAGGACGGCCGAGACCGCGAGCCGGGTGCTCGGGGCGCTCGCCGGGGCCCGGCTGCTGGTGCCGGTCGTCGCCGTGCTGGGCGAGACGGAGACGGACGCGAACGGCCTGAAGCGTGAGAAGAGCAGCGACATGGCGGTGCCCACGCTCAAGGCCGGGGACCGTACCGCACTGCCCGCCTTCACGTCGACCGCCGCGCTCGCCCGCTGGGACCCCGAGGCCAGGCCGGTCGCCGTGCCGCTGGGGCAGGCGCTGCGCGCCGCCGCCCATGAGAAGGCCGACACGATCGTGCTGGACGTGGCGGGCCCGGTGGCCTTCGAACTGCCCCGCCCGGCGCTGCTCGCCCTCGCCGAGGGCCGCACCTCCACCGACCCGCTGGCCGACCCCGTGGTCACCGACGCGGTACGGGCCGCGGTCGCCGGGGCGCCCGCGGTGATCCGGGCCTACCTCGGCTCCGGCCGCGCGGACGGCACCCTCGCGCTGGTGCTCGACCCGGACGCCGAGCCCGCCGCCGCGGCCCGGCAGGTCGCCGACGCGCTGGCCGCCGACGACGTCCTGCGGGCCCGCCTGGTGCGCGGTCTCGACCTGGCCCTGCTGCCCGCCACGGCCACCCCGCCGGGCGAGCCCCTCTACGTACGCCCCTGAACGCCGTCGGCCGCCCGACGAACGCGCACGTCGGCCCGAGGTCAGCCGAAGACCGGGCCGGTGTACTTCTCGCCCGGTCCCTGGCCCGGCTCGTCCGCCACCAGCGACGCCTCGCGGAACGCCAGCTGGAGCGACTTCAGCCCGTCGCGCAGCGGCGCCGCGTGGAAGGAGCTGATCTCGGTGGCGCTGGCGTCGAGCAGCCCGCCGAGCGCGTGCACCAGCTTGCGGGCCTCGTCCAGGTCCTTGTGCCGCTCGCCCTCGTCGGTGAGCCCGAGCTTGACCGCGGCGGCGCTCATCAGGTTGACCGCGACCGTCACGATCACCTCGACCGCCGGGACCTCCGCGATGTCGCGGGTCATGCTGTCGAAGTCGGTGCCGGTGGGCTCGGTGGTCGGGTCGTCGCTCATGCCTGGTTCTTCTTCCTGCTGGTATCCGACGGGCCGGTCCAGGGTAGGCCCACCGATGAGGCGGGCGGCGGCGGGCCCGAACGCTGGTATGCTGGTGAACCGACCGGCTGGGCACACGTGTGCAACACGAGCGTCCGGCCCACAAGTGGAGGCTCCGATCTCCCACCTGGTCGCCCTCAGGGCGGCGGGTCACCGGTCAGACGGTCCACTCCAGTGGCCGTCCGATGCGCGCCCCGTGTACGACACGGCGGTGCTCCGGTAGTGATGGAGCCCCGCAGGTGATCGTCCGGGGCATTTTTCGTGGCCCCCGCCGGTTAGGTCTAACGAATAGAGACGTTACGCGGCAGTCCGCCAGACCGTCGCGTGGTGCTACCGAGGAGGATCCATCAGCGCCGAGCCCCGCATCAACGACCGGATTCGCGTTCCCGAAGTGCGACTTGTCGGTCCCAGCGGCGAGCAGGTCGGGATTGTTCCGCTTGCCAAGGCCCTCGAGCTTGCGCAGGAGTACGACCTCGACCTGGTCGAGGTCGCGGCGAACGCCCGTCCGCCCGTCTGCAAGCTCATGGACTACGGCAAGTTCAAGTACGAGTCGGCCATGAAGGCCCGTGAGGCGCGCAAGAACCAGGCGCACACGGTCATCAAGGAGATGAAGCTCCGGCCGAAGATCGACCCGCACGACTACGACACCAAAAAGGGTCACGTCGTCCGGTTCCTCAAGCAGGGCGACAAGGTCAAGATCACGATCATGTTCCGCGGTCGCGAGCAGTCCCGCCCCGAGCTGGGCTTCCGGCTGCTGCAGCGGCTCGCTTCGGACGTCGAGGACCTCGGGTTCATCGAGTCGAACCCGAAGCAGGACGGCCGAAACATGATCATGGTTCTCGGTCCGCACAAGAAGAAGACCGAGGCGATGGCCGAGGCCCGCGAGGCCCAGGCCGCCCGCAAGGCGGAAGCCGCGGGTTCCGCGGTGGAGAGCCGTCGGGACCGTGCCGCTGACGAGGAAGGCGCCGAGGCGTCCTCCGAGGAGCCCGCCGAGGCCTGATCCGGGGCGCGAGCCCCGGACGCAACCGATACAACTGACGCTCCCGCCTGCCGGTTCCGACCGGGGGAGTGCCACCGACGAGGAGAAACGGCGCTATGCCGAAGAACAAGACGCACAGCGGTTCCAGCAAGCGCTTCAAGGTCACCGGCTCCGGCAAGGTGCTCCGCGAGCGCGCCGGCAAGCGCCACCTGCTCGAGCACAAGTCGTCCCGACTGACGCGTCGCCTCACCGGCAACGCCGAGATGGCCCCGGGCGACGCCAAGAAGATCAAGAAGCTTCTCGGCAAGTGACGTCACGGCCCCCGCACCGACGGGGGCCGGACGCCGAGACCGGGACCTATACGAACCGGGCCGTGTGACGATCACCACGGCCCCGCTACAAGGAGTTATCACGTGGCACGCGTGAAGCGGGCAGTCAACGCCCACAAGAAGCGTCGGGCGATCCTCGAGCAGGCCAGCGGCTACCGCGGTCAGCGTTCGCGCCTGTACCGCAAGGCGAAGGAGCAGGTCACCCACTCCCTCGTCTACAACTACAACGACCGCAAGAAGCGCAAGGGCGACTTCCGTCAGCTGTGGATCCAGCGCATCAACGCCGCTGCCCGCCAGAACGGCATGACGTACAACCGCCTCATCCAGGGTCTGAAGGCCGCCAACATCGAGGTGGACCGCAAGATGCTGGCCGAGCTCGCGGTCAACGACACCAACGCGTTCGCCGCGCTCGTCGAGGTCGCCCAGAAGGCCCTCCCGAGCGACGTCAACGCCCCGAAGACCGCCGCCTGATCGAGGCGCCGTCTTCCCCCGGCCGTGACAGGCCCTTCGCCGGACCCGCAGGCGCATGCCTGCGGGTCCGGCGCGTTCCGCGTTCCGCCCTTCCGTACGTAAAAAGGTGAGCCGCCGACCATGGGCACCCCCGAGCTGATCTCCCCCCGCTCCTCGCGGGTGGCCGCCGCCAGGCGGCTGGCCAAGCGCAACTTCCGCGCCAAGGAGCACCGGTTCCTCGCCGAGGGGCCGCAGGCCGTACGGGAGGCCGCCGGACACCGCGCCGGAGGCGAGCCCACCCTGCTGGAGCTGTTCACCACCGCGGAGGCCGCCGAGCGGTACGCCGACGTCATCGCCGCGGCGCGCGACGGCGGCGCCCGCGTACACCTCGCGGACGAATCCGTGATCACCGACATCTCGACCACCGTCACCCCGCAGGGCCTGGTCGGCGTCTGCCGCTTCCTGGACTCGCCGCTCACCGAGATCCTCGCGGCCAGGCCCCGGCTGGTCGCCGTACTCGCCCACGTCCGCGACCCCGGCAACGCGGGCACCGTACTGCGCTGCGCGGACGCCGCGGGCGCCGACGCGGTGATCTTCACCGACGCCTCCGTCGACCTGTACAACCCCAAGGCGGTACGGGCCTCGGTCGGCTCGCACTTCCATCTGCCCGTCGCCGTGGGCGTCCCGGTGGAACAGGCCGTGGCGGGGCTGCGGGACACCGGCGTACGGGTACTCGCCGCCGACGGCGCGGGCGCCGACGACCTGGACGCCGAGCTCGACAAGGGCGCCATGGGCACCCCGACGGCCTGGATCTTCGGCAACGAGGCCTGGGGCCTGCCGGAGGAGACCCGCGCACTCGCCGACGCCGTGGTACGCGTCCCGATCCACGGCCGCGCCGAGAGCCTGAACCTCGCCACCGCCGCCGCCGTATGTCTCTACGCCTCCGCACGCGCCCAACGGGCCTGAAGTGCTGGCGGAGGGGGTCCGCGCGGTGACGCTCAGCTAGTAGTGTGGCGGACTCGGGGACCCACTGCGCCAGTGAGAGGGTGGGGTACGGGGACATGACTGTCGGGACCAGGGGACCGCGCGGCGCCCAGGGCGGCGCACCGCCGCACACCCGCACGCCCCACGCGGACAGCGACAGCGCGGACGATCCCGCCGGCCAGGGTCCGGACCTCGGCCTGGACCCGGACGACCTGCCGGACGGCCTGGTCGTCGCCGACGAGACCGGTCGCGTCATCCGCTTCAACGCCGCGGCCGCCCGGATCACCGCCGTGACCGCCGCCGACGCGCTCGGGCGGCCGCTGGACCACGCGCTGCCCCTGGAAGACCTCGAAGGCCGCCGCTGGTGGCAGCTCACCGACCCCTACGGCGGCCTCGCCACCCGCAAGGGACAGCCCGAGCGCAACCTGCTGCTGCCCGGCGGCCGGGAGGTCCTGGTCTCGGCCCGGTACGTACGCACCCACCCCACCGGCCCGGTACGCCGCCTGGTCGTCTCGCTCAGGGACACCGAAGCCCGCCGCCGCACCGAGCGCAGCCACGCCGAACTGATCGCCACCGTCGCCCACGAACTGCGCTCACCGCTGACCTCCGTCAAGGGCTTCACCGCCACCCTGCTCGCCAAGTGGGACCGCTTCACCGACGACCAGAAGCGCCTCATGCTGGAGACCGTCGACGCCGACGCGGGCCGCGTCACCCGGCTCATCGCCGAACTTCTCGACATCTCCCGCATCGACTCCGGACGCCTGGAGGTGCGCCGCCAGCCCGTCGACCTCGGCGCGGCCGTCGGACGGCACGTCCAGGCCCATGTCACCGCCGGTCAGCCCCCGGACCGTTTCCTGGTACGGCTGCAACAGCCGTTGCCCGCGCTCTGGGCGGACCCGGACAAGATCGACCAGGTGCTGAGCAACCTGCTGGAAAACGCGGTGCGGCACGGCGAGGGAACTGTCACCATCGAGGTGGCCGCCGTGCGCCCGGACACCACCGCACGGCCGGACGACCCGGCACGGCCGGGCCACCAGGCGGAGGGAACGACAGTCACCGTGAGCGACGAAGGCCCCGGCATCCCCGAGGAGTCGATGGGCCGTGTCTTCACCCGCTTCTGGCGGGGCAGCAAACGCGGCGGCACCGGCCTCGGCCTGTACATCGTCAAGGGCATCGTGGAGGCCCACGGCGGCGCCATCACCGTCGGCCGGGGGCCCGCGGGCGGCGCCGAGTTCCGATTTACGCTGCCCGTGGCGACGCCTGCCTACCTGGTCTAGGCGGCCCACGGGCACCTTCGCCTTCCCGTACACCGTTAGACTCGACCTTTGGCGCGATTGTGTCCTTGTCGTGTGCGGGACTCCCCAGCCAAGCCAATCGGAAGTACGGGAAGAGATGTCGGCACCCAATAAGTCGTACGACCCTGTTCAGGTCGACGCGTTGAAACCGGACGAGATCGAGCGCGTGAAGAACGAGGCGCTCGCCGCCTTCGCCGCCGCGGACGACCTCGACGCGCTCGCCCAGGCGAAGGTCGCGCACACCGGCGGCGGCTCGCCGCTGGCGCTCGCCAACCGCGAGATCGGCGCGCTCCCGCCACAGGCCAAGGCCGAGGCCGGCAAGCGCGTCGGGATGGCGCGCGGCGCCGTGAACAAGGCGCTCGCCGCCCGCCAGAGCGAACTCGAAGCCGAGCGCGACGCGCGCGTCCTGGTCGAGGAGGCGGTGGACGTCACCCTGCCCTACGACCGCGTCCCGGCCGGCGCCCGGCACCCCCTCACCACCCTCATGGAGCGCGTCGCCGACGTCTTCGTGGCGATGGGCTACGAGATCGCCGAAGGCCCCGAGGTCGAGGCCGAGTGGTTCAACTTCGACGCCCTGAACTTCGTGCCCGACCACCCGGCACGCCAGATGCAGGACACCTTCTTCGTCCAGGGCACGACCGCGGACGGCAAGGCCACCGCCGGCGACGAGTCCGGCGTCGTCCTGCGCACCCACACCTCGCCGGTCCAGGCGCGCGCCCTGCTCGACCGGGAGCCGCCCGTCTACATCGTCTGCCCCGGCCGGGTCTACCGCACCGACGAGCTGGACGCCACGCACACCCCGGTCTTCCACCAGATCGAGCTGCTCGCCGTCGACGAGGGCCTGACCATGGCCGACCTCAAGGGCACCCTGGACCACATGGTCCAGGCGCTGTTCGGCCCGGACATGAAGACCCGGCTGCGCCCCAACTACTTCCCCTTCACCGAGCCGTCCGCCGAGATGGACATGGTGTGCTACGTCTGCCGCGGCGCCTCCGTCGGCGACCCCGACCGGCCCTGCCGCACCTGCGGCAGCGAGGGCTGGATCGAGCTCGGCGGCTGCGGCATGGTCAACCCGCGGGTGCTCACCGCCTGCGGCGTCGACCCCGAGAAGTACAGCGGATTCGCCTTCGGGTTCGGCATCGAACGGATGCTGATGTTCCGCCACAACGTCGAAGACATGCGAGACATGGTCGAGGGTGACGTCCGGTTCACCCGGCCGTTCGGGATGGAGATCTGATGCGGGTCCCGCTTTCCTGGCTGCGGGAGTACGTCGACCTGCCGGCCACTGAGACCGGCCGCGACGTACAGGCCAAGCTGGTGTCCGTCGGCCTCGAGGTCGAGACCGTCGAACACCTCGGCGCGGGCCTCACCGGGCCCCTGGTGGTCGGCCGGGTGCTCACCGTCGAGGAGCTGACCGAGTTCAAGAAGCCCATCCGCTTCTGCACCGTCGACGTCGGCCAGGCCAACGGCACCGGCGAGCCGCAGGAGATCGTCTGCGGCGCCCGGAACTTCGCCGAGGGCGACAAGGTCGTGGTGGCCCTGCCCGGCGCCGTGCTGCCCGGTGACTTCCGCATCGCCGAGCGCAAGACGTACGGCAAGATGTCCCGCGGCATGATCTGCTCCGGCGACGAGCTCGGCATGGGCGACGACGGCACCGGCGGCATCATCGTGCTGCCGCCCGAGCACGAGACCGGCATCGACGCCGTCGAACTGCTCGAACTCCGCGACGAGGTCCTCGACATCGCCGTCACGCCCGACCGCGGCTACTGCCTGTCGATGCGCGGCGTCGCCCGCGAGACCGCCACCGCGTACGGCCTGCCGCTGCGCGACCCGGCTCTCCTCGACGTCCCCGCGCCCAACGACTACGGCTACCCGGTGAAGGTCGACGACCCGCGGGGCTGCGACCGCTTCACCGCCCGCACGGTCACCGGCCTCGACCCCGAGGCGCGCTCCCCGATCTGGCTGCGCCGCCGCCTGCAGAAGGCAGGGATGCGGCCGATCTCGCTGGCCGTCGACGTCACCAACTACGTGATGCTGGAACTCGGCCAGCCGCTGCACGCCTACGACCGGTCCCGTGTCGTGGGCCCGATCGGCGTACGCCGGGCCCAGGCGGGCGAGGAGTTCGTCACCCTGGACGGCGCCAAGCGGGTACTCGACGCCGAGGACCTGGTGATCACCGACGACCGCGGGCCGATCGGCCTGGCCGGCGTCATGGGCGGCGCCAACACCGAGATCGCCGACTCCGAGACCGACCCGGAGACCGGCGAGGTCCAGGGCACCACCGAGGTGGTCATCGAGGCCGCGCACTTCGACCAGCTCGCCATCGCCCGCACCGCGCGCCGCCACAAGCTGTCGTCGGAGGCCTCCAAGCGCTTCGAGCGCGGCGTCGACCCCGAGGCCGCGGCCGCCGCGGCGCAGCGCACCGTCGACCTGCTGGTGCTGCTCGCGGGCGGTTCCGCCGAGGCCGGGGTCACCGAGGTCGCCGCGCCGTCCGTGCCGCGCACCCTCACCATCCCCGCCGACCACCCGGACAAGGTCGCGGGCGTCGCCTACGGCCGCGAGACCGTGGTACGCCGCCTCCAGCAGGTCGGCTGCGACGTCTACGGCCAGGACACCCTGACCGTCACGGCGCCGTCCTGGCGGCCCGACCTGACCGACCCCAACGACCTCGCCGAAGAGGTCATCCGGCTGGAGGGCTACGAGAACCTGCCCTCGACACTGCCGGGGCCCCCGGCGGGCCGCGGCCTCACCGACCGGCAGCGGCTGCACCGCCGCGTCGGCCGCGCGCTGGCCTCGGCGGGCTATGTCGAGGCGCTGAACTACCCGTTCGTCGGCGCGCAGGTCTTCGACCAGCTCGGCCTGGACGCCGACGACGCGCGCCGCCGTACGGTCACCCTCGCCAACCCGCTCTCGGACGAGGACCCCGCGCTGCGCACCACGCTGCTGCCGGGCCTGCTCGCCGCGCTGCGGCGCAACGACGGACGCGGCAGCCACGACCTGGCGCTGTTCGAGACCGGCCTGGTCTTCCGGCCGTCCGGCGACGAGCCCCGGGCCGTCCGGCTGCCCGTGGACCGCCGCCCCACCGACGAGGAGATCGCCACGCTGAACGCCGCGCTGCCGCGTCAGCCGCGCCGCGCCGCGGTCGTCCTGGCGGGCGCCCGCGAGCAGTCCGGCTGGTGGGGCAAGGGCTACCCGGCGACCTGGGCGGACGCCGTCGAGGCCGCGCGCCTGCTGGCCGCCGAGGCCGGCGTCGAGCTGACCGTGCGCGCCGACCAGCACGCACCGTGGCATCCGGGCCGCTGCGCCGCGCTGTACGTCACGGTGGACGGCGCGCAGACCCTCATCGGCCACGCCGGTGAGCTGCACCCGCGCACCATCAAGGCGATGCACCTGCCCGAGCGCACCTGCGCCATGGAGGTCGACACCGACATCCTGGAGCAGGCGTCCACGGGCGCACTGCGCGCGCCGCGGATCTCCGCCTTCCCGGTGGCCACCCAGGACGTCGCGCTGATCGTGGACGGCGACGTCCCGGCCGCCGACGTGGAGCGGGCGCTGCGCGACGGCGCGGGCGAACTCCTGGAGTCGCTGCGGCTGTTCGACGTCTTCACCGGCGAGCAGCTCGGCGAGGGCCGGAAGTCCCTCGCGTACGCGCTGCGGTTCCGCGCCCCGGACCGCACCCTGACCGTCGACGAGGCGTCGGCGGCCCGCGACGCCGCGATCGCCCTCGCGGCCGAGCGCACCGGCGCGGTGCTGCGCGGCGCGTAGGCGCGTTTTCCCTGCTGAGGGGCGCACTCGGGGCACCGAGTGCGCCCCTCACTCGTTCGGGTGAGAAGTGCGGGCTCCCCGGCTCGACGGGCGCGGGCACGGACAGAATCGACCCGGTCGTTGAGGCCTTCGGGGAGAGTCGAGGAGGCCTTCAGGGAGACAGGCCCCAGGGAGGCCGTCGGCATGATCGGTATCAGGTCCTGGGCTCCCCTCCGAGGACGGTTCGGCCGAGGCGGCACACGCGCGCACCACGCCCCGCGCCCGCCCCGCGGATCCACCCTCGCCGTACCCACACTGTGGGGTGCCGTCGCCATCACCTACAAACTCACCTGTCCGCTCGCCCAGCAGGACGGCCTCGGCGCGCGGATCGCCAGCAGCGCGGTCTTCTTCGCCGTCGGCACCGGCCTGATAGTCGCCGCGCGCCGGGCCCTGCTCCAGGAACTGGCCCAGATACGCGAAGTCGCCGGCGCCGCCCAGCGGGTGCTGCTGCGCCCCCTGCCGCCGCGCCTGGACGGACTGGCCGTCGCCGCGGGCCAGCTCTCCGCGCACCCCGGCGCGGCGGTCGGCGGCGACCTGTACGAAGCGGTCGCCACCGACCACGGGGTGCGGGTCGTCATCGGAGACGTCCGCGGACACGGCCTCACCGCGATCGGCACGGTCGCCGCGGTGCTCGGCAGCTTCCGCGAGGCGGCCCACGACGAGGCCGAACTCACCGGCGTACTGCGCCGCCTGGAACGCGCCACGCACCGGCACCTGCGGGAGCGCTCACGGGCCGAGCACCCGGCGTCCTGTGACACGGAGCCGGACAGCCCGGTCGCCGAGGAGTTCGTCACGGTCCTGCTCCTGGAGATCCGCCCGGACGGAGAGCTGCTCGCGCTCAACTGCGGCCACCCCTGGCCCTACCGCCTCGCCCAGGGTGCGGAACGCGTCGCGGGCGGCGACCCCCTGCCGCCGCTGGGCGTCTTCCCGCTCCCCGACAGACCTCCGGTACGGCACTGTGGGCGGCTGCTGCCGGGCGAGGCGCTCGTGCTGCACACCGACGGGGTCGCGGACGCCCGAGACGCGGCGGGCCGGTTCTTCCCGCTGCGCCAAGCGCTGACGAACGCGGCGCGCGCCGCCCCGGTCGCCCCCGGATCCCTGGTGCGGCTGGTGCATGAGGCGCTGCTGCGGCATACCGGCGGGCGGCTCTCGGACGACGTCGCCCTGCTGGTGATCCGCAACGACCGGCGCCAGGCGCCGCGGTCGGCGTCCGACTCGGCCGTCCCGCACGCCCGTACCGCCCCCTGACACGGCCGACTGAGACACGGCCGACGCCACCCGCCCGCCGCGGACGTTCGGCAGACGGCGGGCGGGTGACGCGGAAGCCGGACCGCCGTGCTGGTTCGAGGGGGGAGCCGACGGTCCCGGCCGCCTCTGGCGAAGCCAGAAGGCGCCCGGCCCAGGGGAAGCCGGACCTCCCCAGTGAAGCCGAGCCGGGCCCCGTACGGCACCGGGTGCGCAGGACGGATGCGGGCGTTCCGTTCACACCCCGTGTGAACTCCCTCGCGCTTCGCGCCCCGTGCGGTACGGACTCCACTACGCTGGGTCGCACTGAGCCATCCGGAGGGCAGGCATGCAGCCCAACACCTTGCTCGACGCCATCCTCGACGAGGCCGGAATCTCCCACGCGGGCCTGGCCGCTCACGTCAACCACGCGGGGAGGACCAAGGGCCTCGAACTGCGCTACGAACACACGGCGGTCGCCCGGTGGTTGAAGGGGCAGCGGCCCCGTGGCCGGGTACCGGACCTGATCTGCGAGGTGCTCGCCGCGCGGCTGCACCGCCCCGTCACCCTCGACGACATCGGCCTCGGCGTGCCCGGCCAGCTGACCGGATCGTACGGCGCGGGACGCGCGGGACCGTCGTCGATCTCCGGCTTCGTGGAGCGGGCCACCGCCCTGTGGCGCTCCGACGAGCAGCAGCGCCCGCACGTACTCGGAGCGCCGGCGGTGACCGGCAACCCCGCCGTGATGCCGGTGTGGGAGTGGGAGAACCCGCCCGAGGACACAGACGTCTCACGGGGCGGGCGGCACCGGGTCACCATGAGCGACATCGAGACCCTGCGCTCGGCCCGCGCGCACTACGAGCAGATGTACCGCAAGACCGGCGGCGTCGCGACCCGCGCCAGGATCGTCGGCTTCCTGAACTCCGAGACCGCGCCGCTGCTGCGCGGCAGCTACACCGACGCCACCGGACGCCAACTGCACCGCGCCACCGGGGGACTGGTGGCGGTGGCCGGGATCTGCGCCTACGACTCCGACGCGCACGGCCTCGCCCAGCGCTACTTCCACCAGGCGCTCCGCCTCGCCAAGGCCAGCGGCGACCGGGGGCTCGGCGCCTATGTGATCGCACTGCTGGTCAACCAGTCCCTGTTCATGCGGGAGTTCCGGCAGGCGGTCGCCTTCGCGGAGGCCGCGCTGCGCGCCGCGGGACGGCACATCACCCCCGCCCTCGCCGCCGACCTGTACGCGATGCAGGCCAAGGCGTACGCGCACCTCGGCGACGGCAGCAGCGCGCTGGCCTGCATCCGCAGGGCCGAGACGGCGGCCGACCGCATCCGCCGCCGACAGGAGCCGGACGAGACCGGCTATGTCCAGCCGGGCCTGGTCAACGTACAGGTGGCGGAAGCGCTGTTGAGCCTCGGCGACCTGGAGGCGGCCAGGGAGCACGCGGCGGCCGCCGTGGACACCCCGGCGCACGACCGGGGGCGGGTGCACCGGCTCGCCATGCTCAGTCAGATCGCGCTGCGCCAGGGCGAGGCCGACCAGGCGGTGGCGACCGCCGTGGAAATGGCCGAACAGGCACGGGGGATGGAGTCCCAGCGGCTCCGTGACCGGCTGCGCGCGGTGCGCGAGCATCTCGTACGCAACGGCTGCTCGGGTACCGCGGAGGCGGCCGCGATGATCGACGGGGCGCTGCGCGTACCGCTGTGAACGCCTTCCTGCTGCGATATTGCCATCTACCTCAGCGGAAGGTGGCAAAACCGTGCAGTGGACGAACCAAAACGAGCAGACCGTGTACGAGAACCGCTGGTTCCAAGTCAACCTGGCGGATGTCGCGTTGCCGGACGGCAGGCGTCTCGACCACTTTGTGATCAGGCTCCGGCCGGTCGCCGTCGCCACCGTGGTCAACGAGGCCAACGAGGTCCTGCTGCTGTGGCGGCACCGCTTCATCACCGACAGCTGGGGGTGGGAGCTGGCGGCGGGCGTCGTCGAGGACGGCGAGCCGGTGGCCGACGCGGCCGCCCGCGAGCTGGAGGAGGAGACCGGGTGGCGGCCCGGCCGCCTGCGGCACCTGATGAGCGTCGAGCCCTCCAACGGGCTCACCGACGCCCGGCACCACGTCTTCTGGTCCGACGAGGGCGCGTACATCGGGTACCCCGAGGACGACTTCGAGTCGGACCGCCGTGAGTGGGTCCCGCTGAAGCTGGTCCCCGACATGGTGGCCCGCGGCGAGGTCCCGGCCGCGAACATGGCGGCGGCACTCCTCCTCCTGCACCACCTGCGGCTCGGCTAGCCCCTGTCCCCCGCCGGACCGGCCCTGGGGCGCCCAGCCCTAGGGCGCCCCAGGCGCTGGCAGGCCGCGGCCCGGTCAGTGGCCGACGGCCTGCCAGACGGCCACCACCAGCGCGCCGACGGCCGTCAGCGCCGCCACGGCGGGCAGCGGCCAGCGGTTGTGCTCCAGAGCGGTGACGCGGGCGCTCAGACTGGTGAGGTCCCTGCCGCTCTGCTCGTCGCGCTGGGTGAGCAACGCCAGCCTGCCGTCGACGCGGGCCAGGCCCACATCCAGACTGCGGCGCAACTCCGCGTATTCCTCCGGGACCACGGGATGTTCGGGTTCGGCGGTCACGAGTCCTCTCCTCTCGGTATGACTCAGTCATCCCTTCCAGGCGCACGGGAAGTAAACAAGCCTGGTGGGCGACGCGGGAGCGTGTGCGAGAGGCATATGCGGGTCCGGCGAACACACGGTGTGTGAACGCGACGGGCCCGGCGCTCGCCGTCGGGCGCCGGACCCGTCTCGAATGGCCGAATGTATACGCAGAGTGGCCGAAACCACGGGGGTGTGCGGGGCAGTCGTGTGCGCTCAGTAACCGGGCGCACGCGAAAGGCATCCGCCTCGGCGGGGCCGCGCCCTCAGTAGGTGTAGAAGCCCGAGCCGGTCTTCCGGCCGAGGCGGCCCGCGTCGACCATCCGCTGGAGCAGCGGGGGAGCGGCGTACAGCGGCTCCTTGTACTCGGCGTACATGCTGTCGGCGACCGACGCCACCGTGTCCAGGCCGATCAGGTCCGCGAGCTTGAGCGGGCCCATCGGGTGGGCGCAGCCCATCTCCATGCCGTTGTCGATGTCCTCGCGGCTGGCGATGCCCGACTCGAACATCCGGATCGCGGAGAGCAGATACGGGATGAGCAGGGCGTTGACCACGAACCCGGACCGGTCCTGGGCGCGGATCGCGTGCTTGCCGAGCACCTTCTCGACCACCGCGACGGCCCGGCTGATGGTGCCCTCGGACGTGGTCAGCGCCGGGATCAGCTCGACCAGCTTCTGGACCGGCGCCGGGTTGAAGAAGTGGATGCCGATGACCTGGTCGGGACGCGAGGTCGCGACGGCCAGCTTCACCAGCGGGATGGAGGAGGTGTTGGACGCGAGGATCGCGTCCGGCCGGGTCACGACCTGGTCGAGCACCTGGAAGATCTCGGTCTTGACCTGCTCGTTCTCCACGACCGCCTCGATCACCAGATCGCGGTCGGCGAACTCCCCGAGGTCGGTGGTGAAGCTCAGCCGCGCCAGCGTCGCGTCCCGCTCGTCGGCGCTGATCTTCCCGCGCTCGGCGGCCTTGGACAGGGAGTTGTGCAGCCGGGTACGGCCGATCTCCAGGGCCTCGCCCGTGGTCTCCGCGACCATGACATCCAGGCCGGCGCGGGCGCAGACCTCCGCGATGCCCGCACCCATCTGGCCACAGCCCACCACTCCGACGCGTGAGATATCGGTCGAGAAGTCCGTCACTTCGTGCCCTTCGCAGATCTTCGGCCCGGCGGGCTTCCCCCGTATGGCTCAGGCGCCCGCCTCGCCCACCGACGTTACCCCGCGCCTCCTGGTGGATGTCGGGCCGGGGCGGGCATGCTCTTCAAGGCCGCCGCACCACGGGTGGCGATAACCGGCGACAGGTGAGATTCCAGACAACCCGTACAGGGGGTGGCATACCGTGCGTATGAGCCGCAGGAGCTTCGCGACGGCCGCGGCGGCGACGCTCGCCGGAATCGCGACGGGCGGCGACGCGATCGCGTCGCCCGGCACCGGCACCGGCACGGCCGTCGGCACGGGAACCGGCGGAGGCAGGGGCGTCGGCAGGGAGTTCCGCGGCATGTGGCTGGCGACCGTCGCCAACCGCGACTGGCCCTCCGCGCCCGGCCTGCCCGCGTGGGAGCAGCGCGCCGAACTGCTCGACTTCCTGGACGCCGCGGTACGCCGTCGGCTGAACGCGGTGGTCTTCCAGGTGCGGCCGACCGCGGACGCGCTGTGGCCGTCCCCGTGCGAGCCGTGGGCGGAGTACCTCACCGGGGAGCAGGGCCGGGACCCCGGCTGGGACCCGCTGGGCACGGCGGTCGACGAGGCTCACCGGCGCGGCCTGGAGCTGCACGCCTGGTTCAACCCCTACCGGATCGCGAACCACACCGACCCGACCCGGCTGGTGCCCGAGCACCCGGCGCGGACGCACCCCGACTGGGCAGTGCCGTACGGCGGCAAGCTCTACTACAACCCCGGACTCCCGGAGGTCCGCCGCTTCGTCCAGGACGCGATGCTGGACGCCGTGCGGCGCTACCCGGTCGACGCGGTGCACTGGGA
Source organism: Streptomyces sp. O3 (assembly GCF_054788135.1). Taxonomy (NCBI): domain Bacteria; kingdom Bacillati; phylum Actinomycetota; class Actinomycetes; order Kitasatosporales; family Streptomycetaceae; genus Streptomyces; species Streptomyces sp. O3. The sequence continues at coordinate 65,150 of NZ_JBTVYK010000001.1, forward strand.
CGACTACTTCTACCCGTACCCGGTCGCGGGCGAGCACTTCGACGACGACTACGCGTACGCGCGCTACGGCGGGGCCTTCCCGGACCGTGCCGCGTGGCGGCGGCACAACACCGACTGCCTGGTGCGCGAGATGGCCGCGCGCATCCGCGTCACGCGCGGCGGGGTGCGGTTCGGGATCAGCCCCTTCGGCGTCTGGCGCAACGCCGCCACCGACCCGCTTGGCTCCGACACCAGAGCGGGCGTCGAGACGTACGACGACCTGTACGCCGACACCCGGAAGTGGGTGACGCGGAACTGGATCGACTACGTCGTGCCCCAGGTGTACTGGAACATCGGCTTCCCGCCCGCCGACTACGCCAGGCTGGTCCCGTGGTGGGCCGAGGTCACGCGCGGCACCAGGGTGAAGCTGATCATCGGTGAGGCGCTCTACAAGGCGGGCGACCCGGCGCAGCCCGAGCCCTGGCAGGACGTCGCCGAGCTGTCCCGCCATCTCACGTTCGCCGACCGGTACGCGCAGGTACGCGGCCACTGCTTCTTCTCCGCCAAGGAGGTGGCCGACGACCCCACCGGCGCGATGGCCAGGGTGGTCGCCGACCACTACCGCAGGGCGTGTCCGCCGCTGGGCTGAGTGCCGCTCCTCGTCTTACTGCTCCTCGGCGGTCGACAGGTGCCGGACCACGCAGTCGGGACCCGGCGACATCAAGGTCTCGTGCCCGTCCTCGAAACGGACGCGATACGGGGGAGAGCCGTCCTCCCCGAGCACCTCGATGACCTCCGCGGTCCTGTCGTGCTGCCCTACGACCCTGCCGTGCACCAGCAGTCGGTCACCCACAGACGCTTGCATGGACAGTGCCCTCCTCATCGCGTCAGAGGTAGCGATCCGTGTCTGTCAGTCTAGGGCGTTTCGCCCGGACCGGCCCTGGCGGCGACGCGCGCCGGTCCGGTTCCCGTCAGGCGCGCGCCCGCTGGGTGAGCGCGATGCAGACGAGGACGGCGACGGCGGTCACCGGGGCCGCCGTCGGCAGCTGCTCGCCCAGCAGCAGCACCGACCACACGAGGGTGAGCAGCGGCTGCGCGAGCTGGAGCTGGCTGGCTCGGGGGACGCCGATCACCGCCATGCCCCGGTACCAGACGACCAGCCCGAGGAACTGCGAGCCCGCCGCCACCCAGAGCAGCCCGGCCACACTGTGCGCGGTCAGCCGCACCGGCCCCGGCTCCAGGGACAGCGCCAGCAGGGCGCCGGGCACGGCCAGCGGCAGACAGAGCACCAGCGCCCAGCCGATGACCTGCCAGCCCGGCATCACACGGGCCAGCCGACCGCCCTCGGTGTAGCCGGCGGCGCAGATCAGCAGCGCCCCGAACAGCAGCAGATCGGCGGTGGACAGCGCCCCGCCGCTCTGCTGCACGGTGAACGCCACGACCGCGGCCGCGCCGGTCAGCGCCGCCGCCCAGAACGTGCGCGAGGGCCGCGCCCCGGTGCGGAGCGCGGACAGCAGCGCGGTGGTCAGCGGCAGCAGCCCGACCACCACCGCGGCGTGCGCGGTCGTCGAGGTCTGCAGCGCGAGCGTGGTGAGCAGCGGGAAGCCGACGACGACCCCGGCCGCTACCACCGCCAGGCCCTTGAGGTGCTGGCGGCCGGGCGCCGGCACGCGCAGCGCGAGCAGACAGCAGCCCGCGATCAGGGCGGCCAGCGCGCTGCGCACCGCGACCAGGGACCACGGGCCGAAGCCCTCCAGACCCCAGGCGGTGGCGGGGAAGGTGAGCGAGAAGGCGGTGACGCCGAGCGCGGCGAGCACGGTCCCGCCCACGGCGCCGGCGGTGCCCGCCGCGGCGTCCGGGGCCGCCGGGCTGACCGCTATCGAGTCCGAGCGAGTAGCGCTATCCTGTGCTGTCATGCATGAGCGTAGCAGTGTGGGCGAGTTGGCGAACCTCCTGCGGAGCGAACTGGTCCGCTACTCTCCGGGTGGAAAGCTGCCGTCGAGCCGGGCTCTGGTCGAGCGCTACCGGGTGAGCCCGGTGACCGTGTCGCGGGCGCTCGCCACGCTGGCCGCCGAAGGCCTGGTCGTCACCCGGCCGGGCGCCGGAGCCTTCCGGGCCGAACCTCGGCCCGCCGCCGACCCGGTGGGCGACACCTCCTGGCAGCAGTTGGCGCTCAGCGCCGACGCCGCGCCCGATGCGGCCCCGCGCGCCGTCGACGCCTCCGGGGTGCTGACCAGCCTCGCCGCGCCGCCCGCCGGGGTCATCGAGTTCAACGGCGGCTATCTGCACGCCTCCCTCCAGCCCGAACGCGCGATGGCCGCCGCGCTCGCCCGCGCCGGACGCCGTCCCGGCGCCTGGGGCAGGCCGCCCATGGACGGCCTGCCCGAGCTGCGCGAGTGGTTCGCCCGCGGCTGCGGCGGCGCGATCACCGCGTCCGAGGTCCTGGTCACATCCGGCGGCCAGTCGGCGCTGACCACGGCGCTGCGCGCGCTCGCCCCGCCCGGCGCGCCCGTCCTGGTCGAGTCGCCCACGTATCCGGGCATGCTGGCCATCGCCCGCGCCGCCGGGCTGCGCCCGGTGCCGGTCCCGGTGGACACCGACGGCGTACGGCCCGATCTGCTCGCCTCGGCGTTCCGGGCCACCGGCGCGCGGGTGTTCGTCTGCCAGCCGCTGTTCCAGAACCCCACCGGCGCGGTGCTCGCGCCCGGCCGCCGCGCCGAGGTGCTGCGCGCCACCCGCGAGGCGGGCGCGTTCCTCGTCGAGGACGACTACGTACGCCGTCTCACGCACGAGGATGCCGGGCCGCTGCCGCCGCCGCTGACCGCCGACGACCACGACGGTGTCGTCGTGCACGTCTGCTCGCTCACCAAGGCGACCTCGCCCAGCTTCCGGGTCAGCGCCCTGGTCGCCAGGGGGCCGGTGCTCGAACGGCTGCGGGCGATCCAGATCGTCGACCACTTCTTCGTACCCCGGCCGCTGCAGGAGGCCGCCGTGGAACTGGTCGGCTCACCTGCCTGGAGCCGTCATCTGCGGGCGGTCGCCGCCGAGTTGAGGGAGCGCCGGACCCTGCTGACGGCCGCGCTGCACCAGGAGATCCCCGAACTCGCCCTGCCGCACATCCCCTCGGGCGGCTACCACCTGTGGCTGCGGCTCCCGGACGGCGCCGACGAGGCGGCCCTGGTGTCGGCCGCCCTGCGGGCCGGGGTCGCCGTCACACCGGGACGCCCCTACTTCAGCGCCGAACCCCCGGCCGGGCACCTGCGGTTGAGCTTCGCGGCCGTGGCCGGAGCGGCCGAGCTCGCCGAGGGCGTACGCCGCCTCCGCGCCGCCTGCGACGAGGTGCTCGGCCAGGTGTGAGAACCGCTCGGCCAGACCGCCGCCCGCCTGCGAGTCTTCCGGGATGAGCGACTACGAGATCTCCGCCGACCCGGCCAGGATCGACGCGGCCCGCGTCCACCACTGGCTCTCCACCGACGCCTACTGGGCGCGCAGGACGCGCACGGCGTGTACGAGAAGGCCGGCTTCGCGGCCCTGCCGGACCCGGAGCGCTGGATGGCGTTGTTCCTTCAGTGACGCCCGATGCCGCCTGGGGTAGTGTGTGCGGCGTTCCCCGACCGGGGACCCGACCAAGGAGGTGAGAACGATTTCCGCTGTTCAGGCTGGGTGTTCTCACCTCGCGGTCCTGCGGTCCAGCTGATCTGGACGACCCGCGAGAGCACCCTTCGGCATCCCGAAAGGTCTTCCCGACTCGCATGTCGTCGTCTTCGCTGTCCGCACCGTCTTCGCCCTCGTCGCCCTCTCCTTCGACGCCTTCGCCGTCGCTGGCGTCCATCGCCCCGCTCGTCGTCCGGCTCCGCGCCGCCGGTTGTGTCTTCGCCGAGGACGAGGCCGAGTTGATCGCCTCCGCGGCGCGCACCCCGTCCGACCTCGCCGCGATGGCCGACCGCCGCGTCGCCGGTCTTCCCCTCGAACACGTGCTGGGCTGGGCCGAGTTCCGCGGCATCCGGATGGCCGTGGACGCCGGGGTCTTCGTGCCGCGCCGCCGCACCGAGTTCCTGGTCGCGCGGGCGGCCGGTCTCGTACCCGAGGGGCGCGGGCTCCCCGTCGTCGTCGACCTGTGCTGCGGCTCGGGCGCGCTGGGCGCCGCGCTGGCCGCGGCCGTAGGCCCGGTCGACCTGCACGCGGCCGACATCGACCCCGCCGCGGTCCGCTGCGCCCGGCGCAACGTGGCCGCGGCCCAGGGACGCGTCTACCAGGGCGACCTGTTCGCCCCGCTGCCCGCCGCCCTGCGCGGCCGCGTCGACGTCCTCCTCGCCAACGTGCCGTACGTCCCCACCGACGAGGTCGGCCTGCTGCCCCCGGAGGCCCGCGAACACGAGGCCCTGGCCGCCCTCGACGGCGGCGGCGACGGCCTGGACGTACTGCGCCGGGTCACCGCCGAAGCCGCGCACTGGCTGGCGCCCGGCGGGCGCCTGCTGGTCGAGACGAGCGAGCGCCAGGCCCAGGCCGCCGTCGACGCGTTCACGCGGGGCGGGCTGGCCGCGCGCGTCGCCACCGACGACGAGCTGTACGCCACCGTCGTGATCGGCGCCAGAGCACACTAAGCGTTGTATAAAACTGCATCCATGCGTATAGTCATGCCATCACTAGGAGGGCTCGATGACGGTACGTGCGGCAGTGGCAGGGGCGAGTGGATACGCGGGCGGCGAACTGCTGCGCCTGCTGAGCGCCCACCCCGAGGTGGAGATCGGCGCCCTCACCGGGCACTCGAACGCCGGCCAGCGGCTGGGCGCGCTGCAGCCGCAGCTGCCGCCGCTGGCCGACCGCGTCCTGGAGCCGACCACCGCCGACGCGCTCGCCGGGCACGACGTGGTGTTCCTGGCGCTCCCGCACGGCCAGTCCGCCGCCGTCGCCGAGCGGCTCGGGCCCGATGTCCTGGTCATCGACATGGGGGCGGACTTCCGGCTGCGGGACGCGGCGGACTGGGAGAAGTTCTACGGCTCCGCGCACGCCGGGAGCTGGCCGTACGGCCTGCCGGAACTGCCGGGCGGCCGCGCGGCGCTGGAGGGGACCAAGCGCGTCGCGGTGCCCGGCTGCTACCCGACCGCGGTGACGCTCGCGCTGCTCCCCGCCTACGCCGCGTCCCTCACCGAGCCGGAGGCGGTGATCGTCGCCGCCACCGGCACCTCCGGCGCGGGCAAGGCGCTCAAGCCCCATCTGCTGGGCTCCGAGGTCATGGGGTCGATGTCGCCGTACGGCGTCGGGGGTGTGCACCGGCACACGCCCGAGATGATCCAGAACCTGAGCGCGGCCGCCGGTGAGCGGGTCTCGGTGTCCTTCACGCCGACCCTCGCCCCGATGGCCCGCGGCATCCTGGCCACCTGCAGCGCCAAGGCCAGGCCCGGCGTGAGCGCCGACGGCGTACGGGCCGCCTACGAGAAGGCCTACGCCGACGAGCCGTTCGTGCACCTGCTCCCCGAGGGGCAGTGGCCCGCCACCGCCTCCGTCTACGGCTCCAACGCCGTACAGCTCCAGGTCGCCTACGACGAGAGCGCGGGCCGGGTGATCGCGATCAGCGCCATCGACAACCTGACCAAGGGCACGGCGGGCGGCGCCGTGCAGTCCATGAACATCGCCCTGGGGCTGCCCGAGCAGACCGGGCTCTCCACGATCGGAGTCGCACCGTGAGCGACGCGCGCGCGGCCGCCGGGCCGCAGACGACGATGGCCGCACCGCCGCGCCGCGCGGGCGGAGAAGCGAACGAGGAGATGCAGTGAGTGTCACCGCCGCCAAGGGCTTCACCGCCTCCGGCATCGCCGCGGGCATCAAGGAGAACGGCAACCCGGACCTGGCGCTGGTCGTCAACAACGGCCCGAGTCTGGCCGCCGCGGGCGTGTTCACCTCCAACCGCGTCAAGGCCGCGCCCGTCCTGTGGTCCGAGCAGGTACTCAAGGGCGGCCAGGTGTCCGCCGTGATCCTCAACTCCGGCGGCGCCAACGCCTGCACGGGCCCCAAGGGCTTCCAGGACACCCACGCCACCGCCGAGAAGGTCGCTCAGGTGCTGGAGGGCCACAGCGCGGGCGAGGTCGCCGTCGCGTCCACCGGGCTCATCGGGGTCACCCTGCCGATGGACAGGCTGCTGCCGGGCGTCGAGCGGGCCGCGGCCGCGCTCTCCCCGCACGGCGGCGAGAAGGCCGCCATCGCCATCAAGACCACCGACACCGTGCACAAGACGGCCGTGTACGAGGGCGACGGCTGGACGGTCGGCGGCATGGCCAAGGGCGCGGGCATGCTCGCTCCCGGCCTCGCCACCATGCTGGTCGTGCTCACCACGGACGCGGCCGTCGACAGCGCCGGACTCGACAAGGCGCTGCGCGACGCCACCCGTACGACCTTCGACCGGGTCGACTCCGACGGCTGCATGTCCACCAACGACACCGTGCTGCTGCTCGCCTCGGGCGCCAGTGAGACCACCCCCGGCGACGCCGAGTTCACCGAGGCCGTACGCACCGTCTGCGACGACCTCGCCCGGCAGCTGATCGGGGACGCGGAGGGCGCCAGCAAGGACATCCGGATCGAGGTGGTCAACGCGGCGAGCGAGGACGACGCCGTCGAGGTCGGCCGCTCCATCGCCCGCAACAACCTCCTCAAGTGCGCCATCCACGGCGAGGACCCCAACTGGGGCCGGGTGCTGTCCGCGATCGGCACCACGGCGGCGGCCTTCGACCCGGACCGGCTGAACGTGGCGATCAACGGCGTCCGGGTCTGCGAGAACGGCAGCGTCGGCGAGGACCGCGACCTGGTCGACATGCGCTACCGCGAGGTGCGGATCACCGCCGACCTGGCCGCGGGCGCGGCCGAGCCCGTGGTGATCTGGACCAACGACCTGACCGCCGACTACGTCCACGAGAACAGCGCGTACTCCTCCTGAGGACTCATGAGCACCCGTAAGCACACCGCACTGCCCAAGGCGCAGATCCTCATCGAGGCGCTGCCCTGGCTGACCCGCCACCGGGGCAAGACCGTCGTCATCAAGTTCGGCGGCAACGCCATGGTCGACGAGGAGCTGAAGGCCGCCTTCGCGCAGGACGTCGTCTTCCTGCACCACGCGGGGCTCAAGCCCGTCGTGGTGCACGGCGGCGGCCCGCAGATCAGCGAGGCGCTCGACCGGCACGGCCTGGTCAGCGAGTTCAAGGCCGGGCTGCGGGTCACCACGCCCGAGGCCATGGACGTCGTACGGATGGTCCTGGCCGGACAGGTCCAGCGCGAACTGGTCGGGCTGCTGAACCAGCACGGCCCGCTCGCCGTCGGCCTCACCGGCGAGGACGCGCACACCCTCACCGCGACCAAGCACCAGCCGCGCATCGCGGGCGAGTCGGTGGACATCGGCCGGGTCGGCGAGATCACCGGGACCGACACCGGCGCGATCGAGGCGCTGCTCGCCGACGGCCGTATCCCGGTCGTCTCGTCCATCGCGCGCTCCGCCGACGACGACCACGTCTACAACGTCAACGCCGACACCGCCGCCGCCGCGCTGGCCGCCGCGCTGAACGCCGAGACGCTGATGGTCCTCACCGACGTCGAGGGCCTCTACGAGGACTGGCCGCACAGCGACGACGTGATCAGCAGGCTGACCGCGAGCGAGCTGGAGAAGCTGCTGCCCGACCTGGCCAGCGGCATGGTGCCCAAGATGCAGGGCTGTCTGCACGCCGTGCGCAACGGCGTGCACACCGCCCGCGTGATCGACGGCCGGGTCCAGCACTCGATCCTGCTGGAGATCTTCACGGACGACGGCGTCGGCACGATGGTCGTGCCCGACGGCCAGGCCGACAGCACAGGCAGCACAGGCAACGACGGCAGCACAGGCAGCACCGACAGCGACGACACCGCAGGGGGAGCACAGTGACCGGCAACCAGGAGCTCACACAGCGCTGGCAGGGCGCCCTCATGAACAACTACGGCACCCCGAGGCTGCCGCTGGCGCGCGGCGAGGGCGTCAAGGTCTGGGACGCGGACGGCCGCGAATACCTGGACTTCGTCGGCGGCATCGCGGTGAACGCGCTCGGCCACGCGCACCCCGCTGTCGTCCGCGCGGTCAGCGACCAGATCGCCACACTCGGCCATGTCTCCAACCTGTTCGCCGCCGAGCCGCCGGTCGCGCTCGCCGAGCGGCTGCTGCGGCACGCGGGCCGCCCCGGCAAGGTCTTCTTCTGCAACTCCGGCACCGAGGCGAGCGAGGCCGTCTTCAAGCTCGGACGGCTCACCGGACGCACCCATATGGTCGCCACCGACGGCGGCTTCCACGGCCGCACCGTGGGCGCGCTCGCGCTCACCGGCCAGCCGGGCAAGCAGGACGGCTTCCAGCCTCTGCCGGGTGACGTCACGCATGTGCCGTACGGCGACGCCGAGGCGCTCAGGGCGGCGGTCACCGAGCAGACCGCGTTCGTGCTGATCGAGCCGATCCAGGGCGAGAACGGCGTCGTCGTGCCGCCGCCCGGCTACCTCCGGGCGGCTCGGGAGATCACCGCCGCGGTCGGCGCCCTGCTGGTCCTGGACGAGGTGCAGACCGGCATCGGCCGCACCGGCCACTGGTTCGCGTACCAGGCCGAGGAAGGCGCCGAGCCGGATGTGATGACCCTGGCCAAGGGCCTCGGCGGCGGGCTGCCGATCGGCGCGGTCGTCGCCTTCGGCGCGGCCGCCGACCTGCTGGACCCCGGCCAGCACGGCACCACCTTCGGCGGCAACCCGGTGGCGTGCGCCGCGGGTCTGGCCGTACTCGACACGCTCGCGGACGACGGGCTGCTTGACCATGTGAAGCGCGCGGGCGAGAAGCTGCGCGACGGAATCGAGCGTTCCGGACACCCGCTGGTCGACCATGTCCGAGGTGCCGGGCTGCTGCTGGGTATCGTGCTCACGGAGCCGCTGGCACACCGGGTGCAGCAGGCGGCTCAGGACGCCGGGCTCCTGGTGAACGCGCCCGCCCCCGATGTGATCCGGCTGATGCCGGCGCTGACCGTCGGGGACGACGCGGTGGACGCGTTCCTCCGGGCGCTGCCCGGTGTCCTGGACGCGGCCCACCAGGCCGACGGGGACGGACGAGCCACAGAATGAGACGACGACGATGAGTCTGCAGGAGAACGAACCGGGCGGGCCCGCGGTGCCGCAGACCCGTACCGCCCGGCACCGCCGGATCGTGGACATCCTCAACCGGCAGCCGGTGCGCTCGCAGAGCCAGCTGGCGAAGCTGCTCGCGGACGACGGTCTGTCCGTCACCCAGGCGACGCTCTCCCGCGACCTGGACGAGCTGGGCGCCGTCAAGATCCGCAACACCGGCGGTGAGCTGATCTACGCGGTGCCCAGCGAGGGCGGCTTCCGCACCCCGCAGGCCCCGCTCGGCGAGTCCGCGAAGGAGGAGCGCATGCGGCGGCTGTCCGCGGAACTCCTGATCTCCGCCGAGGCCTCCGCCAACCTGGTGGTGCTGCGCACCCCGCCGGGCGCGGCCCAGTTCCTGGCCTCCGCCATCGACCAGGCCGAACTGCACGCCATCCTCGGGACGATCGCGGGCGACGACACCCTGATGCTGATCAGTCGCGACCCGACCGGCGGCCAGGCGCTGGCCGACCACCTGCTGCGGCTGGCCCAGAACGACCGCTGACGCCTGAGAGCCTGTCGTTGCCCCCGTCGCCCGCGCCCCGGCCGGACTCCGCCTCCACCGCGGCCTGAGTCAGGCCCCACCGCAGCCCGAGTGAGGCTCCCGCACGGCCCGAGCCGGGCTCCCTCGGGCCGTGCCACGCTGGGGGCGTGCGTCCGCCCGTACCGGGGGAGGGGCAGCGGATGAGGGCAGCATCGGCCGTGGAGCCTGACGTCGCGGCCATCCTGTGCGTACGCCTGGAGCCCGGTGACACCTTCGTGGACGTGGGCGCCGGATCCGGCCGCCACGCGCTGCTCGGAGCCAGGGTGACCGGGGCCAGCGGGCACGTCATCGCGGTGGAGCCGGACCCGCGCCGCCACCGGGTGCTCACGGCCCGGCTGGCCCGCCACGCCCCCGGCACCTACGCCGCGCCCGCGGTGGCCGCGCTCGACCGCAACGGAGCCGTCGAGCTGCCGCTCGGCGGGACGCCGGTACGGGTGCCCGCGGTGCGCCTGGACGACCTGCTGGCGGGCGTGCCGGACGTCACGCTGGTCAGGATCGACGCGGCGGGCGCCGAACACCGGGTCATACGCGCCATGGAGCGCGTGATCGCCCGCCAGCGGCCCGCCGTCGTCACCGAGTTCGTGCCGGAGGCGATCGCCGCCGCGGGCGCGGACCCGGACCAGGTCCTGGACCGGTACCGCGGGCTCGGCCTGGACGTCCACCGCGTCGCGTCCGGCCCCGGCGGCAGGCGCACGCTTCTGCTGCTGCCCCGCTGACTCCCGGCTGATCCCCGCTTAGCCTCGCTGATCCCCGCTGATCTCCGCTGATCTCCGCTGATCTCCGCGTAGCCCCGATCTCCCCGCGCCCCGACCCCGCATTGACGAATCATGCAGAAGTCTGCATACTCATGCATGGCAGTGAATCGGCCTGTCGTCGAAGACCGCCGCGCAACGCCAGACGCGGGCGCGGATCGCCCAGGCCCCGGCTGAGTAGCCTGCCCCCGAGCGCAGTACGACCTGAGGAGCAGCAGTGAGCAGCAACAGCGGTGACGTCCGGCTCTGGGGCGGTCGCTTCGCCGACGGGCCCGCCGAGGCCCTGGAAAAACTCTCCGCGTCCGTCCACTTCGACTGGCGACTGGCGCCGTACGACATCGCGGGATCCCGCGCCCACGCGCGCGTGCTGCACCAGGCGGGGTTGCTCACGGCCGACGAGCTGAGCCGCATGCTCGACGGGCTCGACCGCCTTGAGGCGGATGTCGCGGACGGCTCGTTCGTCGGCACCCTCGCGGACGAGGATGTGCACACCGCGCTGGAGCGGGGCCTGCTGGAGCGGCTCGGGCCCGACCTCGGCGGCAAGCTGCGGGCCGGACGGTCCCGTAACGACCAGGTGGCCACGCTGTTCCGGATGTATCTGCGCGACCACGCCCGGATCGTCGGGGGTCTGCTCGCCGACCTCCAGGAGGCGCTGGTCGGCCTGGCCGACGCACACCCGGACGTCGCCATGCCCGGCCGTACGCACCTCCAGCACGCCCAGCCCGTCCTCTTCGCGCACCATGTGCTGGCGCATGTGCAGGCGCTGTCCCGAGACGCCGAGCGGCTGCGCCAGTGGGACGAGCGCACGGCCGTCTCGCCGTACGGCTCGGGCGCGCTCGCCGGGTCGTCGCTCGGCCTGGACCCGGAGGCGGTCGCCAGTGACCTGGGCTTCGAGCGCGGGAGCGCGGGCAACTCCATCGACGGCACCGCGTCCCGTGACTTCGTCGCCGAGTTCGCCTTCATCACCGCGATGATCGGCGTCAACCTCTCGCGGATCGCGGAGGAGGTCATCCTCTGGAACACGAAGGAGTTCTCCTTCGTGACCCTGCACGACGCCTTCTCGACCGGCTCCTCGATCATGCCGCAGAAGAAGAACCCGGACATCGCCGAGCTGGCGCGCGGCAAGTCGGGACGGCTGATCGGCAATCTCACCGGTCTGCTCGCGACCCTGAAGGCCCTGCCGCTCGCGTACAACCGTGACCTCCAGGAGGACAAGGAGCCGGTCTTCGACTCCTGCGACCAGCTGGAGATCCTGCTGCCCGCCTTCACCGGCATGATGGCCACCCTGACCGTCAACCGGGAACGGATGGCGGAGCTGGCTCCGGCCGGGTTCTCGCTCGCGACCGACATCGCCGAGTGGCTGGTCAAGCAGGGGGTGCCGTTCCGGGTCGCGCACGAGGTCGCCGGTGAGTGCGTCCAGGAGTGCGAGCGGCACGGCATCGAGCTCGACCAGCTCACCGACGAGCAGTTCGCCAAGATCTCCGAGCATCTGACGCCCGAGGTGCGCACGGTCCTCAACGTGCCGGGCGCCCTGGCCTCGCGCGACGGCCGGGGCGGCACCGCGCCGTCGGCGGTCGCCGTCCAGCTGGCCGAGGTCAAGCGGGACCTGGCCGTTCAGCGGGCCTGGGCGCGGCCTGGGAAGTAGCGCGCACAGCGCCCTGCCGGGGCCCGGCCGCCAGCGTCATGGCGGCCGGGCCCCGGCGCGTTTCCGCGACCGGCCCGTGACACCGGACACTCGCCCCCATGTGAGACATTCATGTCTCACATGGGCTATCGTTGTCTCATGGCTGTTGATCGTGAACACGTGCTGCGCGCCGCCGCCGAGCTGCTGACCCGCCGGGCCACCGCCACCATGGACGAGGTGGCCAAGGCGGCCGGGATCAGCCGGGCCACCCTGCACCGGCAGTTCGCCGGGCGGGACGCGCTGGTCAAGGCGCTGGAGGAGCTCGGCCTGCGCCAGCTCGAAGAGACCCTCGACCGCGCGCGGCTCGACGAGGGGGACGCGTCCGGCGCGCTGCGGCGGCTGGTCGTCGAGGTGCAGCCGGTCGCCGGGTTCCTGGCCTTCCTGGTCACCGAGAACCAGCTCTTCGAGGGCGAACAGCAGCATCCGGGCTGGACGCGGATCGACGAGCGGTTCGCCGCGCTGTTCCGGCGCGGCCAGGAGGCGGGCGAGTTCCGCATCGACCTGACCCCGGCCTGGCTCACCGAGGCCCTGTACGGACTGATCGGCTCCGGCGCCTGGTCCGTACAGGACGGCCGCCTCGCGGCCAGAGACTTCCCATTCATGATCGTCGAGCTGCTGCTCGGCGGAGTACGACGGAGCGTGGAACGATGACCAGCACCCAGCAGCGGGTGGCCGACACCCACGGCGAACGGCGGTCCGGGCGCTGGCTCGCGCTCTCCGTGCTCGTCCTGGCCGTCCTGCTGGTCGCGGTCGACGTGACCGTACTGGGCCTCGCCACTCCGTTCCTGAGCGAGGACCTGAACCCGTCCGGCACCCAGCTGCTGTGGATCGGCGACGTCTACTCGTTCGTCATCGCGGGCCTGCTGGTGTCCATGGGCAGCCTGGGCGACCGGATCGGCCGGAAGAAGCTGCTGCTCGTCGGCTCGGTCGCGTTCGGCGGTGTCTCGCTGCTCAACGCGTACGCCACCAGCCCCGAGATGATGATCGCCGCACGGGCGCTGCTCGGTGTGGCGGGCGCGACCCTGATGCCGTCCACGCTGGCCCTGATCCGCAACATCTTCCACGACCCGAAGGAGCGCAGCCTCGCCGTCGGCATCTGGGGCGCGGCGGCGTCCGCGGGCGCGGCCGTCGGACCGGTGCTGGGCGGCTTCCTGCTGGAACACTTCTGGTGGGGCTCGGTCTTCCTGATCAACCTGCCGGTGATGGCCGTGCTGGTCGTCGTGGGCGTCAAGCTGCTGCCCGAGTCGCGCAACCCGGCGCCCGGACCCTGGGACCTGCTCAGTGTCGGCCTCTCGCTGGTCGGCATGGTCGCGGTGGTGTACGCGGTCAAGGAGGCCGCGGTGCACGGCGTCCGCTGGGACATCGCGGCCGCCGCCGCGGTCGGCGTCGGCGCTCTCGTCTGGTTCGCGCGGCGGCAGCTCACGCTCGACTCGCCGCTGCTCGACATGCGGCTGTTCCGGCACCGGGGGTTCTCCGGCGCGGTGCTGGCCGACCTGCTGACCATCCTCGGCCTGTCGGGGCTGGTCTTCTTCCTCTCCCAGTTCCTGCAACTGGTCCAGGGCCGCTCGCCCCTGGAGGCCGGGCTCATCGAACTGCCCGCCGCCGTGGGCGCGGTGCTGTTCGGCCTCGCGGCCGGAATGCTGGCCCGCAGGACGTCCGTACGGATCGCCATCTCCGGCGGTCTCACCGCGGTCGGCCTGGCGCTCGCCGCCTGCCTGGCGCTGGACGCCGACACCTCGGCGGGGTCGCTGATGGCGGCGCTGTTCGTCGGCGGGGCCGGGGCCGGGCTCGCCTTCACGGTGACCGCGGACGTCATCCTGTCCAGCGTCCCCAAGGAGCAGGCGGGAGCGGCGTCGGCGGTCTCCGAGACGGCGTACGAACTGGGCGCGGCGCTCGGCATCGCCCTGCTCGGCTCGATCGTCACGAGCACCTACCGGGGCTTCGTGACGCCTGACGGAGTGCCGGTGCAGGCGGCGGACACGGCTCGGGAGTCGCTCGGCGGCGCGGTGGAGACGGCCGCGAGCCTGCCGTCCGAGCAGGGCGCGGCACTCCTCGCGGCGGCCCGCGACACCTTCACGCGGGGCCTGGAGACGGCGGGCGCGGTGGGCGCGGCCGTACTGCTCGCCACGGCCGTGGGCGCCTGGTTCCTGCTGCGCGGGCAGCACCTCGAGGAGAGCGCCGAACTCGCGCCGCCAGCCCCCGCGGACGCGCGCTGACCGGCGCCGTGACGGCGAGTGCCGCGCGTGACCGGCGGGACAGCGGCGTCGTCAGGACGCTCGCGGCGGAACCACTGGAGCGCCGTCCCGCGCGCATCGCCGCGGTCAGCCCCGCCCGGTCATCGCGGCCCGCCCGCCTGGCGCGCCGGGGCACACGCCCCGGCGGGGACGCGGGGCCCGACAGCACGGACGCGCGCTCTGGCCGGGGCGCGTGCCCCGGCCAGAGCGCCGGGAGGCGCTACGCGGCCTTGGCCTTGGTGGCGTACATGTCCACGTACTCCTGACCCGACAGCGCCATGACCTCGGCCATCACCGAGTCCGTCACCGCGCGCAGCACATAGCGGTCCCGGCCCATGCCGTCGTAGCGCGAGAACTCCATCGGCTCGCCGAAGCGGACCGTGACCCGACCGGGCCGCGGCAGCCCTGCCCCGCCGGGCTGCAGCTTGTCCGTGCCGATCATCGCGAACGGCACCACCGGCGCGCCGGTCATCAGGGTCAGCCGGGCGATGCCGGTGCGGCCGCGGTAGAGGCGGCCGTCGGGAGAGCGGGTGCCCTCCGGGTAGATGCCGAAGACCCGGCCGTCCTCCAGGACCCGACGTCCCGTCATCAGCGCCGCGACACCGCCGTTCGCGCCGTCCCGGTCCACCGGGATCATGCCGACCCCGGTGAAGAACCAGGCCATCAGGCGGCCCTTGAGTCCCTTGCCCGTGACGTACTCGTCCTTGCCGATGAACAGCACCTGCCGGTCGCAGACCAGCGGCAGGATCATCGAGTCGATGAACGTCAGGTGGTTGCCCGCGAGAATCACGGGCCCGGACCCCGGAATGTTCTCGGCGCCCTCCACGCGTGGGCGGAACATCAGGCGCATGACCGGTCCGAGCACTGCCTTGATGAACGCAAAGCGGGACAACTAGTCCTCCGGTGTCAAGGGGTGAGCGTGGGGTCGGTGCAGATTCGGTGCAGGTGAGGACGATACTCGCGGGTCCGCGCGGTTTGCACATCGGGTTCATGGGATGGATACGAAGTGTTGACGTGTATGCGCGCTCTGTTTGCCCCAGAGTCTCCCTTGTCACAGGCGTAGCCACCTAGCATCGGTGCTCGCCGTGACAGGTGCTGGACATCACATCGGGCGCCGAACAGACGTCCGTGGACGCGGAGTCGACCCAGCAGTGGACCGCGAAAGGGAGGAGCCCCATGACGCAGGGCAGTTCGCAGGAGCAGCACGCAGGTACGGGCACGGGCACGGGCACAGAGACGGGTACGGGGGCGGGCGCCGCCGTGAGGCCGGGCCGCCGCGCGGTCCTGGGCGCCGCCGCACTCGGCGCGGGCGGCGCCGCGCTCGGCCTGTCGGGCACGGCGGCAGCCGCTGACGGGCAGCGCACCGGCGGCGGCCACGGCCGGCGCCTGCCGGTCCCGGCCGTGGTGGCGCACCGCGGCGCCAGCGGCTACCGCCCGGAGCACACCTTCGGCGCGTACCAACTGGCGCTCGACATGGGCGCGCACGTCATCGAGCAGGACCTGGTGCCCACCAAGGACGGCCATCTCGTATGCCGTCACGAGAACGCCATCACCGGCACCACCGATGTCGCGGACCACCCGGAGTTCGCCGACCGCGAGGTGACCAAGTCGGTGGACGGCGTCGAGCACACCGGCTGGTTCACCGAGGACTTCACGCTCGCCGAGCTCAAGACGCTGCGCGCGGTGGAGCGCATCCCCGGCACCCGGCAGCACAACACCCTCTACAACGGCCGCTGGACCGTGCCCAGCTTTGCGGAGGTGCTGCGCTGGGCGGACAGGGAGGGCCGACGGCGCGGCCGTAAGGTGTGGCTGCACGTCGAGACCAAGCACCCCAGCTACTTCCGCGGCATCGGCCTCGGCCTGGAGGAGCGGCTGGCCGCGCTGCTGCGCCGGTGCGGGCGGCACCGCAAGCACTCGCCGACCTTCCTGCAGTCCTTCGAGCCCAGCAGCATGGAGCGGATGGCGCGCCTGGTCGACACGCCGCGCGTGGTGCTGCTGTGGACCGCCGACTCCCAGCCGTGGGACTTCGTCCAGGCGGGCGACCCGCGCACGGTCGCCGATCTGATCACGCCCGACGGCCTGGCGTGGATCGCCTCGTACGCCCAGGGCATCGGCCCGCTGGCCGACCTGGTCATCCCCAAGAACGCCGACGGCAGCCTGGGCACACCGACCACCCTGGTCCGGGACGCGCACGCGAAGAACCTGGTGCTGCACCCGTACACGATGCGCAACGAGAACCGCTTCCTGCCGACGGAGTTCCGGCGCGGCACCGACCCGAACGCCTACGGCGACTCCCTCGGCGCGTTCCGGCGCTACTTCGAGACGGGCATCGACGGGATCTTCACGGACAACCCGGACACGGGCCTGCTCGCGGCCGCCGACTTCAGGAAGGCCTGACCCTCCAGGGCCCGCCGCGTCAGCCCCGCCGCGCCAAAGCCCGCCGCGTCAAGGCCTGATCAAGAGCCCGCCCGCACGGGTGAGCCGCGGCCGCCCCGGCAACCGACCGCCGGGGCGGCCGCGTCCCGCCCGATATGACCCCTCATGTATCAGACCTGGTGGGCGCGTTGCGCCCGCTCCTCACCGCCGAGGCCGCCGCCGAGGCGCTGGCCTCCGGAGCCGACCCGGCCGACCTCGAACAGGCGGTGTGGCTGCGCCTGCTGGAGCGCCTGGACGCCGACGACCCGCCGCCCGACCCCGCCCGCTGGCTGCGCCTGGCCGTACACGACGAAGCACGGCGCGCCCGCCGCCGGGCGCGCCGGGAGCAGCCGTACGCCGTCGAGCCCGCGGCCCTGCCGGACGGCGGTCCGGAAGGCGCCGCCCTGACCGCCGAGCGGCGCCGCACGGTACGCGCGGCCGTGCGGCGGCTGCCGGGCCGCTGCCCCCGGCTGATGGCCGCCCTGCTGTCCCCGAAGGACCTGACCTACCGGGAGATCGCAGGGGAGTTGGGTATCTCACAGGGGTCTTTGGGGCCAGAACGTTCCCGTTGCCTGGGATGCCTGCGCAGAATGCTCGCGGCGGAGGTTGCGCTGCCTGAGCGGCGGGCACAGGTGCTCAGAAGGCAACCGGCGGACAGGTGAGCGGGAGGCATGCGCACATGGGCATGAGCGTGACCATCTCTGCGGCGGCGACCGAGCAGGACGCCGAGCAGATACTGAAACTGCAGTACCTCTGCTATCAGAGCGAGGCCGAGCTGTACGGCGACTACTCCATCGAACCGCTCACCCAGTCGCTGGCGTCCGTCAAGGCCGAACTGGGCGACGGCTGCGTCCTGGTGGCCCGGCTCGGCGACGAGGTGGTGGCCTCGGTGCGCGGCACCGTGGACGCCGACGGCACCGCGCGGATCGGCAAGCTCGTCGTGCACCCGAGGATGCAGCGGCACGGACTGGGCGGACGGCTGCTCACCGCCGTGGAGGCGCGGCTCGGCGAGCAGGGCGGCGTCAAGCGTTTCCAGCTCTTCACCGGCCACCGCAGTGAGACCAACCTCCAGCTGTACCGCAAGCACGGCTATCTGCCGGTCGCGAGCGACCGGGTCAACGCCCGGCTGACGCTGCTGACTCTGGCGAAGGACGCCGCAGCCAGTACAGCGCCGTCACCGGCAGCAGCACAGGGATGAACAGATAGCCCATCCCGAACTCGGACCAGACCGTGGCATCCGGGAACGCCGAGGGGGCGACCAGCGTCCAGACGCCCACCACCACGACGCCCACCAGCTCGGCGGCGCAGCACACCAGCGCCGCCCTGCGGGCCGCCTCGCCGCCGCGTACCAGGGTGTAGGCGATGAACGCGTACACCAGCGCGGCGACAGCGGACAGCGAGTACGCCAGCGGCGCCCGGTCGAACTCGGTGGAGATCTGGTAGGCGGAGCGCGAGACGGCGCCGACCACCATCACGCCGTACAGCCAGACCAGGACCAGACCCGGACCCGAGATCAGACGTGTCGGACGCGTTCCCCCGGTGTCCCGCCTGGCCATCTCAGCCTCCCCAGATGTCATACAGCCGTACCTCGAGCACGGCCAGCACCACCGCGCCCGCCGCGACCGTCACCGAGCCCCAGCGGGTGCGCTCGGCCAGCGACAGAAAGCCCGCGGCCGGGACGCACAGCGCCGAGCCGACCAGATACGACACGAACAGCGTCGCCCCCTGGTCCGGCTTCTCGCCGCGCGCCAGCTGCACGATCCCGACCACCAGCTGGGCCACGGCGAACAGCGTCACCACCGCCATGCCGATGAAGTGCCAGTCCTTGGTCGGCTGGTCGCGGTAGGCGGCATAGCCGCACCACGCGGCGAGTGCGAGCGCGGACACGGCGGTCGCGACCGTCAGGGCAGCAAGCATGCGGCGAGCCTATTACGGGACGAAAGGCCTGCCGCGAGCGCCCCCGCGCAGGGGCGCGGACCGTGGCGTTGGCCACAAGCGCGCGCTCCGGCAAGGCCCGCCGCCGCCCTCGTCGCACCCGCGAGGCCGGGGGTGTCCACGCAGGCCACGGCCGGTGGAGCGGCCACCGCGGCAGGGGCCGGGCGGCCCCCGCCGCGTCCTCAGGCCGGACGAATCTGTCCGCTATACGGACAGCATCGATCGCTGAGCGCCCCGTTCTGTTTTACTGGGGCCCATGACCACGACGAGCAGCCGCACCCTTGCGACCGAGGCGAAGATGACGCCCGGTGCTCGTCGCATGTGTCGAATGTGCGACTTCTGAGGGCCCCCGCACAACAGCCTCGCGCCCCGAAGCGAACCCGCTGAGCCCGTCCGTACGCCACCCGCGCCCGGACCGGCCGCGCCCCGCGCACACGTTGTCCCCACCGGCCTCGTACGCCTGTGACACCCCGTAGCGCATGCGGCACCCCGCACCCTGCAACGACGAATGCCCCGTGCCCGGCGACGACCTCGCCGCGCACTCGACAGTGACGGAAACCCTGTGATCACCACTACGGGCCTGACGAAGATCTATCGGGCCGACCGCTCGCGCGGCCGCGAGGTCACCGCCCTGGACGGCGTCGACCTCCATGTGCGCGAAGGCGAGGTCTACGGAGTCATCGGCCAGAGCGGCGCCGGAAAGTCCTCGCTGATCCGCTGCGTCAACCTGCTGGAACGCCCCACATCGGGCACCGTGACCGTGGACGGCGCCGACCTCACCGCACTCGCCGGACGCGGCCCCCGTGCGGGCAAGGAGCTCCGCGCGGCGCGCAGCCGCATCGGCATGGTCTTCCAGCACTTCAACCTGCTGGCCTCGCGCACCGTACGGGACAACGTGGAACTCCCGCTGGAGATCCTCGGCGTATCCGGCCGCGAGCGCACCCGCAAGGCACACGAACTGCTCGACCTGGTCGGCCTGTCCGACAAGGCCGCCAGCTACCCCAGCCAGCTCTCCGGCGGCCAGAAGCAGCGCGTCGGCATCGCCCGCGCTCTGGCGGGCGACCCCAAGGTGCTGCTCTCCGACGAGGCGACCAGCGCCCTGGACCCCGACACCACCCGCTCGATCCTCGACCTGCTGCGCGATCTCAACCGGCAGCTCGGCCTGACCGTCCTGCTCATCACGCACGAGATGGACGTCGTCAAGCAGATCTGCGACTCCGCCGCCCTGATGGAGCGCGGCCGCGTCGTCGAGTCCGGCACCGTGCACGACCTGCTCGCCACACCGGGCTCCGAGCTGGCCACGGCGCTCTTCCCGGTCAGCGGGGACGCGTCGGGCGAGGACCGCACCGTCGTCGACGTCACCTTCCACGGCGACACCGCGACCCAGCCGGTCATCTCCCAGCTGTCCCGCACGTACAACGTCGACATCTCGATCCTGGGCGCCGCGATGGACACCGTCGGCGGCAAGCAGGTCGGCCGGATGCGCATCGAACTGCCCGGACGCTTCGAGGACAACGTCGTGCCCATCGGCTTCCTGCGCGAGCAGGGCCTGCAAGTAGACGTGGCGGGCCGCCCGGCGGTCCCGTCCCAGCTGGTCGAGGAGAGCGCCAAGTGACCTGGTCGGAGATGCAGCCGCTGCTCACGCAGGCCTGCTGGGACACCCTCTACATGGTCGGCCTCTCGACCCTGATCGCCGTCGTGGGCGGGCTGCCGCTCGGCGTCCTGCTGGTCCTCACCGACCGCGACGGGCTGCTGCGGAACACCGTGCTGAACAAGGTCCTGGGCCAGCTCGTGAACATCGCGCGCTCGATGCCCTTCATCATCCTGATGGTCGCGCTGATGTCCTTCACCCGCTGGATCACCGGCACCACCATCGGCGTCGAGGCCGCGATCGTGCCCCTGTCCATCGGTGCGATCCCGTTCTTCGCGCGGCTGGTGGAGACCGCCGTACGCGAGGTCGACCACGGCCTCGTCGAGGCCGTACAGGCCATGGGCGGCAACACCTGGACCGTGGTCCGCAAGGTCCTGGTGCCCGAGTCGCTGCCCTCGCTGGTCTCCAGCGCCACCACCACGGTCGTCGTCCTCATCGGCTACTCGGCGATGGCCGGGACCGTGGGCGCGGGCGGCCTCGGCGACATCGCGATCCGCTACGGCTACCAGCGCTTCGAGTCCGGCCTGATGTGGATCACCGTGGGCATCCTGGCGGTCGTCATCTCGGCCATCCAGCTCACCGGCGACTACACGGCCCGCTCGCTCTCCCGCCGCGGCCGCGGCTCCACGGCCCCCCGGCTGCGCCTGCTGCGGAACACCGCACCGGCCGCCGCCCCGTCACAGACTTCCTGACCCGCACCGACACCCGTAACCGGGTGGCACCACCGCACCACTCATGGAGAAAGGCACTTTTCGTGCGTAATACCGTAAAGATCACCAGCGCCGTCCTGGCCGTCGGAGCCCTCACCCTCGGCCTCACCGCCTGCGGTTCCGACTCCGGCTCCGGCTCGGGCGGCGACGCCCTGGTCGTCGCCGCCAGCCCGACCCCGCACGGCAAGATCCTCGAGTACGTCCGGGACAACCTGGCCGCCAAGGAGGACCTCAAGCTCGAGGTCAAGGAGTTCACCGACTACGTCCTGCCGAACACCGCGACCCAGGACGGCTCGGTCGACGCCAACTTCTTCCAGCACAAGCCGTACCTGGACGACTTCAACAAGAAGAACGGCACCGACATCGTCCCGGTCGCCGACGTCCACCTGGAGCCGCTCGGCCTCTACTCCGAGAAGATCGAGAAGCTGGACGCGCTCGCCAAGGGCGCGACCGTCGCCCTTCCGAACGACACCACCAACGAGGCGCGCGCGCTCAAGCTGCTCGACGCCAACGGTGTCATCACGCTGAAGGACGGCGCGGGCAACGACGCGACCCCCAAGGACATCGCCGAGAACCCGAAGGGGCTGAAGTTCAAGGAGCTGGAGGCGGCCCAGCTGCCCCGCTCGCTCGGTGACGTGGACGCCGCGGTGATCAACGGCAACTACGCGGTGGAGGCCGACCTCAGCCCGGCCGATGACGCCCTGGTCCAGGAGACGGCCAAGGGCAACCCGTACGCCAACCTGCTGGCCGTCAAGAAGGGCGACGAGAACGACCCGCGGGTCGCCAAGCTCGTCAAGCTGCTCCAGTCCCCCGAGGTCAAGAAGTACATCGAGAAGGAGTTCGACGGCGCGGTGCTGCCCGCGTTCTGACGGGCCGCCCAACCGTCCGCACGCGTGTCTGACGGACCGTCGTCTACCACGGGGCCCGCACCCGCCAAGGTGCGGGCCCCGTGGTGCGGTTGCCCGCTGTGATGCTGCATGCTGGGGCACTTCAGCATCCTGCAGTGACGGAGCGGCGCGATGAAGACGGCCCACCTGGTGTTCCCGGACATCTCCATCAGTACGGAGCGGCTGGTGCTGCGCCCCTTCGACGAGGTGGACGTCCAGGCCTGCGTCGAGATGATGAACGACGAACTGGTCACCTCCTGGACCGCCGTGCCGCACCCCTACACCGAGGCCGACGCCCGAGAGTGGGTCACCAGGCTCGCCCCCGCCGAGCGCGCCGAAGGCCGCGGCATCGTGTTCGCCGTCACCGAGTTCCTCACCCAGCGACTGGTCGGCGTCGTGCACCTCCAGCACACCGACTGGCGGGTACGGGCGACCGAGATGTCCTACGTCATCGCCCCCTGGGCCCGCGGCGAGGGCTACGCGGCCGAGGCCGCCGTCGCCGTCGCCCAGTGGCTGTTCCGCGACCAGAAGTTCGAGCGCCTGGAGCTGCGCACCGCCGCCGACAACACCGCCGCCCAGCAGGTCGCGCAGAAGATCGGCTGCGTCAGCGAAGGGGTGCTGCGCGGCGCGTGGATAGCGCGCACCTGGAACGACCGCGGCGCTGACGGAGACGCTGACGGCGGCACCGGCGGCGACGGCTGGCAGGACGTACGCACCGACCTGATCGTCTGGAGCCTGCTGCCCGAGGACTTCGACGGCGTCACCGAGCAGCTCGCCGACGCCTCCGGCTACACCGACTTCTCCGACTTCTCCGAGTGGAACTGATCCGCACGCGCCCCGGCCCGCGCGAGCGGGTACGCTCACGTTGCCCTGGCCGCCGCTCGCTGACGGCCTGCTCAGGGGCGGTTCGCGTACCCCCTGTTCACGACCTCCGAGAACCCCACAGGAGACTGACGACGATGGCCGACCGGGTCACGGTGATCGGCTGGGACGGCTCGCCGCTGACCGAGGCGGCCAGCTCCGCACTCGCCGCCGCCACGCTGGTGGCGGGCGCGGCGCACCACCTGGCGCTGCCCGAGGTGCCCGAGGCGGCGGAGCGCGTCCGGCTCGGCAGCGTCACGCTGGCCGCCCGGCGGATCGCCGCCCACCGGGGCACCGCCGTGGTCCTGGCCGACGGCGACCCCGGATTCTTCGGCGTCGTCCGCACCCTGCGCGCACCCGAGCACGGCTTCGAGGTCGAGGTGATCCCCGCCGTCTCCGCCGTCGCCCAGGCCTTCGCGCGCGCCTCGATGCCCTGGGACGACGCCCAGGTCGTGGTCGCGCACACCCGCACCCTGCGCCGCGCGGTCAACGTCTGCCGCGCCCACCCCAAGGTCGCGGTGCTCACCTCGCCGGGCGCGGGCCCCGCCGAGCTGGCCCTGCTCCTCGACGGCGTGCACCGCACCTTCGTCATCTGCGAGGAACTGGGCACCACACGGGAGCAGGTCACCGTCCTCACCTCGGACAAGGTCGCCGACCGCGCCTGGCGCGACCCGAACGTCGTCCTCGTCATCGGCGGCCAGGCCTCCGCCGACACCGGCTGGCTCGCGGGCCGTGACCCGGCCGCCCGGCCGCGCGGCTGGGCGCTGCCCACCGGCGAGTACGGGGGCGAGCTGCCGGAAGGGGAGAACCAGCAGTTGCGCGCGGCCCAGCTCGCGCGCCTCGGCCCCCGTGTCGGAGACCTCCTCTGGGACATCGGCTGCGGCAGCGGCGCCCTGGCGGCCGAGGCCGCGCGGCTCGGCGCCGCCGTGATCGCCGTCGACCGCGACGCCGACGCCTGCGGGCGCACCGCGGCCGTCGCCCGCCGCTTCGGGGTCCAGCCGCAGATCCTGCACGGAACCGCGCCGCTCGTCCTGGAGGACCTGCCCGAGCCCGACGTCGTACGGGTAGGGGGCGGGGGAGCGGCCGTGGTCTCGGCGGTCGCCGACCGCAGGCCCGAGCGGATCGTGACGCACGCCGCCACCCGCGACGAGGCCGAACTGATCGGCCGGGACCTCACCGAGCACGGATACGCCGTCGAGTGCGCCCTGTTGCAGTCCGTGGAACTGGACACCCGAGCCTGGACGGAACGCGAGCGCGCGGTCGCCTTCCTCCTCTCCGGGGAACTGGGAGCGCGCTAGGACTGGCCTGCCTGACGGACACGCCCTGGCGCCCCTGAGGCCGGGCGTGCGCTCGGACCGCGCCCCGTGACCATGCCGCCGCGAGGCGAGCGGTAGGCTGGCCGATTGTTGTACCACGCCAGGACGTTCGTCGGTTTATCCGTCAATGCCTTAAAGGTGCGCCCGATTTGGGGTGTCTGTGGTACTGCGGGAACCGGGAGGGACGCGCGACGTGGCGCAGTCCACAGCGGGCTGTGGCGGATCCACTGCCACAGTGGTGGGTGCGGCCGCGACAATGGCCTAGGCGTTTTTGCGCTTTGTCGTTTTGTCGATGGGTCGTTCGTGCCGCGCGGCGCGCACGCTCGTTCTTGTCCATGGGTGGCCGACGCGCCGCCCCTGGGCGAGCCGGCCGAAGGAGAGCACGACCAATGGGCGAGGGGTACGCATGACCGACACCGGCCAGGTCCCGAGTGAGGGACTGCCTCAGGACGCGGGCACGGTGGAGCAGCCGGGCACGCCTGCCTCGGGTGTGCACACCTTCATCGCCCCCGCGGAGACCGCGACGGACGATGACGATCAGCTGCTGATGCCGGGCGCGCAGGGAGCGTGGACCGAGGGGCAGCCGGGCCCGTCGGCGGCCGCGCAGCCGACGCCGCAGCCCGCGCCCGAACCCGGCCCGCACGAGACAGCGGGCCGCGACAGCGGCTCGATCGACCTCGGAGCGGTCCGCGTGCCGGGCCCGTCGCCCGCGCCCGACGCGTCGTCCGACCACGCCGTGCCGCCGCAGAGCGGCCCCGCGCGGCGCCCGTTGCACCTGGGTCCGCCCGTGCCGGGTGCGATGGCGGGCCCGGTGCGCTCGCTCGCGGACCGCGGTCCGGCCGCCGGTCCGGCACCCGCGGCGCCCAGCGTCGGACCCGCCGGTCCGGTGCGTGGACCGTCCACCACGGGCCCGGAGTACCTCGACGTTCCGGGCCCGCAACCCGGCGAGACGCCCCCGCAGGGGGCGGCCCCGTGGGCACCGCAGTCCCCTGTGTCGACCGCGGAAACGGTCGTCCCGAGCGCCACAGACGCCACACCGTCCCCGGAGCCTTCGGCGCCGGTGGGCCAGTTCGTCCCGGTCGACGGCCAGATTCCGGTCACCCCGCACCTGGCGCCGACCCCGCCCCACGCCATGACCGTGACCCCAACCGTCGACGCGCCACCGGCCACGGACGGCCAGCCCGTCACGTCCAGTGCATATACGCAACCCGGCGTCGCGCCCGGCAACAGCGCCCAGGCGGCGTCCGGCGGTGCGGCGCAGCCCGCTGCCGTGGCTGGCCCTAACGCTCAGGCGGCCACAGCGCCGGACACCGCCCCGCGGACCGTCACCTCGCCCGACACCGCTGGGCAGCCCACAGCCGCACAAGGCGCCGACGAGCGGACCGCCCCCGCGCCGGGCACGGACGGGCAGCCCGACGAGCAGAGCCCCGTCGACGCCGCGCAGGCCGCCGCCCAGTCCCCCAACGGCGAGCCGCAGGCCGCCGCGTCGGCCGGTGCTGGCGTCCAGTCGGCTTCGGTGCCGGGTGCTGACGCCCAGGCGGTCGCCGCGCCTGGTGTGGTGGCGCAGCCCGTTGGTGTGCCAGAAGGTGACGGCCAGGCTGTCGGGGCGTTGGGCGCGGATGGTCAGGTTGTCCCGGTGCCGGGCGTTGACGCCCAGGCGGTCGCCGCGCCCGGTGTGGTGGCGCAGCCCGTTGGTGCGCCAGAAGGTGACGGTGGGTCTGTCGCGGTGTCGGGTGGCGAGCCGCAGGCCGCCGCGTCGGCCGGTGTTGGTGCCCAGTCGGCTTCGGTGCCGGGTGCTGACGCCCAGGCGGTCACCGCGCCTAGTGTGGTGGCGCAGCCCGTTGGCGCGCCAGAAGGTGACGGTGGGTCTGTCGCGGTGTCGGGTGGCGAGCCGCAGGCCGCCGCGTCGGCCGGTGCTGGCGTCCAGGCTGCCGTGCTGCCGGGCGCGGATGGTCAGGCCGCGATGTCTGGCGCGGATGCGCAGGCCACAGCAGTGGCGGGTGCTGACGGTCAGGCAGCCGTCGTACCCGCCGCCCCCGCTGGGCAGGTCGCTGCCGAGCCCGGCACCGATGCGCATAGCGCAGCCGCGCAGAGCGCCGATGTGCCGGTTGCCCCCGTGCCGGGCGCGGATGGGCAGGCCGACGGCGAGTCGGCGGCGGTGCCCGGCGACGCTGCACAGGCCGCCGCCGCGCCGGACGCTGACGCCCAGTCGGCCGACGGGCTCGGCACCGCTCGGCCAGGCTCGGACCGCCAGCCGGACGCGACGCCCGCCACCGACGACCAGGCCGCCGTCCTGCCCGTACGCGACGGCCAGCCGACTGCCGCGCACGGCGCGGGCGGCCAGGCCACCGCCCCGTCGAGCGCGCCCGACGCGGACACGCGGCCCGCCATGCCTGACGCCAACGCGCAGGAAGCCGCCGCGCTCCCCTCTGACAGCGAGGCCACCACCGCTGCCGCACCACCCGCACCACCCGCACCCCACGCCACCCCGGAGTCCGCGCTGAACCCGACAGCCGTCGAGGCCACCTCCACCGACGAAGGCCAGACGGCCCCGCTCCCCGCCGACGAAGCCAGGGAACCGGCCGCAGCGGCAGGGGGCTCGGGCCCCGAGGGTCCCGAGAGCCCCGAGCCGTCCGGGGCCCTGGCGACCTCCGAAGCCCCGAAGCCTCCGCAGTCCCCGCAGTCCCCGCAGTCGCCAGAGACTCCGGGAGCCCTGGAGACTCTGGAGCCCCAAGAGGGCCCGGAGTTCCTGGAGCCTCAGGAGCCTCAAGGGACCTGGGAGCTCCAGGGGGCCCAGCAGCCCCCACAGCCCCAAGAGCCGACCGCCGCCCCCGCTCCCGCCCCCGGCTACGACGACGCCGAGCGCGCCGCCGTGCTGCGCGTCATGCGCGAGCGCCGCGACATCCGCAACGGCTTCCGCAGCGACCCCATCCCGCACGAGGTGCTGCTCCGCGTCCTGGAGGCCGCCCACACCGCCCCCAGCGTCGGCCACTCGCAGCCCTGGGACTTCGTCGTCATCCGCTCCGCCGACACCCGGCGCGCGATGCACGAGCTGGCCACCCGCCAGCGCGAGGCGTATGCCAAGTCCCTCCCCAAGGGCCGCGCCAAGCAGTTCAAGGAACTGAAGATCGAGGCGATCCTCGACACCCCGGTGAACATCGTCGTCACCGCCGACCCCACCCGCGGCGGCCGCCACACCCTCGGCCGCCACACCCAGCCCCAGATGGCCCCGTACTCCTCGGCCCTCGCCGTCGAGAACCTCTGGCTCGCCGCCCGCGCCGAAGGCCTCGGCGTCGGCTGGGTCAGCTTCTTCGACGAGCGCGAGATGGTCCGCGAACTGGGCCTGCCCGACCACCTGGAGGTCGTGGCGTACCTCTGCGTCGGATACGTCGACGAGTTCCCCGACGAGCCGGAGCTGATGTCCGCCGGGTGGTCCAAGCGCCGCCCGCTGTCCTGGGTCGTCCACGAGGAGACGTACGGCCGCCGCGCGCTGCCCGGCGAAGAGCCGCACGACCTGCTCGCCGAGACCGTCGCGGGCATCCGCCCGCTGGACGCCAAGGCACTCGGCGAGGCCTGGGAGCGGCAGAAGCGGATGACCAAACCAGCTGGCGCGCTCGGCATGCTGGAGATCATCTCCGCACAGCTCAGCGGCCTGTCCCGGATGTGCCCGCCGCCCATCCCGGAGCCCGCGGCCGTCGCGATCTTCGCGGGCGACCACGGCGTGCACGCCCAGGGCGTCACCCCCTGGCCGCAGGAGGTGACCGGCCAGATGGTCGCCAACTTCCTCGGCGGCGGCGCGGTCTGCAACGCCTTCGCCAACCAGGTCGGCGCCGAGGTCTGCGTCATCGACGTCGGCGTCGCCTCCGACCTCCCGGCCACCCCCGGCCTGCTGCCCCGCAAGGTCAGGGCCGGTACGGCGGACATGACCACCGGGCCCGCCCTCACCCGAGAGGAGGTCAAGGCCGCCGTCGAGGTCGGCATCGACACCGCCCGCGACCTGGTGGCGGCCGGGAACAAGGCGCTGCTCACCGGCGAGATGGGCATCGCCAACACCACCGCGTCGGCCGCCCTGATCTCCGTCTTCACCGGCGCCGACCCGGCCGAGGTCACCGGCCGCGGCACCGGCATCAACGACGAGACCCTGGCCCGCAAGACCGACGTCGTCCGCCGCGCCCTGGAACTCCACCAGCCCGACCCGGCGGACCCGATCGGCGTCCTGGCGGCCGTCGGCGGCCTGGAGCACGCCGCGATCGTCGGCCTGCTGCTCGGCGGCGCGTCCCTGCGTACGCCGGTGATCCTGGACGGCGTCAGCGCCGGAGCCGCCGCCCTGGTGGCCCGCGCGATCGCCCCGGAGGCCCTGGCGGCCTGCGTCGCCGGGCACCGCAGCGCCGAGCCGGGCCATGTCGCCGCCCTGAACAAGCTCGGCCTGCGCCCGCTGGTCGATCTGGACCTGCGCCTCGGCGAGGGCACCGGCGCGCTGCTGGCCCTCCCGGTGGTGCAGAGCGCGGCGCGGGCGATGCACGAGGTGGCGACCTTCGACTCGGCGGGTGTCACGGAGAAGTAGCACACGGCAAGCGCGGTGCGGGCCCGTACTCTGGACCCGCACCACGCCGCACCCCCACCGCCTCACGTCAGACCCCATCACCGCACGCCAGACGCCGCTCCACCGCCGCAGCGGCCCGCACAGCCGCCCAAGGGAGCCGAACCGTCATGGCCGACCACCCCGCCTACCCCGTAGGTCTCCGTCTCACCGGCCGCCGCGTAGTCGTCATCGGCGGCGGCCAGGTGGCCCAGCGCCGCCTGCCCGCCCTCCTCGCGGCCGGGGCTGACGTCACGCTGATCTCCCCGACCGCGACGCCGTCCGTCGAGGCCATGGCGGACACCGGTGAGATCACCTGGCACCGCCGCCGCTACGCCGCAGGCGACCTCGCCGAGGCCTGGTACGCGCTGATCGCCACCAGCGACCACGCCGCGAACGAGGCCGCCTCCGCCGAGGCCGAGGCCCACCGCGTCTGGTGCGTACGCTCCGACGACGCCACCGCCGCCACCGCCTGGACCCCGGCCACCGGCCGCAGCGAGGGCGTCACGGTCGCGGTGCTCACGGGCGGCGCCCCCGACCCGCGCCGCACCGCCGCCATCCGGGACGCGGTCGTCGAGGGCCTGCGGGACGGCACCCTGGTCGCCCCGCACCACCGCGTCCGCACCCAGGGCGTCGCCCTGGTCGGCGGCGGCCCCGGCGACCCCGACCTGATCACGGTGCGCGGCCGCCGCCTGCTCGCCGAGGCGGACGTCGTCATCGCCGACCGGCTCGGCCCCCGCGACCTGCTCGACGAGCTCCCGCCGCAGGTCGAGGTGATCGACGCCGCGAAGATCCCGTACGGCCGCTTCATGGCCCAGGAGGCGATCAACAACGCGCTGATCGAGCACGCCAAGGCCGGAAAGGCCGTGGTCCGCCTCAAGGGCGGCGACCCCTTCGTCTTCGGCCGCGGCATGGAAGAGGCCCAGGCACTCGTCGAGGCGGGCATCCCGTACACCGTCGTGCCCGGCATCTCCAGCTCGATCTCGGTGCCCGGCGCCGCCGGAATCCCGGTCACGCACCGCGGCGTCGCCCACGAGTTCACCGTCGTCAGCGGCCATGTCGCACCCGACGACGAGCGCTCCCTCGTCGACTGGGCGGCCCTCGCCAGGCTCCGCGGCACCCTCGTCGTCCTGATGGGCGTGGACAAGATCGGCGCGATCGCGCGGACCCTGATCGACGGCGGCCGCGCGCCCGAGACCCCGGTCGCCCTGGTCCAGGAGGGCACCACGGCGGCCCAGCGCCGGGTGGACGCCACGCTCGCCACGGTCGCCCAGACAGTCGCCGACGAGGAGGTCCGGCCCCCCGCCGTCATCGTGATCGGCGAGGTCGTCACCGTAGGACCGACACCCGCGTAACCGTCGGTAACGCAATCCGTGCCGGGCCGTTGGCACCGCACCCCGAACAAGGCAGTATCACCCTGTGGCCGATCTCATCACCATCGACGACCCCGACGACCCGCGCCTGAGCGACTACGCCGGACTGACCGACGTGGAGCTGCGGCGCAGGCGCGAGCCCGCCGAGGGCCTCTTCATCGCCGAGGGCGAGAAGGTCATCAGACGCGCCAGGACCGCCGGATACGAGATGCGGTCGATGCTGCTCTCGGCCAAGTGGGTGGACGTCATGCGCGACGTCGTCGACGAGGTCCCGGCCCCGGTGTACGCGGTCAGCCCCCAGCTCGCCGAGCGGGTCACCGGCTACCACGTACACCGCGGCGCCCTCGCCTCCATGCAGCGCAAACCGCTCCCCGCGGCCGACGCGCTCCTCACCGCCGCCCGCCAGCCGGGCCAGGGCGGTACGGGACTGCGCGTCGCCCTGTTCGAGGACATCGTCGACCACGCCAACCTGGGCGCCGCCTTCCGTAACGCGGCCGCCCTGGGCGTGGACGCCGTCCTCCTCACCCCGAGCTGCGCCGACCCCCTCTACCGCCGGTCCGTGAAGGTGTCCATGGGCGCGGTCTTCCAGGTCCCCTGGACCCGGCTGACGTCCTGGCCCGACGACGCCGACCTGTTCCGGCGGCACGGCTTCGTGACGGCCGCGCTGTGCCTCTCCGAGAAGTCGATCACCATCGACGAACTGGCCGCCCGCCGTTACGAGAAGCTGGTCCTGATGTTCGGCACCGAAGGCGAGGGCCTGTCGGTCGACGCCCTGCGCGCGGCCGACGAATGGGTCCGCATCCCCATGGCCGCGGGCGTGGACTCCCTCAACGTCGCCGCGGCCTCCGCCGTGGCCCTCTACGTGACACGGTCCGCCTGAGCGACTCCCGCAGCCGTCAGGGCCGCCCGGCCGGTGTCACGGCACGGTACGTGCCCTTGTCGCCGTCGTCGTCGCCGTAGTACGCGGTGTTCGACGCGACGCTGCTCGCCAGGCCCAGCACCAGGAAGACCACGACGAGGACCTTGGCCCCGGTGCTCAGGACCAGCGGCCGGGTGCCGGAGCGGACCTGGTCGTCGGGTACCGGCGGGTCGCCGAAGACCCGCTTGGGATAGGCGGGCGTCAGCAGCGTGAAGTACGCGGTGAGGCGCATGCCGTAGCGGACCACGGCGGCGGTGGCGGCGTAGCAGGGGCGGGGGAGCCGGCCCAGCACGAGGGTGATGAGCCAGAAGATCCAGCCGACCGCGAACCAGCCCGCCTGGAGCAGGTTGTTGACGATCGCCGCGGGGATCACCAGGATCAACCGGAACAGCACCGCGAGCCGGTTCAGCGGGGTGGCCCGCAGCTCGATCCGCGCCGGGTAGTCGGGCGCGGAGAACGAGAACGGCGGATAGCGGTCGACCAGGAGCATCGCGCTCGCGTTGACCCGCGTCCGGTAGGCGAGCACCGAGCCGAGAAAGTCGAAGACCGCGCCGGGCAGCCGCCCTGTGACCAGCGCGGCGAACCAGCCGACGATGGTCACGAAGAACGCCGCGACGGACAGCAGGATGACCACCACGAACTGGGGGATGAGCAGCAGCCAGCGCAGCAGCACGGTCCAGCGCCGCTGCCGGGCGGGGGCGGGGATGTCGAGGACGGGCAGCCACTCACCGCCGCCGTCTCCGTCGGCGGGGTGGGCGGGCCGGGGGTCCCAGCCTGTTGCCATGAGCGCTCCTGACGATCCCTGGCCTCGACGGCGTGTGCCCGGTCCGCGCACGACCGGCTGGACAAGGCCAGCCTGCGACGCCGCGGCGGTCCGCGCGCGTCCGAGGCCCCCGAATGGACGCGTCGACGGACACGAACGGCAGACACGAACGGCGGGCACGGCGGCGGACCGCCACCCGGCCGGGACCGCGCGCGGCCGGGACACGGGCCGGTCGCCCCGCCGTCGCGGCCCCGCCTGGCGCGGTCAACGCCCGCACGGCACCGCACGGCGGGCGTCGTCGAGCGCCGCTACGGAAGTCCTCGCGGCTGGCGCGCTGAGTGCTCGACCACACCGGGGGTGTCCTGCCCCGAGATCTGCTGCCGCAGCCCCTGGGCGGGCCCCTGGCATCCCTGTGCCGCCGCGATCCCCAGCGCCACCAGCAGGGTCACCACGACGAACACGATCAGCCGCTGCCGCAGCAGCCGCGGATTGGCGGGCACCCTACGCGCGGCGCCCGTCGTACGCGGCCCCTGCCGCCCCGTACCGCTGCGCGGCGCGGCCCTGCTCCCGGAGCGTGCGGTGCCGCCGCGGGACGCGGACGGGCGCCGACCGGCACGGGACGCCTCGGAACCGAAGGAGCCGGAAGAACCAGACAGGCTGGACGGACCAGACGGGCTGGAAGGACGGGAGGGACGGGACGGGCCGGACGCCGGGGAGGCGGGCCGGGTGTGCCGCAGCGTGCGGCGCTCGGGGTACGCGTCCGCGTGCTGCCCCGACGGCCGGTCCGCCGCGTGGCGCTGAGCCGGCGGGCGGCTGTCGGTCAGCCCCTGGGCCTCGCGCGCCGCGATCTCCTTGAGCCGCAGCGAGAGCTGCAGCGTACTGGGGCGCTCATCGGGGGCCTTGGCCAGACACGCGCGCACCAGCGGCGCCAGAGCGTCCGGCACCCCGCGCAGCTGTGCCTCCTCGTGCACCACGCGATAGAGCATGACCTCGGAGCTGCCGTGCCCGAACGGCGAATCGCCCATCGCGGCATAGGCCAGCGTGGCCCCCAGCGAGAACACGTCGGTCGCGGGGGTGACCGCCGCCCCGCGCACCTGCTCCGGCGCCAGGAACCCCGGCGAGCCCACCGCCGTGCCCACGTGGGTGAGCGTGGACGCGCCCGTGGCCCAGGCGATGCCGAAGTCGATGATGCGCGGGCCCTTGGGCGACAGCAGGATGTTGGACGGCTTCAGGTCCCGGTGCACCACCCCGGCCTCGTGGACGGCGACCAGCCCCTCCGCGAGCGCGGAGCCGACCGCGGCCACCTCGGCCGCCGTCAGCGGCCCCTCGTCGGCGACCTTGTCGTGCAGCGAGGGCCCCGGCACGTACTGGGTCGCGAACCACGGCCGGTCCGCCTCCAGATCGGCGGCCACCAGCCGGGCCGTGCACCCGCCCCTGATCCGGCGCGCCGCCGACACCTCACGGGCGAAGCGCGACCGGAACTCCTGGTCCTCCGCCAGGTCCGGCCGGATCACCTTCAGGGCGACCCGCTGGCCACGGCGGTCGGAGCCCAGGAACACCACACCCATGCCACCCGCGCCCAGCCGCCGGTGAATCCTGAACGAGCCGACGACACGCGGGTCCTCGCGCCGGAGCCGCATCATCGCCATGTCCATCCCCGCTGCCTGTCCGATTGACGAGCCACAGCTTACGTTTCCCCGCCCGTACGCGCGCAGAGGCCGCGCCTTCACGGACCGATCGATTGTCGGCGTCCGGTGGGTGAATTGAGGGGCGGTCAGCGCGGCGGGACACCGGTGTCGCGGGACCTGCCCGCATGCCCAACGGTCGCTCTCGGAAAGGGGATTGGGGTCACGGAAGACGGCCGGGCCGCCAGAGCGTACGAGGCGGCGATCGCGGGGCGGGGGCCGCGGTGCGCGAAGGGGCGGCCGACGTGAGTGAAGTCACCCGAGGAGGAACCTCCCGCGCGGGAGGCGGCGGCGCGTACTCGGCGAGTACGGCGACCCCTCCGGGAAGACCCTCAGTCCTGGCGCCGCGTCTCCACCCAGGGGAGTACACGGCGGCTCGCCGCTCATCCCGAGGGAGGCCAGGCAATCGGTACGAGGGCATGACGCCCCCGGAGCGCCCGCCGCCTAGGTTTGAAGGCAAGCGGCGGGTGCAGCACTCGTCCCCCGAGGTCAGACACCCGCCGCTGTTGACACGACAGGAGAGAACCATGGCGGACACGGTGCCGCGGACGCTGGTCCGCACGCAGGAGCGCAGGTCATACGCCGCGTTCGGCGCTCGCCGGTCCGGCACCCGCCACCCCCTGGTGGCGACGGCCATGGTCCTTCCCCTGGCGGCCCTGCTCGTCGTCGTCTTCGGCGGCTGGGAAGCAGTGGTCACACAAGCGTCGTCCGTGGGCGTGATGCTGGGGCGCTGAGCGGCGCCCCAGGCCCGGAAGAGCGGTCCGGGCGGGGACATCCGGCCATATACCCCGTGGGGACGGGGGTGCGGCGGACGGCACGCGGTGCCCGCGCGGCTCACGAGCCGCGCGGGCACCGCGAAAAATCAGCCCGTCCGGCGTTTGAGGACGATCTTTGAGCCCGGTCGGCGACTGAGGCCTTTCGGGAAGGGGCGGGGGCCCGATCTCCGACCCCAGCGCCCCACGACCGGCGCGATACCCTGCGGCGCAGGCAGCACGGCACACCGCGGCGGCGGGGGAGGACGACATCACCATCACACCCACGCTGCGCCGCGCGCTGGCTGACACGGCCCACCGCGCGTACCACCGGCACCGCCCCGCCCCCGCCCCCTGCGCCTGCCCGGCCCCCGGCAAGGTCCTCGCCGACCGCGACGACGGCACCGTCGTCCGGCACGGCGGCGTCGTCGCCAAGGCGCACGCCGCGGCCACGGACCGCGTCGGCCTCGCGGCCCGCCTCGCCCTCGCCGCGCACCCCCGGCTCACCGGCGTCCTGCTGCCCCCGCTGCGGCTGCCCGCGGCGGAGCTGCACGGCCGCCCGGTGACCTGCTGGCCGCTCGGCGCGCCCGTCGACCCGGACGCCCCGCAGGACGCCCCGTGGGAAGCGGCCGCCACGCTGCTGGCCCGTCTGCACCGCCTGCCCGTGCCCGAACTCCCCGGCCCGCTCCCCGAGATGCGCGGCCCCGTCAAGGCCGCCCGAGCCGTCGCCCGGATGCGCCGGGACGCGGCCGCGCACCCCGCGGCCGTCCCCGTGGAGCGGGCCTGGGCGACGCTGCCCGCCTGGGCGCGCGCCGAGGCGTCTATGCCGTACGCGTCCGCGGTGTGCCACGGCGACCTGCACCTGGGGCAACTCGTCCGCCACCCGGCCCCCGACGGCCCCTGGCTGCTGATCGACGTGGACGACCTGGGTCTCGGCGACCCGGCCTGGGATCTGGCCCGCCCGGCCGCCTGGTTCGCGTCCGGGCTGCTGCCCGGTGCGGACTGGGTCCGTTTCCTCGGCGCCTACCGGGCCGCGCGCGGCCCCGCGGTCCCCGCCGACGGCGACCCCTGGCCCGTACTCGACGTCCCCGCCAGGGCCTTGACGGTACAGACCGCCGCCCTGGCCGTCGCCAAGTCGCACATCGCGTCACGTCCACTCGACGAGGCCGAGCACGCACTCGTCGAGTCCTGTGTCCGAATAGCCGGGATCGCGGGGGAGTTGGCCGGTGACGCCGCGAAGTAGGCTGCTCAGAGAAGCAGTTCCGACGGCGAGGAGTTGAGCCGAGCATGCAGTGTCCCAAGTGCCGAGCACCGATGCACACCTACAACCGCAACGGCGTCCAGATCGAGCAGTGCAGCGGCTGCCGGGGGATCTTCCTGGACTACGGGGAGCTTGAGGCGCTGACCCGGCTTGAGTCGCAGTGGTCGCAGCAGGCACCGCCGCCGCCCGCCCCGCCCACACCCCAGGGCTACCCGTCCGCTCCGGCCCCCGCCTGGGGCGCGCCGCAGCACGGCGGCCACTACGGCGGTCACCACGGGCACCACCGCAAGAAGGGCTTCGGGCGGATGCTCTTCTCCTCCTGAGCCACCCGCTCCTGAGCTGCCCGTGACGTGAGAAGCCCCCGGCCGAGAGGGCCGGGGGCTTCGGTGTGTGGACGATACTGGGATTGAACCAGTGACCTCTTCCGTGTCAGGGAAGCGCTCTCCCGCTGAGCTAATCGTCCTCGGGACCGCGATCAGAAGATCGCGGGCGGTGCGTGCGCGATACTGGGATTGAACCAGTGACCTCTTCCGTGTCAGGGAAGCGCTCTCCCGCTGAGCTAATCGCGCGGGCGACCCTTACGGGCCAGTGGACGATACTGGGATTGAACCAGTGACCTCTTCCGTGTCAGGGAAGCGCTCTCCCGCTGAGCTAATCGTCCTTGGAGGTGGAGACGGGATTTGAACCCGTGTAGACGGCTTTGCAGGCCGTTGCCTCGCCTCTCGGCCACTCCACCAGGAGTGCGGGGGCTCGGGAAGATCCCCCTGTTCCGAGCGGACGACCAGGTTCGAACTGGCGACCTCAACCTTGGCAAGGTTGCGCTCTACCAACTGAGCTACGTCCGCTTGTCCTCCCGGAGCGCTTGGCGCGTCCCGGCGACGTGTTGAACTCTAGCGGATTCCCGTGCCAGCACAAAAACGCGTTTACGCAGCGTGCTGCGCTGCCGCCCGGTCCGAGGGCGGCCGACCGCCCCGGCGGCCCCCCGGCGGTCCGCCCGGCGGTCCGCCCGGTCATAGACTCGCAACCGTGTACGACCTCCCCGCGATGGCGCGTTTCGGCGGCCTCGTCGCCTCCGACCTGCGCGATGTCACCAGTGATCCCGCCGCCCTCGACTCCACCGGCTTCTGGGCGGTGTCCGCGGACTTCGAGGGCCGCCTGGTCTGTGCCCGCTTCGCGGACGTACGCACCGAACCCGTGCCCGCCCCCGCGCCGGGACGGTGGCGCGGCCCCGCCGCCGGTGACTGGACGACGTCCCTGGACCACGCCGCGTACACCGCGGGCGTACGCCGCATACGCGAGCACATCGCCGCGGGCGAGGTCTACCAGGCCAACCTCTGCCGGGTGCTCTCCGCGCCGCTCGCGGCCGACGCGGACCTGGACGCCCTGACCGCGCTGCTGGCGCGCGGCAACCCCGCCCCGTACGCGGGCACCGTCCGGCTGCCCGCGCACGGCGTGGAGATCGCCACCGCGTCGCCGGAGCTCTTCCTGCGCCGCGCGGGCCGGGCCGTCGAGTCCGGTCCGATCAAGGGCACCGGGCGGACCGAGGCGGACCTGCTGGACAAGGACCACGCCGAGAACGTGATGATCGTCGACCTGGTCCGCAACGACCTCGGCAAGGCCTGCGCCACCGGCTCGGTGACCGTCCCCGAACTCTGCGTCGTCGAGAAGCATCCGGGCCTGGTCCACCTGGTCTCCACCGTGCGCGGCGAACTCGCCGACGGGGCGGGCTGGCCCGAGCTGCTGGCCGCCGCCTTCCCGCCCGGCTCGGTGACCGGCGCTCCCAAGTCCAGCGCCCTGCGGATCATCGACGCGCTGGAGACCGCGCCCCGCGGCCCGTACTGCGGAGGCATCGGCTGGGTGGACGCCGACCGGGCCGCCGGGGAGCTGGCCGTCGGCATCCGCACCTTCTGGGCCGACCGAACCGACGGCGTGCTGCGGTTCGGCACCGGCGCGGGCATCACCTGGGGCTCCGACCCCGAGAGGGAGTGGCGGGAGACCGAGCTGAAGGCCGCCCGGCTGCTCGCGGTAGCGTCGGATACGTACGACCCCTCGGCCGACCCCTCGGCCGACCACTCAGGCGGCCCCCCTGGAGGAAGTGCCTCGTGAAGATCTGGCTCAACGGCGGTCTGCGGGAGCTCGAGTCGGCCCGTGTCTCCGTCCTCGACCATGGGCTGACCGTGGGCGACGGCGTCTTCGAGACGCTCAAGGCCGTCGACGGACGGCCCTTCGCGCTCACCCGCCACCTCGACCGGCTCGCCCGCTCCGCACGCGGCCTCGGGCTCCCCGAGCCCGACCAGGACGAGGCCCGCCGGGCCTGCGCCGCCGTGCTCGAGGCCAACCCGATACCGTTCGGCCGCCTGCGGATCACCTACACCGGAGGGCTCGCACCGCTCGGATCCGACCGCGGCGACGCCGGACCGACCCTGGTCGTCGCGCTCGGCGAGACAGCGCGCAGGCCCGAGAGCACCGCGGTCGTCACGGTTCCGTGGACCCGCAACGAGCGCGGCGCGGTCACCGGCCTGAAGACCACCTCGTACGCGGAGAACGTCGTGGCCCTCGACCGGGCCCGCGCACAGGGCGCCAGCGAGGCGCTGTTCGGCAACACCGTGGGCCAGCTCTGCGAGGGCACCGGGTCCAACGTCTTCGTCGTACTCGACGGCGAGATCCACACCCCGCCGGTCGCGTCGGGCTGCCTCGCGGGCATCACCCGCGCGCTCACCGTCGACTGGACGTCGGCGCACGAGACGGATCTGCCGCTGGACGTGCTCGACCGCGCCGACGAGATCTTCCTGACCTCGACACTGCGCGACATCCAGGCCGTGCACCGGGTCGACGGACGCGAACTGCCGGGCGCACCGGGGCCGGTGACGGCCAAGGCGATGCGGATCTTCGACGAGCGCTCCGGCGCGGACCTGGACCCCTGAGCGTCCGTCACGTCCGTCACGTCCGACGCGTCCCGTGTGCGAGCCCGGTGACGAGAGTGCTCGCCACCGGGTAGAACCCTGGTGATGACCACGACCCTGCGGCCGACCGGGCCGCTGCAGAGCGAAGCCGACGGGGCGCGTGCACGCCTCTACCAGGTGTGCGTGAACGGCCGCCCGGTGGGTGTGCTCGATCTCGCCACCCACCCGGCCCTCGGCCCCACCGCCGGCTGGATACGCGCCCTCAGGATCGACGCACCCGACCGCAGGCGGGGCAGGGCCACGGTGGCGGCGCTCGCCGCCGAGGAGATCCTGCGCGGCTGGCACTGCACCCGCGTAGAGGCGACCGTCCCCGCGGACGCCGAAGCCGCCCTGCGCCTGGCCGCCGCGCTCGGCTACGCCGAACGCGACCGCACCCTGTCCAAGCCGCTGCCCGAGCCGCTGCCCGAGCAGGCCCCCGACCTCCCGGACGGCAGCGTCGGCAGACCGATGTCCGACGCCGAGTACGGCCCCTGGCTGGCGCGCGCCAAGGAGCGCCACGCGCGGGACTGGACGGCCCGCGGCGTCCCCGAGAGCCGGGCGTACGCCATGTCGGAAGCCGACCACGCCACGCGGCTGCCGCACGGCACGGCCACCGACGGGGTGCGGCTGCGGGTCCTGGAGCACCGGGGCACGGCCGTCGGCGCCCTCTGGGTGAGGCCGTGCGACGACGGCGCGTACGTCCACGACGTCGAGGTCGCCGAGGAGCACCGGGGCCAGGGGCACGGCCGGTCGCTGCTCCGGCTCGCCGAGCGCGAGGCACGCGCCGCGGGGGCCCGCCGGATCGGCCTGAGTGTCTCCGCGGACAACACCACGGCGCTGCGGCTGTACGCCTCGCTCGGTTACCGGCCGACCGCGTACCGCCTGTCCAAACCACTGCTCTGAGGCGTTTCGGTGAGGCCTTCCGGCGGCCGCCGTGGATATATTTCTCGCATGGCGGCAGGGCAGCAGCGGTCAGCGGAGCCCGACGACACGGCGGACCCCGTCTCGCCGGTCAGCTCGCACAACGAATGGGACCCGCTGGAAGAAGTCATCGTCGGGCGGCTCGACGGCGCGACGATCCCCTCCGGCCATCCCGTAGTGGCGTGCAACATCCCCCCTGCGGCGGCCCGGTTGCAGGGGCTCGCCGCGGGCCGCAGGTTCCCCCGCGCGCTGGTCGAGCCCGCACAGCGGGAACTCGACGCGTTCGTCGCCCTC
The DNA here is from genome assembly GCF_054788135.1 of Streptomyces sp. O3. Taxonomy (NCBI): domain Bacteria; kingdom Bacillati; phylum Actinomycetota; class Actinomycetes; order Kitasatosporales; family Streptomycetaceae; genus Streptomyces; species Streptomyces sp. O3. The sequence continues at coordinate 104,757 of NZ_JBTVYK010000001.1, forward strand.
CTGACGTCCCTGGGCGTCACGGTCAGACGCCCGGACGCGGTCGACCACCAGCGGCGCTTCGCCACCCCCGACTGGTCATCGCGCGGCTTCTGCAACACCTGCCCGCGCGACAGCATGCTCGTGGTCGGGGACGAGATCATCGAGACCCCGATGGCCTGGCCCTGCCGGTATTTCGAGACCCACTCCTACCGCGCGATCCTCAAGGACTACTTCCGGCGCGGCGCCCGCTGGTCGTCGGCGCCCAAGCCGCAGCTCACCGACGCGCTGTTCGACGCGGATTTCCGCGCCCCCGGCGAGGACGAGCCGATGCGCTACGTCCTCACCGAGTTCGAGCCGGTGTTCGACGCGGCGGATTTCGTGCGTGCGGGGCGCGACCTCTTCGTCACGCGAAGCAACGTCACCAACCGGACGGGCATCGAGTGGCTGCGCCGCCATCTGGGATCCGGCTACCGCGTCCACGAGATCGAGAGCCGCTGCCGCACGCCCATGCACATCGACACGACCTTCCTGCCGCTCGCCCCCGGAAAGGTCCTGGTCAACCCGCAGTACATCGACGTCGACCGGCTGCCCGAGGTGCTCAGCTCGTGGGACGTCCTGGTCGCCCCCGAGCCCGCCCCGATCGACGAGCGGCTGCTCAGGTTCACCTCGATGTGCGGCAAGTGGCTCAGCATGAACGTACTCATGATCGACGAGAAGCGGGTCATCGCGGAGCGCCATCACGAGGCGATGCTGCGCGCGCTGGAGGGGTGGGGGTTCGAGCCGATCCCGTGCGACCTGCTGCACTACGCGCCGTTCGGGGGCTCGTTCCACTGCGCGACGCTCGACGTCCGGCGTCGCGGCACGCTTGAGTCGTACTGCCCCTGACCGGCGCACCGGGCCCCACGGCGCAGCGGCTTCCGTACGGGCGGAGAAGCCTCAGCCGCGTGACGCGTCCTGCTCGGCCAGCAGCCGGTCCGCGGTCTCCTCGATGCGCGCGCGCAGCCCCTCCTGGCTCTTGCCGCCGTCGAGCCGCTCGCCGCCGATCACGTAGGTCGGCGTGCCGGTGACGCCGATCGCCTTGCCCTCGGCCTGGTCGGCGTCGACGGCCAGGGTGTGCCGCCCGTCGATCAGGGCCGTCTCGAACTCGTCGGCGTCCATGCCGAGATCCCGCGCCACCTCCGACAGCAGTGCCTCACCGGCGCGGTCGAAGTCCTTCACGCGTGCCAGCACCGCCTCCGCGTACGGCCAGCCCCGCCCCTGCTCGGCGGCCTCCTCGGCCGCCTGCGCCGCGGCGAAGGAGTGCTTGTTCTTCTCGAGCGGGAAGTGGCGCAGGCGCGTCTCCAGCCGGTCGCCGTAACGGGCACGCAGCGCGCGCAGGTCGTCCAGGGCGGTCAGGCAGTCGGGGCACTGGAGGTCGCACCATACGTCGAGTACGGGACGGGCGGCGCCGTGGCCGGGGAGGGAGTCGCTCATGGGGACAGTCTTCCAGCCCCCTGGTCCCCGCCCCAACCCGGACCCGCCCCGGACCCGGCGAGGGACGCGACCCGGAGTTGTCCCTGAGGTACTCCCCGCAGCGTGGCCCTGAGGACCCCGGACGGTGCAGGATGGAAGGGACGTCACCCATGACGGTGCGGGGGTACCGCCATGGCACTTCAACGCTGGAGGACCGGATGCTTGCCGAGACCGTCTGTTCCGCCGTGTCCGCGGCCGGCCTGGGCATCGCCGCGATCACCGCGTACCGCAAGCGGTTCCTGACCGCCGTCCGTATGGCGGCCTATTCCCTCGTCCCGCTCGGCCTGGTGCTGACCGGCGTCGTCGAGTGGGCGTCCGACCTGGTCTTCAAGCCGAGTACCTGGGTCGGCGTCGGCGTGCTCGGCCTGGCCTGGGTGCTGTTCGCGACCACCCGTGCCATCGAGCGGCGCGGCGGCGGCACCCGCAAGGAGCGCAAGCGGGCCGCGGCGGCGGACGCGCGGCAGGCGGTCGCCCCCGACGCCTCGGCGCCCTCGCTCGGCGCGGGCCAGTCCGCCCCGGCCGCGGCCCAGGGGAAGCAGAAGAAGGCCGACGCCCCGGCGGAGGACTTCTCGGACATCGAGGCGATTCTGAAAAAGCACGGGATCTGAGGATCCCCGCCCACCCCTGCCCGACACTGTCCGAAGTGTGTCGGGATCACGCCTGAGTGAGCGTGAGATTCGGCTAACTCCGGCTCCCTGCGGGCGTGTTGGTCGAGTGAGCGAGAGCGGCTGGGCCATCATCGCCCCGAGATGCAGGACACATCACGGGGCGAGGCCCCCGCACAAGACCCCGCGCCGTCGCCGCCCGCGTCCGAGCCGCGCGGCTGCCTCTTCGCCCTCTCCCAGCCGCCGCTGATGATCTTTCTCGGGGTGATCGGCTGTCTGCTGCTCCTCGCCGCCGTGTACGACCTCTACCTGCTGTGAGCGCGGCCTGTGAGCGGCGGCCTGTGAGCGCGGCCGGGTGCGGTCAGCGGGCCGCCTCCTTGCGGCGTGCCCGGTACGCGGCGACGTGCAGCCGGTTACCGCAGGTGCGGCTGTCGCAGTAACGCCGCGAGCGGTTCCTGGAGAGATCGACGAAGGCGCGTCGGCAGTCCGGCGCCTCGCAGCGGCGCAGCCGCTCCTGCTCCCCGGCGACCACGAAGAAGGCCAGCGCCATGCCGCAGTCGGCCGCGAGGTGGTCGGCCACCGACGCGCCCGGCGCGAAGTAGTGCACATGCCAGTCGTAGCCGTCGTGGTCGGTGAGCCGCGGTGTGGTGCCGGCGGCGGCCACGATGTCATTGATCAAGGTCGCCGCGGTACGGGCGTCCGGCGCGGCGAACACCTCCGCGAAGCGGCTCCTGGCCTGGCGTACGGCCTCCAGGTCCCGCTCGGACAGCACGCCGACATCACTGATCTCATGGGTCTGGACGAACACGCCGAGGGCCGCGAGATCCGCGAGCCCTTCGGCTTTGTCGTCCTCCGGTGCGGTGTTCACCAGATCGACCACGGCGTCGAGTGCGCACCGGGTGTCGTGGGTGATCAGCACGATTCGCTCCCTGGCCTGGGGGTCGGGCAGTCGCCCGCCGATGCTGGCCGATGCTAGCGGTTCGCACGGATGATCTGACCACGTCGATGCACGTCGACGATCCGGCCGTATACCAGCGTCGCCGTCCCGGCGGGACGAACCCGCGCGGGACGGCGACGCTGACTGCCGGTATGAGGTTGTCGTCACCCGCACCGTCTCCCCGAGTCGGACGGTGTCGGGCTGCTCTCGGGTGGTCGGGCCCGCTCAGCTCTCGGCCAGGATGTGTGACAGCTCCGTATCCAGGTCGAAGTGACGGTGCTCGGTGCCGGGTGGGACGGCGGCGTCGGTTCGCTTCAGGAACGACTCCAGGGCCCGCGCCGGGGCCTCGAGCAGAGCCTCGCCCTCCGGTGAGCTCAGGGCGATGCAGACAACGCCCTGTCCGTGGCTGCGGGACGGCCAGACACGGACGTCACCGGTGCCGGTGGGGCGGTGCAGCCCCTCGGCGAGCAGGTCGCGGGCGAAGACCCACTCGACGGTCTCCTCCGCTCCGGTGTGGAAGGTGGCGTGCACGGCGTAGGGATCGGCCGTGTCATACCGCAGTCCTGCGGGTACAGGCAGTGAGGACTCGCTCGACACAACGAGGCGCAGGTGCAGCTCGCAGCTGACCGTGGTGTTCATAAGCGCCAGGGCCTTTCGCTCAGTGTGCGCTCGGGGATTCGCACGTCGGCGAAATCGACATGCCACCTACGGTGCCGTTGTAAACCCCTCTGAGCGATTTGCGTGTCTTTAGGTAGCTCGTACGGCGTCCGTGACCGGACTCGGTGCGCCCATTCCGGTGACGTGTTTCCGTCCGGTAATGTTTCGAGTATGGATACGGAGAGTGACCGGGGTGGGGGTGGCGTCGTGACGGCCGAGGGCTCGGCGGCGCAGGGCGAACGGGAGCTCGGGTCCAAGGCGCCCGACTTCATCAAGGCGCGCAGGGCGCTGCACCTGAGCTGGCAGGTCGGCGTCTTCATCGTCGGGCTCGCGGTGGTGGCCGCGGGCGCCGCCATGCTCGTGCTGCCGGGCCCCGGCTGGTTCGTGATCTTCGCTGGCATGGCGATCTGGGCCACCGAGTTCGTCTGGGCTCAGCTGGTGCTGCGCTGGACCAAGCGCAAGGTGACCGAGGCCGCACAGCGCGCGCTCGACCCGAAAGTCCGCCGCCGGAACATCATCCTCACCACCGTCGGCCTGGTGATCACCGCGGTGCTGCTCGGCGTCTACCTCTGGAAGTTCGGGATCACCCCGCCCTGGAGCATCGGCGACTGACCAGGGCGGGGGTGGTCGGGGGCACCCTCTGAGGTGCGGTAATGTTCTCGGTGCGCCCGGGCGATTAGCTCAGTGGGAGAGCGCTTCGTTCACACCGAAGAGGTCACTGGTTCGAACCCAGTATCGCCCACCCGGATCGAAGGTCCGTGAGACGACACCCGTCTCACGGACCTTCGTCGTTGACGGGTTCACCAGGTTCACCGGGTTCACCGGTCGACGCGCCCGCGACGGGCAGACTGGAACCATGGACTGGTGCCGCTACCGCTTCCGCTGCGTCTGGGAACTGGCCGGAGAGCCCGCCGCCGTCTACGCGGCGCTCGAGCGGGCCGAGCACTACCCCGCCTGGTGGCCGCAGGTACGTGAGGTGACGCCGCTCGACGACCGCAGCGGCATCGCGCGCTTCCGCTCGCTGCTCCCGTACGACCTGGTCGTCACCGCCCGCGAACAGCGGCGCGACCCCGCCGCCGGGGTACTGGAGATAGCGATGACCGGAGACCTGGACGGCTGGGCGCGCTGGACCGTCGCCCCGCGCGGCGACGGCAGCCGGGTCGTGTACGAGCAGGAAGTCGAGGTGCGCAAACCGCTGATGCGGCGCCTCTCGCTGGTGGCCAGGCCGGTGTTCCGGCTGAATCACGCGCTGATGATGCGCGGCGGACGGCGTGGACTGCACCGCATGCTGAAGACGGTTTGAACGACGGGCGTCAGGGCCTGTATGGTTCAGTCCGTTCCCAGGGCGATCAGCCCTAGGGCGATTAGCTCAGTGGGAGAGCGCTTCGTTCACACCGAAGAGGTCACTGGTTCGAACCCAGTATCGCCCACCCGGAAGGACCGGTCCGTCGACGACGGACCGGTTTTTTTCTGCCCGGACACCGCCCGCGCCAGACGCGACACCGCACAGGCCGGACGAGCCGCCGCGCGGGCTGGACGAGCCGCCGCGCGGGCCGTACACCCGTACGCGTCAGGCCGCCGCCGGGAGTTCGGGCCGCAGCGGCCACGCCGGATCCACCGCCTCCGGGGCGCCGGAGCGCGCGAACCAGGTCTCAAGTCCCCGCGCCTGCGCCGCGTGCCACACCGCCTGCCTGGCGTGCAGCTCGGCAGGCGTCAACTGATCCAGCCGGGCCGCGAACCGCCGCCCCAGAGCGCGTACGACATCGAGCGAGGCCTGCGCGTCGGCGGCCGCGTCATGCGCCCCGGACAACTCGGCCCCGTACTGCTCGCAGAGGTCGGCGAGGGTGCGCCGCCCCTTGCGGTAACGGTCCAGATGCTTGTCGAGCACCCGCGGATCGAGCACGCACAGCGGATGAGTCGCCAGATAGTGCCCGAGCGAGGCGGCCCGATGGCGACGCAACTCCCGGTCGAGCAGCGTCAGATCGAACGGCGCGTTCATCACCACCAGCGGCCGCCCCGCCGTGGTCTCCTCGGCGATCTTCCGCGCTATCTCCTCCATCACCGGCGCGGGCCAACGGCCGTTGCGCCGCAGGTGATCCTCGGTCAGCCCGTGGATCGCGGTGGCGGCCGGCGGCACCGGAACACCCGGAGTCACCAGCCAGCGGGTGACGCGCGGACGCGCGCCGGCGCGGTCCTGGACGACCACGGCGGCGGACACGATGCGATCGTTCTCGACGTCCACGCCCGTGGTCTCGGTGTCGAATGCGGTCAGCGGCCCCTCGTACCAGTACGTCATCGCCACAACTCCCGGTCCACTCCGGGCAGAAGACACCTATGCCCTGCCCGAGCTGGTGATACCCGGCCCGTTTGCGCCGTACGCCGGGCGGTGACAACACAGTTGACGGGCCGTGACGCCGGACGGCCCGCCAGACCCCATGGCCGGTTCCCCGGACCGGCCTCGCACCCGGCGCGGTCAACCTCTGAGTCCGGAAGGCTTGTTCGACATGGCGCTCGCGCGGCCCGAACGGAGCGGGCTGCTGCCCGAGCGGACGCTACCGCCGCGCGGCACACTCGCCACCACCGCCTGCATGGAGACGCTCCAGGTGGGCTATCTGCACGCCGTCGCGGCGGCCGCGGGGTGCTCGCTGTCCCAGCCCTTTCCGGACAACGGCATCGACTGGCACGTCAGCCACAGCGCCCCCGGACACACCGTGGACGACGAGGTCACGGTCAAGGTGCAGCTCAAGTGCACCCACCAGCTGCCGCCGAACCCGCCGGGCCCCGCCTTCTCCTTCACGCTCGACAACGCGCACCTGGAGAAACTCGCCCGCACCCCGGTCTCGGTGCACAAGATCCTCGTCGTGATGCTGGTGCCGAGATCTCCGGACGACTGGCTACGCGCCGGACACGACCGGCTGGAACTGCGGCACTGCTGCTACTGGACCAACCTGGCCGGGCACCCGGTGACGGGCCGGCGCAGGACCACCGTGCGCGTCCCGACCTCCCGGATCTTCGACGACCGGGCCCTGCGCGAGATCATGACGCGGGTCGGGACGGGAGGGAGACCCTGATGCACCGCCCGACGGACGAGCCCGCAGGCCCCCGCCGCGCCGAGGAGAGCTGGCCCGAGACGGTCGGCGTCCCCGACGCGACACGGGTGGACCCCGCGGTCCTCGGCGCCCTGCTCGACCGGCACGGCTGGCGGCGGCGCGGCGGCGCCGCGGGCCCGTACGCGCGCTGGACCGAACCCGGCGGCGGCGCGGGCGCCAGCCTGCTGGTGCCGCGCAGCCGCGCGTTCCCGGACAGCGACGACCTGCTCGGCGAGGCGCTGCACGCCCTCTCCCGCAGCGCCGCGCCGTCCGCGCGCGAGGTGCTGCTCGGCCTCGCCGTGCCCAGCGACGAACTGTGCTGGTCGCGCGATGTGCCCACCGGGCCCACCGGGGCCACCGCCTGGACCCAGGTGGAGCGCCTGCGGTCCGCGGCCCGGCAGACGCTGCTCGCCGCCGCGCTCGCGGTACGCGACCGGGCCGGGTACCACGGGACACGGCACCGGGCCGCCGCCACCGCCGCGCTGGAGCACGTCCTGGCGGGGCCCGAGCCGAGCGGGCGGCGGCTGACGGTGTTCGCGCCCGTACGGTCGTCCCGCCCGCTGGTCGTACGGCTGCACCAGGCGCTGTGCGCGGCCCGCGAGGCCATCGACTACCAACGGGCCACCGGCGGCATGGACGCCTTCGACTCCGCCGTCCAGGCAGGCGTCAGCCGGGAGCTGACCGAGGCGCTCGCCGCCCTGGTCCGGGGCGCCGAGGGAGCTCGCGTCGGCATCGCCTGGGCACCGGCCGCCGGGGTGCCCGAGCGGTGCGCCGCACGGCCCGAGCCCGTCGAGTTCTCGCCCGGCGACCTGCCGGTGCTGCGCCGGGCGAGCGCCCGCTACCTGCGTACCGAACCCTCGATCCCAGTACGGCTCACCGGCGCCGTGGTCCGGCTGCGCAGAGCGGGTCCTGGCGGCCCCGGCACGGCCCGGCTGCGGGTGCTCGCCGGTGCGGACGTCCCGCAGGTCCGGGTGACGCTCGACGAGGAGGCGTACCGCATCGCGGGCCATGCCCACCTGGTGGGCCTCCCGGTACGCGTGCGCGGGCGGCTGGAGAGCCGCGGCGGCTTCCGGCGGCTCACCGGGGCGTGCGAGGTGGCGCCCGTACAGGTGGACGAGGCGGACCGGGACCGGATGCTGAAGGCGCTCCAGGAGAACCTCGACTTCTTCGAGGAGGCCTGCGGCGGGGAAGGGCTCTGAGGGCCGGGGACCGATCTGGGGGCCCGCGACCAAACCGTTTCGCGATCGACCCGTCCGGCTCGGTACGATTCGAGCCGCGCAGTATCCGCTGCGGCGACCTCATCAGGCAGGAGAGACCGGTGTCAGACGTCCGTGTGATCATCCAACGCGATTCCGAGCGGGAAGAGCGCGTGGTGACGACGGGCACTACGGCCGCCGAGCTGTTCGCCGGTGAGCGGACCATCGTCGCCGCGCGCGTGGGCGGCGAGCTCAAGGACCTCGCGTACGCCCCCTGCGAGGGCGAGGTCGTCGAGCCCGTCGAGATCTCCTCCGATGACGGCCTGAACATCCTGCGGCACTCCACCGCGCACGTCATGGCGCAGGCCGTGCAGGAGCTCTTTCCCGAGGCCAAGCTGGGCATCGGCCCGCCGGTCAAGGACGGCTTCTACTACGACTTCGACGTGGACGAGCCGTTCGTCCCGGAGGACCTGAAGCGCATCGAGAAGCGCATGCAGGAAATCCAGAAGCGCGGCCAGAGGTTCGCACGCCGGGTCACCACCGACGAGGCCGCCCGTGAGGAGCTGGCGAACGAGCCGTACAAGCTGGAGCTCATCGGCCTGAAGGGCTCCGCCTCCAGCGACGACGGTGCGGACGTCGAGGTGGGCGGCGGCGAGCTGACCATCTACGACAACCTGGACCCCAAGACCGGCGACCTCTGCTGGAAGGACTTGTGCAGGGGCCCGCACCTGCCGTCGACCCGTGCGATCCCGGCGTTCAAGCTGATGCGCTCGGCGGCCGCGTACTGGCGCGGCAGCGAGAAGAACCCGCAGCTCCAGAGGATCTACGGGACCGCCTGGCCGTCCAAGGACGAGCTGAAGGCGCACCTGGACTTCCTCGCCGAGGCCGAGAAGCGCGACCACCGCAAGCTGGGCGCCGAGCTGGACCTGTTCTCCATCCCGGAGCAGATCGGCTCCGGCCTCGCGGTCTTCCACCCCAAGGGCGGCATCATCCGCCGGGTCATGGAGGACTACTCGCGGGCGAAGCACGAAGAGGCCGGGTACGAGTTCGTCTACAGCCCGCACGCGACCAAGGGGAAACTTTTCGAGACCTCGGGCCACCTGGACTGGTACGCAGACGGCATGTACCCGCCCATGCAGCTCGACGAGGGCGTGGACTACTACCTCAAGCCCATGAACTGCCCGATGCACAACCTGATCTTCGACGCGCGGGGCCGCTCGTACCGCGAGCTGCCTTTGCGGATGTTTGAGTTCGGGACGGTGTACCGGTACGAGAAGTCGGGCGTCGTGCACGGCCTGACCCGCGCGCGGGGCTTCACCCAGGACGACGCGCACATCTACTGCACCCGCGAGCAGATGGCGGAGGAGCTCGACAAGACGCTCACCTTCGTCCTGAACCTGCTGCGTGACTACGGTCTGACCGACTTCTACCTGGAGCTGTCCACCAAGGACGAGACGAAGTTCGTCGGCAGCGACGAGGCCTGGGAGGAGGCCACCGAGACTCTGCGCCAGGTCGCGGAGAAGCAGGGTCTGCCCCTCACCCCGGACCCGGGCGGCGCGGCGTTCTACGGCCCGAAGATCTCCGTCCAGACCAAGGACGCGATCGGTCGTACCTGGCAGATGTCGACCATTCAGCTCGATTTCAACCTGCCGGAGCGTTTCGACCTGGAGTACACCGCGGCGGACGGCACCAAGCAGCGCCCGGTCATGATCCACAGGGCGCTCTTCGGGTCGATCGAGCGTTTCTTCGCGGTGCTGCTGGAGCACTACGCGGGCGCCATGCCGCCGTGGCTGGCTCCGGTCCAGGCGGTCGGCATCCCGGTCGGTGACGCGCACGTCGGCTACCTCCAGGAGTTCGCCGCCGAGGCGAAGAGGAAGGGCCTGCGGGTCGAGGTGGACGCGTCCTCGGACCGGATGCAGAAGAAGATCAGGACCCATCAGAAGCAGAAGACTCCGTTCATGATCATCGTGGGTGACGACGATATGAGCGGCGGCACGGTCTCCTTCCGCTACCGCGACGGCTCGCAGGAGAACGGCATCCCCCGCGACCTGGCCCTTGCGAAGCTCGTTGATGTGGTTGAGCGCCGCATTCAGGTGTGACATGGTCCCCGCCTGAGCGGGGGCAAGCCAGGGGTGGTGCCCAGCCGGGTACCACCCCTCGGCGCATCCGCACCCCGCCGTAGCCCATATGCTGATCCGCATGACGAATGAGCCCGAGCAGCAGATCGGAGTCGGGACGCCGGACGCGTTCCAGCGCCTGTGGACGCCCCACCGGATGGCGTACATCCAAGGGGAGAACAAGCCGAGCGGCTCGGGTGCGGGCGATGGCTGCCCGTTCTGCTCCATCCCGTCCAAATCGGACGAGGACGGGCTGATCATCGCACGGGGCGAGAGTGTCTACGCGGTGCTGAACCTCTACCCGTACAACGGCGGGCACTGCATGGTCGTGCCGTTCCGGCATGTCGCCGACTACACCGAGCTGACCGCGCCCGAGACCGCCGAGCTGGCCGACTTCACCAAGCGGGCGATGAGGGCACTGCGCACGGCGTCCGGGGCGCACGGGTTCAACATCGGGATGAACCAGGGCGACAGCGCGGGCGCCGGGATCGCCGCCCACCTGCACCAGCACATCGTCCCGCGCTGGGGCGGCGACACCAATTTCATGCCCGTCACCGCCCACACCAAAGTCTTGCCCCAACTGCTCGCCGACACCCGCGCGATGCTCGCCGAGGCCTGGCCGGTCGACTGAGGCAGGCGCGCCCTCCCTGCGTCGTGCGGCCCTGCGGCGCGTGCGGCTAGGCGTCGTACAGGTCCGCCTTCCTCGGCGTCGGGTCCTGGACCGCTCCGCTGAGGAAGAGCGAGCGGTTGCCGAAGCGCTCGGTGTTCACCTCGTTCTCCTCCAGGACCTTGAGCGCCGCCGCGTGCACCACACGGAGCACCGGAGTGGCCGCCCGCAGCGCGTCGTCCGCCATGAAGCGGTGCCGCCAGGGCTGATCGGCCCAGGAGTGCCGCAGCCCGAAGGGCTCGGGCAGCACCAGCTTGCCGCCGAGGAAGTCCAGCAGCGGCGGATACCAGGTCAGGGGGGCGCGCACCGCGAGGCGCACCACCTCCGACGGCTCGACCAGCGGCAGCTTCACCGCCTTCGTCTCCCAGAACTTGACGGACTTGGCGACCTCCTTGACCTTCGGCTTGGGCTTGGTGGTGAACAGCGGGTGCACCGGGCCGAGCGCGTGGCCGGTGACCTCGATGCGCAGGGTCTGGTGCAGCACGGTGACGGTGATCAGCATCGTGATCACCAACTGGCCGTCCCAGAGGGTGAACTGGACGCCCAGATAGTGCCGGTCGCCGCTGCCGAACTGCTGCTCGTTGCAGATCCGCTGGATCTCGTGGCCCTTGATCTGGAAGGACTCGACCTCGGTGCCGCCGGGCCTGGCGACCTCCTTGGCGTTCTCGCCGACCGGGGACACGATCCAGTGGCGTATCGAGGGGGCCGGGAAGCCGCCCGTGTGCAGCGGGCCGCGCTCGATCAGCCTGAGCTGGTCGTGGATCGCCCGTATGACGTCCCAGCTGCGGAACGGGTGTATCTCCGCAGCGCCCTCGCGGGGCAGCAGGTCCTCGGCCAGCTGCCAGCTGCCCCAGCGGGTGCCCATGCCGAGTACGCCCTTGGGGCCCGCGTAGAAGACCGAGTTGGACTGCTGCTCGGCGGTGAGCCTGGCCAGGCTCTGGCGCAGCTGCTCGGCCGCGGTCTCGTTGGGGTTGGTGGGCACGGCCTCGGGGATCTTCGCGCCGACCCCGCCGCCGGTGAGCAGGCTCTCCCAGCTCGCGCGCAGATGCTGGGCGGTGCGCTCGCTGAACTGGCGGGCGAGCAGCCAGCCGATGACCGGGGCGACCACCATGGCGCGTGCGTAGACCGCCAGGAGGCCGCCGAACGGCAGCCGGATCAGGAAGAGCAGGGCCAGTCCGCAGGCGGCGACCAGTACCGTCGTGGCAAGCGCCTGGGCCCGTTTGTCCTTGACGCGGCCGATGGTGCGCCGGGCCTGGAAGATCGCCAGCCAGATCAGCACACCGGGCAGGAACAGCAGGCCGAACAGGCCCGTCACGACGGTGAGCCGGATGTCACGTTCCTTGCGGATGCGGCTCGCGGCGAGGCAGTGCTCGACGACGGACTGCGGCTCGATGCCGAACGACTGGATCAGCGGCTTGCGGGAGCCGCCCAGCATCCGGTTCCGCACGGCGTGCGAGAAGGCCTCGCCCAGATTCGGCTCGAACAGCGACAGCTTGCCCTTGCTGACGGTGGACTCATGCCACTCGTTGTTGGCCTTGAGTATCTCGGACACCGCCGAGTCGCGGTACGCCGCCGACGCCAGGGCGTGCGTCGCCGCCGTCTCGCCCGCGGCCCCCGAGAGCGGTACCTGCGCGCCCGGCCTGAGATCGAAGACGTCCTCCGACATGCCACCCCCATCGCCGCCCCGCCGCTGTGCGCGGCCTACCCGACTTCTGTACCCAGCACACCAGTTGACTGCACCGATGAGCAGATCATCAATGTATCGGGGGGCAGTGACATCAGGAGCCCTTGCGTGCCTCCTGCCGCATCTTCTCGGACAGGTGGGCGGGCATCGGCTCGTGCCGGGCGTACGCGCGGCTGAAGCGCCCGGTGCCGTGCGACAGGGACCGCAGGTCCACCGCGTACCGGCCGATCTCGATCTCCGGCACCTCGGCCCGTACGAGGGTGCGCCCGCCGGGGGACTGCTCGGTGCCGACCACCCGGCCGCGCCGTCCGGACAGATCGCTCATCACCGCGCCGACGTACTCGTCCCCGATCAGCACCCGCAGCTCGGCGACCGGTTCGAGCAGATGGATCACAGCGTCCGCGGCCGCCTCGCGCAGCGCCAGCGCACCGGCCGTCTGGAACGCCGCGTCCGACGAGTCCACCGAGTGCGCCTTGCCGTCGAGCAGGGTGACCCGTACGTCGACGATGGGGTTGCCGGCCGCGACGCCGCGCGCCGCCTGTGCGCGTACGCCCTTCTCGACGGAGGGGATGAACTGGCGTGGCACGGCGCCGCCCACCACCTTGTCGACGAACTCGATGCCCGAGCCGCCCGGCAGGGGCTCCACCTCGATCTCGCAGATCGCGTACTGCCCGTGGCCGCCGGACTGCTTCACATGCCGGCCGCGGCCCGTCGCCTTCTCGCCGAACGTCTCCCGGAGGGAGACCCGGTGCGGGACGACGTCCACATGCACGCCGTAGCGGCTGCGCAGCCGCTCCAGGGCGACGTCCGCGTGGGCCTCGCCCAGGCACCACAGGACCACCTGGTGGGTGTCCTGGTTCTGCTCCAGGCGCATCGTCGGGTCTTCGGCGACCAGCCGGGCCAGGCCCTGGGACAGCTTGTCCTCGTCGGGCTTGCTGTGTGCCTCGATGGCCAGCGGCAGCAGCGGGTCGGGCATCGTCCAGGGTTCCATCAGCAGCGGGTCGCCCTTGGCGGACAGGGTGTCGCCGGTCTCGGCGCGGGACAGCTTGGCCACCCAGGCGAGATCGCCGGCCACGCAGGACGGCGCGGGCCGCTGCTGCTTCCCGAAGGGAGTGGAGAGCGCGCCGATGCGTTCGTCGGCCTCGTGCAGGTCCGAGTCCTCCGCGTCGGGGGCGGCCGGGGCGTGGTCGTGTCCGCACACATGGACGGTGGTGTCGGGCCGCAGGGTGCCGGAGAAGACCCGTACGAGCGAGACCCGGCCCACATACGGGTCGGACGACGTCTTGACGACCTCGGCGACCAGCGGCCCCGCGGGGTCGCAGCCGACCTCGGGCCGCGCCTGGCCGTCCGCCGTGGTGACCGCCGTGGTGCGCTCCAGCGGCGTGGGGAAGCCGCCGGTGACGAGCTCCAGGAGCTCGACGGTGCCGAGGCCCTGCCGGGCGTCGTCGGCGGCCGGTGCGGCCGCGAGCACGGGGTGGAAGACGCCGCGGGCGACGGCCCGCTCCAGGTCGTCGACGAGCGTCTTGACGTCGATCTCCTCGCCGCCGAGGTAGCGGTCCATCAGGGACTCGTCCTCGCTCTCGGAGATGATCCCCTCGATCAGCCGGTTGCGGGCCTCGGCGATGAGCGGCAGCTGGTCGTCGCCCGGCTCGGACGCCTTGCGTTCGCCGGACGCGTAGTCGAAGACCTGCTGGGAGAGCAGCCCGATCAGGCCGGTCACCGGCGCGTGCCCGTCCGCCGCGGGTCGGCCGCGCAGCGGCAGGTAGAGCGGCAGCACGGCGTCCGGGTCGTCGCCGCCGAACGCCTCGGCGCAGATCCGGGTCATCTCCTCGAAGTCGGCGCGGGATGCCTCCAGGTGGGTGATGACGATCGCGCGGGGCATGCCGACGGCGGCGCACTCGTCCCACACCATGCGGGTCGCGCCGTCCACGCCGTCCGCGGCCGAGACGACGAACAGGGCCGCGTCCGCCGCGCGCAGACCGGCCCTGAGCTCTCCGACGAAGTCGGCGTATCCGGGGGTGTCCAGGAGGTTGATCTTGCAGCCGCCCCAGCTGACGGGCACCAGGGAGAGCTGTACGGAGCGCTGCTGTCGGTGTTCGATCTCGTCGTAGTCGGAGACGGCCGTGCCGTCCTGTACCCGGCCCGCCCTGTTCAGGGCCCCCGCGGTGAGCGCGAGGGCCTCCACCAGAGTGGTCTTGCCCGAACCGCTGTGGCCGACCAGCACCACGTTCCGCAGGGACGCGGGGTGGTCGGCCGTAGTCGCCCTGCCGGCGGCTCCGGGGTGTGTGCTCGCCTTGTCGCCCATGGCTGGCCTCCCGGTTCGTTGCACGGTGAGGAGTAGGGGCGCGGCCGCGTGGGACCCACGTGTGCTGGCGGCTCCGGCGACGCCCGCGTTCTTCGAGCTTTCCACTCCGGTCACAAGGCGTCCATACGTCGTACGCGGTCGCCGCATGGGGGGGGCGGTGGCGGTGCGGGGCACTCGTCCGTGACTACGATGGGCCAGCCGGTGGCCGAAGGGGCCGCGCGGCTCACCGAACCTCGGGAAGGCCATGCTGAACAAGTACGCGCGTGCATTCTTCACGCGTGTCCTCACGCCGTTCGCCGCGTTTCTACTCCGTCGCGGGGTCAGCCCCGACGCGGTCACCCTGATCGGCACGGCCGGTGTGGTGGCGGGCGCACTGGTCTTCTTCCCTCGGGGAGAGTTCTTCTGGGGCACGATCGTCATCACCCTGTTCGTGTTCTCCGACCTCGTCGACGGCAACATGGCGCGGCAGGCCGGGGTCTCCAGCCGTTGGGGCGCCTTCCTGGACTCGACTCTGGACCGGGTCGCGGACAGTGCGATCTTCGGCGGTTTCGCGCTCTGGTACGCGGGCGCCGGCGACAGCGACCTGCTGTGCGCGGTCGCCATCTTCTGCCTGGCCAGCGGCCAGGTGGTGTCGTACACCAAGGCGCGCGGCGAGTCGATCGGGCTGCCCGTCGCGGTGAACGGCCTGGTCGAGCGCGCGGAGCGGCTGGTGATCTCGCTGGTCGCCGCGGGCCTGGCCGGACTCCACAAGTTCGGCGTGCCGGGCATCGACGTGCTGCTGCCCGTCGCGCTGTGGATCGTCGCGGTCGGCAGCCTGGTGACGCTGGCCCAGCGGATCGTGACGGTACGCCGCGAGGCCGCGGAGGCGGACGCCGCGAGCGGAGGCGGCGCCGCGTGAAGGAGAAGCTCGCTGACGCGCTGTACGGGGCTGGCTGGAGCACCGTCAAGAAGCTCCCCGAACCCGTGGCCGTACGGCTGGGCCGCACCATCGCCGACGTCGCCTGGAAGCGGCGCGGCAAGGGCGTACGGCGGCTTGAGGCGAACTACGCGCGCGTGGCGCCCGGCGCGAGCCCCGAGCGCCTCGCCGAGCTGTCCCGTGCGGGGATGCGCTCGTACCTGCGGTACTGGATGGAGTCGTTCCGGCTGCCCGCGTGGAGCGAGGAGCGGATCAGGAGCGGCATGGAGGTCAAGGACCTCCACCACCTGACCGACGGCCTCGCCTCGGGCCGCGGAGTGATCCTCGCGCTGCCGCACCTGGCGAACTGGGACCTGGCGGGCGCCTGGGTCACCACCCGGCTCGCGACGCCGTTCACCACGGTCCAGGAGCGGCTGAAGCCCGAGTCGCTGTACGACCGGTTCGTGGCGTACCGGGCCGGTCTCGGCATGGAGGTGCTGCCGCACACCGGCGGCTCCGCCTTCGGCACGCTGGCCCGTCGGCTGCGGGCCGGCGGCCTGGTGTGTCTGGTCGCCGACCGTGACCTGTCCGCGTCCGGCGTCGAGGTGACGTTCTTCGGCGGCCGGGCGCGGATGCCCGCCGGGCCGGCGCTGCTCGCCCAGCAGACCGGCGCCCTGCTGCTGCCGGTGACCCTCTGGTACGACGACTCGCCCGTGATGAAGGCGCGGGTGCACGCCCCGGTGGAGGTGCCCGAGACAGGTACTCGCGCCGAGAAGACGTCTGTCATGGCGCAGACGCTCGCGGACGCCTTCGCCACGGGCATCGCCGACCACCCGGAGGACTGGCACATGCTGCAGCGCTTGTGGCTCGACGACCTGGATCCGGACAAGGACCCGAGCGGGCCGTCTCAGCGGGCCCCCGACGGGGGACGGCCGTGAGGATCGGCATCGTCTGCCCGTACTCCTGGGACGTGCCGGGCGGGGTCCAGTTCCATATCCGTGACCTCGCCGAGGACCTGATCAGGCGGGGCCACCAGGTGTCGGTGCTCGCGCCCGCGGACGACGAGACCCCGCTGCCGCCCTACGTCGTGTCGGCGGGCCGCGCGGTCCCCGTGCCCTACAACGGCTCGGTGGCACGGCTGAACTTCGGCTTCCTGTCCGCCGCGCGGGTGCGCCGCTGGCTGCACGACGGCACCTTCGACGTGATCCACATCCACGAGCCGACCTCGCCCTCGCTCGGTCTGCTGGCCTGCTGGGCCGCCCAGGGGCCGATCGTCGCCACCTTCCACACCTCCAACCCCCGATCGCGGGCGATGATCGCGGCGTACCCGATCCTGCAGCCCGCGCTGGAGAAGATCAGCGCGCGGATCGCGGTGAGCGAGTACGCCCGGCGCACGCTGGTCGAGCACCTCGGCGGCGACGCGGTCGTCATCCCCAACGGCGTCGACGTCGACGTCTTCGCCAAGGCCGAGGCCAGGCCCGAGTGGCAGGGGGAGACGCTGGGCTTCATCGGGCGGATCGACGAACCGCGCAAGGGCCTGCCGGTCCTGATGAAGGCCCTGCCGAAGATCCTCGCCGAGCGCCCGCGGACCCGGCTGCTGGTCGCGGGCCGGGGCGACGAGCAGGAGGCGGTGGCGAGCCTGCCCGCGGAACTCCGCGACCGCGTCGAGTTCCTCGGCATGGTCAGCGACGAGGACAAGGCCCGGCTGCTGCGCAGCGTCGATGTGTACGTCGCGCCCAACACCGGCGGCGAGAGCTTCGGGATCATCCTCGTCGAGGCGATGTCGGCGGGCGCGCCGGTGCTCGCCTCCGACCTGGACGCCTTCACGCAGGTACTCGACCAGGGCGCGGCGGGTGAGCTGTTCGCGAACGAGGACGCGGACGCGCTCGCCGCCAGCGCGCTGCGGCTGCTCGGCGACGCCGGGCGGCGGGCGGAGCTCCGCGCGCGCGGCAGCGCCCACGTACGCCGCTTCGACTGGTCCACGGTCGGCGCCGACATCCTCGCGGTGTACGAGACGGTCACCGACGGCGCCGCGTCGGTCGCCGCCGACGAACGCACCGGGCTGCGCGCCAGGTTCGGACTGGCTTCCCGAGACTGAGCACGGTCCTGCGGGACGTGCCCCGAGGGTCGCCGGGGCCTTGCCGGGCACGCCCCGAGGGCCATCGGGGGCCCTGCCGGGCGTGCCCCGAGGAGACTGGTCGCGGGGCCCTGCCGGGCGTGTCCCGAGGACCGTGTGCCTTGCCGGGCGTCGCCGAGGGCCGCAGTGGGCGCTGCCTGGTGTGCCCCAAGGGCGTCGCGGGCCTGCCCAGTGTGCCCCGAAGGCTGCCGGGGCCCTGCCCGGTGTGCCGCCGGGCGCTGTCGTGGCTGCTGGCGCACGGTGGGCCGGGGGGCTGCCTGGGCGGCGGTAGCCTTGCCGCCCGTGACCTCCACACTGATCTGGATCGCCGTCGCCCTGTTCGCGATCGGCCTGTACCTGAGCTGGACGGCGGGCCGCCTGGACCGGCTGCACGCCCGGATCGACGCCGCCCGCGCCGCACTGGACGCCCAGCTGCTGCGCCGCGCCTCGGTCGCGCAGGAACTGGCCACGTCCAAGGTGCTCGATCCGGCCGCGTCGATCGTCCTCTACGAGGCGGCACACGCCGCGCGGCAGGCTGAGGAGGATCACCGCGAGGTCGCCGAGAGCGAACTCAGCCAGGCGCTGCGGGCGGTCTTCGACGACCTGGACCAGGTCGACGCGGTCCGCGCGGCGCCAGGCGGCGAGGAGGCCGCGGGCGAGCTGGCGGCCGCGGTACGCCGGGTCCCGATGGCCAGGCGCTTCCACAACGACTCCGTACGCGCCGCGCGTGCGCTGCGCAGGCACCGCAAGGTCAGGTGGTTCCGACTGGCCGGGCACGCCCCGTTCCCGATGGCCTTCGAGATGGACGACGAGCCCCCGGCGGCATTGGCCGACCGTACGACGACCTAGTCTTGGTTTCCTTGGGCTCAGGGCTCCCTGCCCAGGGATTCGATGGCGAGCGGCGCAGAATGATCCACCGGGTGACTATTGGCCCTTGATGTGGACTGCTCGGGCCGTGTTCCCTGCTGGGAAGCAGAACCCGTCTTCCCTTCCCAGCGAGGTACCCCGTGTCCAGCACGCTCTCCCACACCAGCGCCCAGACCCCCGAGACCGGCACCGCGCGCGTCAAGCGCGGCATGGCCGAGCAGCTCAAGGGCGGCGTGATCATGGACGTCGTGACGCCCGAGGAGGCGAAGATCGCCGAGGACGCGGGCGCCGTCGCCGTCATGGCCCTGGAGCGGGTCCCGGCCGACATCCGCAAGGACGGCGGCGTGGCCCGGATGTCCGACCCGGACATGGTGGAGGGCATCATCAACGCGGTCTCCATCCCGGTGATGGCCAAGTCCCGGATCGGCCACTTCGTCGAGGCCCAGATCCTCCAGTCGCTGGGCGTCGACTACATCGACGAGTCCGAGGTCCTCACCCCGGCCGACGAGGTCAACCACAGCGACAAGTTCGCCTTCACCACCCCCTTCGTGTGCGGCGCCACCAACCTGGGCGAGGCCCTGCGCCGGATCGCCGAGGGCGCGGCCATGATCCGCTCGAAGGGCGAGGCCGGTACCGGCAACGTCGTCGAGGCCGTCCGCCACATGCGCCAGATCAAGAACGAGATCGCCCGCCTGCGCGGCTACGACAACAACGAGCTGTACGCCGCCGCCAAGGAGCTGCGCGCCCCGTACGAGCTGGTCAAGGAGGTCGCCGAGCTCGGCAAGCTGCCGGTCGTGCTGTTCTCCGCCGGTGGCGTGGCCACCCCGGCCGACGCCGCGCTGATGCGCCAGCTCGGCGCCGAGGGCGTCTTCGTCGGCTCCGGCATCTTCAAGTCCGGCGACCCGGCCAAGCGCGCCGCCGCCATCGTGAAGGCCACCACCTTCTACGACGACCCCAAGGTCATCGCGGACGCCTCCCGCAACCTGGGCGAGGCCATGGTCGGCATCAACTGCGACACCCTGCCCGAGGCCGAGCGCTACGCCAAGCGCGGCTGGTAAGGCGCGCGTGCGATGAGCGACACCCCTGTGATCGGCGTCCTGGCACTCCAGGGCGACGTACGGGAGCACTTGGTCGCCCTGGCCGCGGCGGACGCCGTGGCCAGGCCGGTGCGGCGCCCCGAGGAACTCGCCGAGGTCGACGGCCTCGTCATACCCGGCGGCGAGTCCACCACCATCTCCAAGCTGGCCGCGCTGTTCGGCCTGACGGAGCCCCTGCGTGAGCGGATCGGGGCGGGCCTGCCGGTCTACGGCAGCTGCGCCGGGCTGATCATGCTCGCCGACAAGATCCTCGACCCCCGCTCGGGCCAGGAGACCTTCGGCGGCATCGACATGATCGTGCGCCGCAACGCCTTCGGGCGGCAGAACGAGTCCTTCGAGGCGGCCGTCTCCGTCAAGGGCGTCGAGGGCGGCCCGGTCGAGGGCGTCTTCATCCGCGCCCCCTGGGTGGAGTCGGTGGGCGCCGCCGCCGAGGTGCTCGCCGAGCACGACGGCCACATCGTCGCCGTACGCCAGGGCGGCGTCCTGGCCACGTCGTTCCATCCGGAGCTGACCGGCGACCACCGGGTGCACACCCTGTTCGTGGACATGGTGCGCGCCCAGCGGGCGGCGCACGCCCGGTAGGATCACTCACGCTGGTACAGAGATTGGTTACGCGAAGGAGACAGGCAGATGTCCGGCCACTCTAAATGGGCTACGACGAAGCACAAGAAGGCCGTGATCGACGCCAAACGCGGCAAGCTCTTCGCGAAGCTGATTAAGAACATCGAGGTCGCGGCCCGGATGGGCGGTGCCGACATCGACGGAAACCCGACGCTCTTCGACGCCATCCAGAAGGCGAAGAAGCAGTCGGTGCCGAACAAGAACATCGACTCCGCGGTCAAGCGCGGCGCCGGTCTCGAAGCCGGTGGCGCCGACTACGAGACGATCATGTACGAGGGCTACGGCCCCAACGGCGTCGCGGTGCTCATCGAGTGCCTCACCGACAACCGCAACCGTGCGGCGTCCGACGTCCGCGTCGCGATGACCCGCAACGGCGGCTCGATGGCCGATCCGGGCTCGGTCTCGTACCTGTTCAACCGCAAGGGCGTGGTGATCGTCCCCAAGGGCGAGCTGACCGAGGACGACGTGCTGGGCGCGGTCCTGGACGCCGGGGCCGAGGAAGTCAACGACCTGGGCGAGTCCTTCGAGGTGCTCAGCGAGGCCACCGACCTGGTCGCGGTGCGCACCGCGCTCCAGGAGGCGGGCATCGACTACGACTCGGCCGACGCCAACTTCGTTCCGACCATGCAGGTCGAGCTGGACGAAGAGGGCGCGAAGAAGATCTTCAAGCTGATCGACGTCCTGGAGGACAGCGACGACGTGCAGAACGTCTTCGCCAACTTCGACGTCTCGGACGAGGTCATGGCGAAGGTCGACGCCTGAGCCCTGTGAGGCGAGTCCAGCGTGCGGGCCGGAAGGACACGTCCTTCCGGCCCGCCGCTGTTGTCGGCGGTTGTCAGTACCAGCCGATAGCCTGCACAAACAGATGAGCGAAGGACGGACGCGAAGCCAGGGGGTTGCTGTGCGAGTACTGGGGGTGGACCCAGGACTGACCCGGTGCGGGATCGGGGTCGTCGAGGGCGTCGCGGGCCGCCCGTTGACGATGCGCGGCGTCGGCGTCGTCCGCACCCCGGCGGACGCCGAGATCGGCGAACGCCTGGTGGCCATCGAGCGCGGCATCGAGCGCTGGCTGGACGAACACCGCCCCGAATACGTCGCGGTGGAGCGGGTGTTCAGCCAGCACAACGTGCGTACGGTGATGGGCACCGCGCAGGCCAGCGCCGTCGCGATGCTCTGCGCGACCCGCCGCGGGCTGCCGGTCGCCCTGCACACCCCCAGCGAGATCAAGGCCGCCGTCACCGGCAGCGGCCGAGCCGACAAGGCCCAGGTGGGCGCCATGGTCACCCGACTGCTGCGGCTCGACGCGCCGCCCAAGCCCGCCGACGCGGCGGACGCCCTGGCGATCGCCATCTGCCACATCTGGCGCGCCCCCGCGGTCAACCGGCTGCGGCAGGCGCACGCGGCGGCCCGCCGCACCGCCCCCACGCCCGCCCGCGCCCCCGCAACTCCCGTCGTACGGAAGGTCACGCGATGATCGTGTTCGTCAGCGGCCCGGTCGCGGCCCTCGCCCCCGACTCCGCCGTGGTGGAGGTGGGCGGCATCGGCATGGCCGTGCAGTGCGCGCCCGCCACCCTGTCCGGGCTGCGGGTCGGCGAGCAGGCCAGGCTCGCCACCTCCCTGGTCGTACGGGAGGACTCGCTCACCCTCTACGGCTTCGCGGACGACGACGAGCGCCAGACCTTCGAGCTGCTGCAGACCGCGAGCGGCGTCGGCCCCCGGCTCGCCCAGGCCATGCTCGCCGTGCACTCCCCGGACGACCTGCGCCGCGCCGTGGCCACCGGTGACGAGAAGGCGCTCACCGCGGTACCCGGCATCGGCAAGAAGGGCGCCCAGAAGCTGCTGCTCGAACTGAAGGACCGTATCGGCGAACCGCTCGGCCAGACGCCCGCCGCACGCGCCCCGCAGGCCGATGCCTCCTGGCGCGACCAGCTGCACACCGCGCTGATCGGCCTCGGCTACGCGACCCGCGAGGCCGACGAGGCGGTCGCCGCGGTGGCCCCGCAGGCGGCGGCCGCGGACGGCGCCCCGCAGGTGGGCCAGCTCCTCAAGGCCGCGCTGCAAACCCTCAACCGGACCCGCTGACCCAACCCCGCCGACCCGGACCCGCTGACCCGGACCCGCTGACCAGAACCCGCGCCGACCGCCCCCTGGCCCGCCCGCCGCACCCGACCGACCACCGACGACTCGCGAGGCACCCCCGTGAACTGGGACGACACCGCACCCCCGGCCGAAGACACCGAAGGCGGCCGACTGGTCGCGGCCGCGGCGGACGGCGACGACCAGGCCGTCGAGGCCGCCCTGCGCCCCAAGTCCCTGGCCGAGTTCGTCGGCCAGGAACGGGTGCGCGAACAGCTCGACCTCGTCCTCAAGGCCGCCCGACAGCGCGGGGCCACCGCGGACCACGTCCTGCTCTCCGGTGCACCGGGCCTCGGCAAGACCACCCTCTCCATGATCATCGCCGCCGAGATGGACGCCCCCATCCGGATCACCAGCGGCCCGGCCATCCAGCACGCGGGCGACCTGGCCGCGATCCTCTCCTCGCTCCAGGAGGGCGAGGTCCTCTTCCTCGACGAGATCCACCGGATGTCCCGGCCCGCCGAGGAGATGCTCTACATGGCGATGGAGGACTTCCGGGTCGACGTGGTCGTCGGCAAGGGTCCGGGCGCCACCGCCATCCCGCTGGAGCTGCCGCCGTTCACGCTGGTCGGCGCGACCACCCGAGCCGGGCTGCTGCCGCCGCCGCTGCGTGACCGCTTCGGCTTCACCGCGCACATGGAGTTCTACGAGCCCGCCGAGCTGGAGCGCGTCGTCCACCGCTCCGCGGAGCTCCTGGACGTGACGATCGACACGGACGGCGCGGCGGAGATCGCCGGACGCTCGCGCGGCACCCCCCGTATCGCCAACCGGCTGCTGCGCCGCGTCCGCGACTACGCGCAGGTCAAGGCCGACGGGTTCCTCACCCGCGAGATCGCCGAGGCGGCCCTGCGGGTGTACGAGGTCGACGTCCGGGGGCTCGACCGCCTGGACCGGGCCGTCCTGGAGGCCCTGCTCAAGCTGTTCGGCGGGGGACCGGTCGGCCTGTCGACCCTGGCCGTGGCCGTGGGCGAGGAACGCGAGACCGTGGAGGAGGTGGCGGAGCCCTTCCTGGTACGCGAGGGACTGCTCGCCCGCACTCCGCGCGGCCGGGTCGCCACCCCCGCGGCATGGGCGCACCTGGGCCTCACCCCGCCACCGGCCCAGGGCGGCGGCGGGGCGGGACAACAAGACCTGTTCGGGGCGTGACAGCGCGCGGGCTCGCCCGGCGCGGAACCTCGGTGCCATGCTGAGCGTTGTTCCATCGGTGCGGACTCGCTTAGACTCCGCCGATGCCGCCCTTGCGGGCGGCGTGCCCACCCCCATCCACCAGGCCGCTCACCTGCGCGGTCGTGCGAAGGAAATGCCGTCCCGTGAATATCGTGACCCTTCTCCCCTTCATCGTGCTCATCGGGGCCATGTTCCTGATGACGCGCTCCGCCAAGAAGAAGCAGCAACAGGCGGCGCAGATGCGCGACCAGATGCAGCCCGGCACCGGCATCCGCACGATCGGGGGCATGTACGCGACCGTCAAGGAGGTCCACGACGACACGATCCTCCTTGAGGTGGCCCCCGGCGTGCACGCCATCTACGCCAAGAACTCCGTCGGCGCCGTCCTCGATGACGACGAGTACAACCGCATCGTGCACGGCGCTCCGGACGAGCTGGACGCCGACGGCACCGTGGTGCCGGACGACGCCTCCTCGCTGATCGAGGGCGAGGCCGCCGGCGCGGCGGATTCGGCCGACGCGCGCGTCGACCTCGGCAAGAAGGACGCCGCCGACGCCGACCCCGAGGCGGCCGACGCCACGGCGGACGGCGCGGAGCCGAAGAAGACCGACGGCGAGTCCGACGCGAAGTAGGACGACCGAGGACCGCGGAGCGCGAGGACGCGCCGCGGCCCCGCGGATCGTGCGGGCTTCGCCCGGCGTCTCGACACCATTTCATGGCCGCCCACCGGGCCAGCGGGCGTAATCGGCTCCGGGCGGTTGGACAGGGAGAAACGACAAGGTGGCAGCACCGAAGAAGGGCCGGAGGCAGAGCGACCAGGCCAGGCCGGGGCGGGCTCTGGCCCTGATCCTGATCGTCATGGTCGCGCTCACTGGGGGGATGTTCCTCTCCGGGCACACCACACCCCGCCTGGGCATCGACCTCGCGGGCGGCACGAGCATCACGCTCCAGGCGAAGGCCGAGCCCGGCAAGGGAAGCGCCATCAACGAGACCAACATGAACACGGCGGCCGAGATCATCGACCGCCGTGTGAACGGTCTCGGCGTCTCCGAGGCCGAGGTCAAGACGCAGGGCGACCGGAACATCATCGTCAACATCCCCAAGGGGACGAACGAGGAGCAGGCGCGGGAGCAGGTCGGCACCACCGCCCAGCTGTACTTCCGCCCGGTGCTCTCGGTGCTCCAGGGCGCACCGATCACCGACCCGTCGGCGTCTGAGTCCGAGTCGCCCAAGGCCGACGACAAGGATGCCAAGGGCGACGAGAAGGACGCCACAGAGGAGGCCAGCGACCCCTCGGCGTCGGCCTCGCCGACCGCGACCGCCACGCCCCAGGGCCGGGCCGTCACCGACGCGCTGAAGGCCGACGACGACCCCTCGCCGTCCGCCAGCGCGTCCGACGAGCCGAAGGCGTCCGAGTCCCCCGAGCCGGACGCCTCCACGGACGCCGACATGGCGGCGCTGCAGAAGAAGTTCACCGAACTCGACTGCACCGACCCCAAGCAGCGGGCCAACGCGGCCCAGGGCACCAAGCCGACCGACACCATCGTGGCCTGCGGCGAGAACGGCGGCGTCTGGGAGAAGTACATCCTCGGCCCCGCCGAGGTCGAGGGCACCGACGTGGACGAAGCGAATGGCGTACTGGATTCCCAGCAGGGGATCTGGAAGGTCACCATGCAGTTCACGGGCAAGGGCTCCAAGAAGTTCGCGTCGATCACCTCCAAGCTCTCGCAGCAGCAGGACCCGCAGAACCGGTTCGCGATCGTCCTGGACAACAACGTGGTCTCCGCCCCCAGCGTGCGCACCACGCTCAGCAAGAACGCCGAGATCACCGGCAGCTTCAACCAGGAGTCCGCCCAGGACCTGGCGAACATGCTGTCCTACGGCGCGCTCCCGCTCAGCTTTGAAGAGGCCAACGTCCTCACGATCTCGCCCTCGCTCGGCGGGGAGCAGCTCAAGGCGGGTCTGATCGCCGGTGTCATCGGCCTGGTGCTCGTCGTGGCCTACCTGCTCTTCTACTACCGGGCGCTCGCCTTCGTCGCCATCGCCAGCCTCGCGCTCATGGGCGGGCTGACCTATGTGCTCATGTCGCTGATGGGCCCCGCCATCGGCTTCGCGCTGAGCCTGCCCGCCGTATGCGGCGCCATCGTGGCCATCGGCATCACGGCGGACTCGTTCATCGTCTACTTCGAGCGGATCAGGGACGAGGTACGCGGCGGCCGGACCATCCGGCCCGCCATCGAGCGCGCCTGGCCCGCCGCCCGGCGCACCATTCTCGTCTCCGACGTCGTCTCGTTCCTGGCGGCCGTGGTGCTGTTCTTCGCCGCGGTCGGCACGGTCCAGGGCTTCGCGTTCGTCCTCGGTCTGACGACGCTGCTGGACGTCGTGGTCGTCTTCGGTCTCACCAAGCCGCTGACGACTCTGCTGGCCAGGCGGAAGTTCTTCTACAACGGACACCCGATGTCCGGCCTGGACCCGAAGCGCCTGGGCGTCACCCCGCCGATCAGGGGCCGCGGCCGCCGTGTCGCCGCCCCCTCCGCCGAACCGAAGGAGGCCTGAGATGTCAAAGATGGGCACTCTCGGGGCCAGGCTGCACCACGGTGAAGGCGGTATCGACTTCATCGGCCGCCGTAAGATCTGGTACCTGATCTCGCTGGTCCTGGTGGCGATCTCACTCTCCGGCCTCGGCTTCAAGGGCCTGGAGATGGGCGTCGAGTTCCAGGGCGGCGCCGTCTTCACCACCCCGGCCGACGCCAAGCTCTCGGTGGAGGAGGCACGCGACACCGCCTCCTCGGTCTCCGGCCGGGACGCCAAGGTCCAAAAGCTGGGCAACGGCTCGCTGCGCATCACGGTGACCGGCCTGGACGACGACACCAAGGGCGACACCCGCGAGGCACTCGCCAAGGACCTGGGCATCCCCGCGGAGAAGCTCGACGCCCAGCTGGTCGGTGCCAGCTGGGGCGAGCAGATGACCGACAAGGCCCTCACCGGCATGGCGGTCTTCCTCGTCCTGGTGAGCGTCTACCTGGCCATCGCCTTCGAGTGGCGGATGGCGCTCGCCGCGCTGGTCGCCCTCGTGCACGACCTGGTGATCACCGTCGGCGTGTACGCGCTCGTGGGCTTCGAGGTCACTCCGGGCACGGTGGTCGGTGTGCTCACGATCCTCGGCTACTCGCTCTACGACACGGTCGTGGTGTTCGACAAGGTCAGGGAGAAGACCGCGAAGCTGGGCGACGACACCCGGCACACCTACGCGGAACTCGCCAACCAGGGCCTGAACGGCACGGTGGTGCGCTCGATCAACACCTCGATCGTCGCCCTGCTGCCGGTCGCCGCGCTGCTGTTCATCGGCGCGGGTCTGCTCGGCGGCGGCATGCTCAAGGACATCGCGCTGTCGCTGTTCGTCGGCCTGGCCGCCGGAACGTACTCGTCGATCATGATCGCCACGCCGGTGGTCGTCGACCTGAAGCACCACGATCCGGCCGTCAAGGCGCACGACAAGCGGGTGGAGCACAAGCGCGCCCGCCGTGCCGAGGCGGGCGGGCCCGACGAGGACGAGCCGACCGACGCCCCGCAGGCCGGGGCCCAGGCGGTCGTCGAGCAGGCGGACGAGGACCGGGACGAGGCGACGGACGACACCGCCGCCGTGGGCGCGGGCCCCGTCGTGGGCCAGCCCCGCACCCAGCCGGCCTCCCGCGGCCGAGGCCGCGGCCGCCCCTCGGGGAAGCGCCGATGACCGAGGTCAGCCAGCTGCTGCTCAGCCGCATCCGGGACGTACCGGACTACCCGCAGCCGGGCGTGATGTTCAAGGACATCACCCCGCTGCTGGCCGACCCGGCGGCCTTCACGGCCCTCACCGACACACTCGCGGAGCTGTGCGTCCGGCACGGCGCCACGAAGGTCGCCGGTCTTGAGGCGCGGGGGTTCATCCTCGCCGCGCCGGTCGCGGTCCGCGCGGGACTCGGCTTCATCCCCGTACGCAAGGCGGGCAAGCTCCCCGGAGCGACCCTCGCGCAGGCGTACGAGCTGGAGTACGGCAGCGCCGAGATCGAGGTGCACGCCGAGGACCTGGCGCCCGGAGACCGGGTCATGGTCATCGACGACGTGCTGGCCACCGGCGGCACCGCCGAGGCGTCGCTGCGGCTCATCCGCCGCGCCGGCGCCGAGGTCGCCGGCCTCGCGGTCCTGATGGAACTGGGATTCCTCGGGGGCAGACCCCGTCTGGAGCCCGCTCTCCAGGGCGCCCCGCTGGACGCCCTGATCACCGTCTGACCCAGCCGCAGCACGCCGAGGCGGGCGCCCGGAGCACTCCGGGCGCCCGCCTCGCGCGTTCCCGCCGGGTCCCCACCGGGGGAGGGCCAACCGGTCGGACGCGAGCCGGAGCGCTTGGCTGGATACCATGGACACCCGGACCTGATCGGGGGGCCGGAACCTGCATGAGGAGCGCTCTTGCCAGACGAGGCCCATCAGCCACTCGCCGCCCAGCCCAAGACCGACCGGCAGGCCGGTCCGACCGAGGCCCCCGAGACCGCTGAGCACCAGGGCACGGCCCCGGCTGCCACGCCTCCCCAAAGCGGCCAGGCGGCCGAGAAGCCACGCCCCACGCCCCCGGCCGCGCCGCCGGCGGGCAGCGCCGTCACGCCCGCCGTGCGCCCGTCGACGGCCGGTCCGTCCGCGCGCTCGGGCTCGTCCAACCGGGTGCGCGCCAGGCTGGCCCGGCTCGGCGTGCAGCGCTCCAACCCGTACAACCCGGTCCTGGAGCCCCTGCTGCGGATAGTGCGCAGCAACGACCCCAAGATCGAGACCGCCACGCTCCGCCAGATCGAGCGCGCCTACCAGGTGGCCGAGCGCTGGCACCGCGGCCAGAAGCGCAAGAGCGGCGACCCGTACATCACCCACCCGCTCGCCGTGACCACCATCCTCGCCGAGCTCGGCATGGACCCGGCCACCCTGATGGCGGGACTGCTGCACGACACCGTCGAGGACACCGAGTACGGCCTGGACACCCTGCGCCGCGACTTCGGCGACCAGGTGGCGCTGCTCGTGGACGGCGTCACCAAGCTGGACAAGGTCAAGTTCGGCGAGGCCGCGCAGGCCGAGACCGTGCGCAAGATGGTCGTCGCCATGGCCAAGGACCCGCGCGTCCTGGTCATCAAGCTCGCCGACCGCCTGCACAACATGCGCACCATGCGCTACCTCAAGCGCAACAAGCAGGAGCAGAAGGCCCGCGAGACCCTGGAGATCTACGCCCCGCTGGCGCACCGGCTGGGCATGAACACCATCAAGTGGGAGCTGGAGGACCTCGCCTTCGCGATCCTCTACCCCAAGATGTACGACGAGATCGTGCGCCTGGTCGCCGAGCGCGCCCCCAAGCGCGACGAGTACCTCGCCATAGTGACCGACGAGGTCCAGTCCGACCTGCGCGGCGCCCGTATCAAGGCCACCGTCACCGGACGGCCCAAGCACTACTACAGCGTCTACCAGAAGATGATCGTCCGCGGCCGGGACTTCGCCGAGATCTACGACCTGGTCGGCATCCGGGTCCTGGTCGACACGGTCCGCGACTGCTACGCGGCCCTCGGCACGGTGCACGCGCGATGGAACCCGGTCCCCGGCCGGTTCAAGGACTACATCGCGATGCCCAAGTTCAACATGTACCAGTCGCTGCACACGACGGTGATCGGCCCCAACGGCAAGCCCGTCGAACTGCAGATCCGCACCTTCGACATGCACCGCAGGGCCGAGTACGGCATCGCCGCGCACTGGAAGTACAAGCAGGAGGCGGTCGCCGGCGCCTCCAAGGTGCGCACCGACGTACCCAAGGGCGCGGTCGGCAAGGCCGACAAGGACACCGCCGCCGTCAACGACATGGCGTGGCTGCGGCAGCTCCTCGACTGGCAGAAGGAGACCGAGGACCCCTCCGAGTTCCTGGAGTCCCTGCGCTTCGACCTGTCCCGCAACGAGGTCTTCGTCTTCACGCCCAAGGGCGACGTCATAGCGCTCCCGGCGGGCGCGACGCCCGTCGACTTCGCCTATGCCGTGCACACCGAGGTCGGCCACCGCACCATCGGGGCGCGGGTCAACGGGCGTCTGGTACCGCTGGAGTCGACCCTGGACAACGGCGACCTGGTGGAGGTCTTCACCTCCAAGGCGTCCGGCGCGGGACCGTCCCGCGACTGGCTGGGCTTCGTCAAGTCGCCGCGGGCCCGCAACAAGATCCGCGGCTGGTTCTCCAAGGAGCGCCGGGACGAGGCCATCGAGCAGGGCAAGGACGCCATCGCCCGCGCGATGCGCAAGCAGAACCTGCCGATCCAGCGCATCCTCACCGGGGACTCCCTGGTCACCCTCGCGCATGAGATGCGCTACCCGGACATCTCCTCGCTGTACGCGGCGATCGGCGAAGGCCATGTCGCCGCGCAGAACGTCGTCCAGAAGCTCGTCCAGGCGCTCGGCGGCGAGGAGGCGGCGGGCGAGGACCTCGCCGAGACCGCGCCGCCCGCCCGTACCCGCAAGCGCCGCACCAGCGCCGACCCCGGTGTGATGGTCAAGGGCGTAGAGGACGTCTGGGTCAAGCTGGCCCGCTGCTGCACCCCCGTGCCGGGCGACCCGATCATCGGCTTCGTCACCCGCGGCAGCGGCGTATCCGTCCATCGCAAGGACTGCGTGAACGTCGACGCGCTCTCCCAGCAGCCCGAGCGGATGCTGGAGGTCGAGTGGGCGCCCACCCAGTCCTCGGTCTTCCTGGTCGCCATCCAGGTCGAGGCCCTGGACCGCTCGCGGCTGCTGTCGGACGTCACTCGCGTCCTGTCGGACCAGCACGTCAACATCCTGTCGGCGGCCGTCCAGACCTCCCGCGACCGGGTGGCCACCTCGCGCTTCACCTTCGAGATGGGCGATCCCAAGCACCTGGGCCATGTCCTCAAGGCCGTACGCGGCGTGGAGGGCGTCTACGACGTGTACCGCGTGACATCCACCCGCAGACCGTAAACCAGACGGCGGCGGCCCCCGGTACGGACCGGAGGCCGCCGCCGTCTGGCTTGGCACGTCAGCCGTCAATCGAGCAACCCCCACGGAGAGCACCACCTCCGCGAGAGCGGCGCCGGCTTAGGCGCAAAGGGCGCGCCCTAGCCGCCGAACTCGTGCAGGCCCTTCACCGCCTGGTCCAGCAGCGCCTGACGACCGTCCAGCTCCCGCTGGAGCTTGTCGGCCTTGGCGTTGTTGCCCGCCGCGCGAGCCGCTTCCACCTGGCCCCGCAGCTTGTCCACGGCCGCCTGCAGCTGGCCCGTGAGCCCCTCGGCGCGGGCCCGCGCCTCCGGGTTCGTACGCCGCCACTCGGCCTCTTCGGACTCCTGGATGGCCCGCTCCACGGCGTGCATCCGGCCCTCGATCTTCGGCCGGGCGTCACGCGGTACGTGGCCGATGGCCTCCCAGCGCTCGTTGACGGAACGGAACGCGGCGCGGGCCGCCTTCAGATCCGTCACCGGGAGGATCCGCTCGGCCTCCTCGGCCAGCTCCTCCTTGAGCTTCAGGTTCTCCGCCTGCTCGGCGTCCCGCTCGGCGAACACCGCGCCGCGCGCCGTGAAGAAGACGTCCTGCGCGCCGCGGAAGCGGTTCCACAGGTCGTCCTCGTGCTCACGCTGGGCCCGGCCCGCGGCCTTCCACTCCGTCATCAGCTCGCGGTACCGCGCGGCGGTCGGGCCCCAATCGGTCGAGCTCGACAGCGCCTCGGCCTCCGAGACCAGCCGCTCCTTGGTCTTACGGGCCTCCTCGCGCTGGGCGTCCAGCGCCGCGAAGTGCGCCTTGCGGCGCTTGGAGAAGGCGGACCTGGCGTGCGAGAAGCGGTGCCACAGCTCGTCGTCCGACTTGCGGTCGAGACGCGGCAGCCCCTTCCAGGTGTCGACCAGGGCCCGCAGCCGCTCGCCCGCGGCCCGCCACTGCTCGCTGCGCGCCAGCTCCTCGGCCTCGGCGACCAGGGCCTCCTTGGCGTGCCGGGCCTCGTCCGTCTGCTTCGCCTTCTGCGCCTTGCGCTCCTCGCGGCGGGCCTCGACGGACTCCACGAGCTTGTCGAGACGCTGGCTCAGGGCCTCCAGATCGCCGACCGCGTGGGCGTCGACGACCTGCTCGCGCAGATGGTCGATCGCGGTCATGGCGTCCTTCGTCGACAGGTCGGTCGTGCGCACCCGGCGCTCGAGGAGGCCGATCTCGACCACCAGGCCGTCGTACTTGCGCTTGAAGTAGGCCAGGGCCTCGTCGGGCGAGCCTGCCTGCCACGAGCCGACGACTCGCTCCCCTCCGTCGGCCGTACGCACGTACACGGTCCCCGCCTCATCGACGCGGCCCCACGGGTCGCTGCTCACAGCGCCTCCTCCACCATGATGCCCGCGCGGGGCCGTGGCCCCGGAGCATCGTCCACAGTTTCCTCAGGGCACCGGGACGCGGCACCCTGCACTACGCCAACATAGGCGACGAGCAGGGCGGCTGTCCGCATCCAGCGCGGGCGAATCAGTCCTTCTTCACGGTCGCCTTTTCGATGGTGACGCCCTTTTTCGGCGCGCCGTCGGAGGGGGACTGGCCGCCGTCCGCGACGCCTTCCTTCGCGACCTCCTTGACGATCTTCAGGCCCTCGTCGTCCAGGGTGCCGAACGGCGTGTACTGGGGCGGGAGCTTGGTGTCCTTGTAGACCAGGAAGAACTGGCTGCCGCCGCTGTTCGGCTGGCCGGTGTTGGCCATCGCGACCGAACCGGCCGGGTAGGTGACGGTGTTGTCCTCGCCCGCCTTGCCGAGCGAGTCGAGGTTCTCGTCCGGGATGTTGTAGCCGGGGCCGCCCGCGCCGGTGCCCTCCGGGTCGCCGCACTGCAGGACGAAAATGCCCTGGGTGGTGAGCCGGTGGCACTTGGTGTCGTCGAAGTACTTCTTGTCCGCGAGGTGCTTGAAGGAGTTGACCGTGCTGGGGGTCTTCGCCGCGTCCATGGCGATCGAGAGGTCACCCAGGTTGGTCTTGAGCCCCATGGTGTACGAGGCCTTCTCGTCGATGGCCATCTCGGGCTCGGGGGACGCGCTGGGCGTGGACGCCTCGGGCGACGGCGACTGGCTCGGGTCGGCGGCCGCGTTGGTGTTGTCGTCGCCGTCGTCGCCCTTGAAGAGGTCCGTCGCGGCCGCCGCCGCGCCCGCCGCGAGCACCAGGGCGAGCGCGGAGGCGATCACCGTGTTGCGCCGGCGCGCCCTGAGCCGCGCGGTCTCCCGCCGCTGCTGTTGACGCAGGTACTTCTCCCGTGCGAGCTGCCGCCGCCGCTGTTCGCTGCTTCCCACCGGGCCTACTCCTCGTTACGTCACGTTTGGTGAAACTGTTCGCCTGAGCTTGTCCCGTACCGTATACGGGTTAGCTGTGCGCGTAGCCACACCGGTAGGCTGCCGCTGCCGCCGTACACCGCTGTGACCTCCCGCCGGACCGAACGTCCGGACCAGAAGGTAAGGACGAACGTGCTGATTGCCGGGTTCCCCGCAGGGGCCTGGGGGACCAATTGTTATCTGGTCGCCCCCGCCGCGGGTGAGGAGTGCGTGATCATCGACCCCGGCCACCAGGCCGCCGAAGGCGTCGAGGAAGCACTGCGCAAGCATCGGCTCAAGCCCGCCGCGGTGATCCTCACCCACGGCCACATCGACCATGTGGCCTCGGTGGTCCCGGTGTGCGGAGCGCACGACGTACCGGCCTGGATCCACCCCGACGACCGCTTCATGATGAGCGACCCCGAGAAGGGGATCGGCCGGTCGATCGGGATGCCCCTGATGGGCGAGCTGACCGTGGGGGAGCCCGACGACGTCCGGGAACTGGCCGACGGCGTCCAGCTGAGCCTGGCCGGGATGGACTTCTCCGTCGCGCACGCGCCGGGCCATACCAAGGGGTCGGTGACCTTCCAGATGCCCGAGGCGCCCCGCGGCGAGGACATCCCGTCGGTGTTCTTCTCGGGCGATCTGCTGTTCGCCGGCTCCATCGGACGCACCGACCTGCCCGGCGGCTCGCACGCCGAGATCCTCGAGTCGCTGGCCCGCGTGTGCCTGCCGCTCGACGACTCGACCGTGGTGCTGTCCGGACACGGCCCCCAGACGACCATCGGCCAGGAGCGCGCCGCCAACCCGTATCTGCGGCAGGTGGCGGCCGGCCAGGGCGCGAGCCCCGGTTCCGCTCCTCGACGAGGAATGTGACGAGAGACACTCCAGTGAGCACCTTCAAGGCCCCCAAGGGCACCTACGACCTGACCCCGCCGGACTCGGCGGCCTACCTCGCCGTACGCGAGGCGATCTCCGCGCCCCTGCGGAACTCCGGCTACGGGTACATCGAGACGCCCGGCTTCGAGAACGTCGAGCTCTTCGCGCGCGGAGTCGGCGAGTCCACCGACATCGTCACCAAGGAGATGTACGCCTTCGAGACCAAGGGCGGCGACCGGCTCGCGCTGCGCCCCGAAGGCACCGCGTCCGTGCTGCGCGCCGCCCTGGAGGCCAACCTGCACAAGGCGGGCAACCTCCCCGTCAAGCTCTGGTACTCCGGCTCGTACTACCGCTACGAGCGCCCCCAGAAGGGCCGCTACCGCCACTTCTCGCAGGTCGGCGCCGAGGCGATCGGCGCCGAGGACCCGGCGCTCGACGCCGAGCTGATCATCCTCGCCGACCAGGCGTACCGCTCGCTCGGCCTGCGCGACTTCCGCATCCTGCTGAACTCGCTGGGCGACAAGGAGTGCCGCCCCGTCTACCGCGCCGCGCTCCAGGACTTCCTGCGCGCCCTGGACCTGGACGAGGAGACCCGGCGCCGGATCGACATCAACCCGCTGCGGGTACTCGACGACAAGCGCCCCGACGTCCAGGAACAGCTCGCCGGCGCCCCGCTCCTGCGCGACTACCTGTGCGACGGGTGCAAGGCCTACCACGAGCAGGTACGCGAGCTGATCACCGCGGCGGGCGTGGCCTACGAGGACGACCCCAGGCTGGTCCGCGGTCTCGACTACTACACGCGCACCACCTTCGAGTTCGTCCACGACGGCCTCGGCTCGCAGTCCGCGGTGGGCGGCGGCGGCCGCTACGACGGGCTCTCCGAGATGATCGGCGGCCCCGCGCTGCCGTCCGTCGGCTGGGCGCTCGGCGTGGACCGTACGGTGCTGGCCCTCGAAGCCGAGGGCGTCCGACTCGAACTGCCCGCGGCCACCAGCGTCTTCGCGGTGCCGCTCGGGGACGAGGCGCGCCGGGTGCTGTTCGGCGTGGTCACCGAGCTCCGCAAGGCCGGGGTCGCGGCCGACTTCGCGTACGGCGGCAAGGGCCTCAAGGCGGCGATGAAGGCGGCGAACCGCAGTGGTGCCGCCTACGCGATCGTGGCGGGGGAGCGCGACCTCGCCGAAGGCGTCGTCCAGCTCAAGGACATGGAGACCGGCGAGCAGTCGCCGGTCGCGGTCGAGTCGGTCGTCCAGGAGCTGCGACAGAAGCTCGCCTGAGTCGTTGTACCTGTGCGGGGGCCGGACGTCACGAGCCGTCCGGCCCCTGCTGCACACCCCCAGGCGTGCGGCAGAATGGCCGTGCCTGGCAAGCACCGGACCGATGGAACGGCGATATGACGACGAAAACGGCGGACGTGGACCCCGACGAGCGGCGGGACGGACCGCGGGACGGCCGGCTGGTCGGCGGCGGCCGGGCGCTGGCGCTGCTGCTGGTGATCACGGGCGCGGCCGGACTGCTGGCCGCCTGGGTGATCACCCTCGACAAGTTCAAGCTGCTCGAGGACCCCGACTTCGTTCCGGGCTGCAGCCTCAACCCCGTGGTGTCCTGCGGCAACATCATGGAGAGCGACCAGGCCTCCGCCTTCGGCTTCCCCAACCCGATGCTGGGCCTGGTCTCCTACGGCATCGTGATCTGCGTCGGGATGAGCCTGCTCGGCCGGGCCCGCTTCCCGCGCTGGTACTGGCTCACCCTCAACGCCGGAATGCTCTTCGGCGTCGGGTTCTGCACCTGGCTGATGTACCAGTCGCTGTACAACATCAACGCGCTGTGCCTGTGGTGCTGCCTGGCCTGGGTCGCCACGATCTTCATGTTCTGGTACGTGACCTCGCACAACGTCCGCCATGGCCTGCTCCCCGCGCCGGCCTGGCTGCGGAGCTTCCTCGACGAGTTCACCTGGGTGCTCCCGGTCCTGCACACCGGCGTCATCGGCATGCTGATCCTGACCCGCTGGTGGGACTTCTGGACCAGCTGACGCCGACGGCGGCCTCGCGGCGCTGTCAGTGGCGTGGCATAGGCTTCACGCTGTGGAGCCCGACCTGTTTACCGCCGCAGCCGAGGAACGCCAGGAGAGCGACCCGGCGAGCAGCCCGCTGGCCGTCCGCATGCGCCCGCGCACCCTGGACGAGGTCGTGGGCCAGCAGCATCTGCTGAAGCCCGGATCGCCGCTGCGCAGGCTGGTCGGCGAGGGCGGCTCGGGGCCCGCCGGGCCCTCGTCGGTGCTGCTGTGGGGCCCGCCGGGCATCGGCAAGACGACCCTCGCCTACGTCGTCAGCAAGGCCACGAACAAGCGCTTCGTCGAGCTCTCCGCCATCACCGCGGGCGTCAAGGAGGTACGGGCCGTCATCGACGGCGCCCGCCGCGCCACCGGGGGATACGGCAAGGAGACGGTCCTCTTCCTGGACGAGATCCACCGCTTCAGCAAGGCCCAGCAGGACTCCCTGCTGCCCGCGGTCGAGAACCGCTGGGTGACCCTGATCGCCGCGACCACCGAGAACCCGTACTTCTCGGTCATCTCGCCGCTGCTCTCGCGCTCCCTGCTGCTCACCCTCGAACCCCTCACGGACGAGGACCTGAGCGGCCTGCTGCGGCGCGCCCTCACCGAGGAGCGCGGCCTCGGCGGCGCGGTCACCCTGCCCGACGACGCCGAGGCGCATCTGCTGCGGATCGCGGGCGGCGACGCCCGGCGCGCCCTCACGGCACTGGAGGCAGGAGCGGGCTCCGCCCTCGCCAAGGGGGAGCGGGAGATCACCCTGGAGACCCTGGAGGAGTCCGTCGACCGCGCGGCGGTGCGCTACGACCGGGACGGCGACCAGCACTACGACGTCGCGAGCGCCCTGATCAAGTCGATCCGCGGCTCCGACGTGGACGCGGCGCTGCACTATCTGGCCCGGATGATCGACGCGGGCGAGGACCCCCGGTTCATCGCGCGCCGACTGATGATCTCGGCCAGCGAGGACATCGGCCTCGCCGACCCGACGGCGCTGCCCACCGCGGTCGCCGCCGCCCAGGCCGTCGCGCTGATCGGCTTCCCCGAGGCCGCGCTCACCCTGAGCCACGCCACCATCGCGCTGGCCCTGGCCCCCAAGTCCAACTCCGCGACCACGGCGATAGGCGCCGCGCTCGCGGACGTACGCGCGGGGCACGCGGGCTCCGTACCGCCGCATCTGCGGGACGGGCACTACCGGGGCGCGGCCAAGCTGGGCCACGCGCAGGGCTATGTGTACCCGCACGACGTGCCGGGTGGCATCGCGGCCCAGCAGTACGCGCCGGACGCGGTGCACGGCAAGCGCTACTACCAGCCCACCCGCTACGGCGCGGAGGCCCGGTACGCCGACGTCGCCGACCGGGTCCGCGACCGCCTCCAGGGCAAGCCCGAAGGCCAGCGGTAGCTCAGCGCGCGGCGGCCTCGAACAGGGTGTGCATGGCCCGGCGCAGCCCCGTGACATCGTCCACCGGCTCGGGGAAGTCGAAGCGGGCGTCGAAGCACCGGGCGCCGGTGAAGCGGACCCGCAGCCCGAAGCGGTCCAGCGCCAGCGGCACCGCGGCTCCGAGCGCCTCGGCCGCGTCCTCGGCGCCCGCCCGCTCGCCCACCAGCGACCAGAGCTCCTGGACCCGCTCGCTGTGCGCCGCGTGCAGATGCTGGAGCAGCTCCACCTCGTACTCGACCAGCGGGTCAGGAGAAGCCTCCGCGAACGCGGCCGGGTCGACCCGGCACGCGCCCCACAGGTCGTCGACCGAGATCTCGCCGACCTCGAGGCGCAGCGTCATCAGGCCGCGCTCGGCCAGGCCGGGAGCGTGTGTGAGCCAGCCGGAGACCCAGGCGCGGCCGCGGATACGGTGGGGCACCGAGACCGGCGCCACATCGGTGAGCTCCAGCACGGCCGGCAGCTCGTCGTCCTGGGCGTGCGTGGCGGCGCGCACCGGCGGCGCGTCGGCGGGGAACACCAGGAGCAGCTCGCCGTCCGCGCCCACCCTGCGCGCGAGCGGAATCAGCTGGTCGGGCCGTGCGCCGTCCAGGCCGGGAACGAGCAGCACCGCGGAGCATGTACTCTGTACGAGAGTTCGTGTGCGTACGGCTGCTGACGGCATCCGTACGGATTCAAGCCGACTGGGACGCGGCTGACCACGATCTGATCGGACCTCCGTCATATCGGCCTTCTGAGCGTCGATGTTCTCCGTGCTGTCCGTGACGTGTGTGGTGTTCCCACGGCGAGACATGCGATCTCCTTAACTAAGGTGAGCCTAACCTAACCCATAACGGAGGTCTGGAGAACGTGCCTAACCAGTCGCGTCCCAAGGTCAAGAAGTCCCGTGCGCTCGGTATCGCGCTGACGCCGAAGGCCGTCAAGTACTTCGAGGCCCGCCCCTACCCGCCGGGCGAGCACGGCCGTGGTCGCAAGCAGAACTCGGACTACAAGGTCCGTCTGCTGGAGAAGCAGCGCCTGCGCGCTCAGTACGACATCTCCGAGAAGCAGCTGGTCCGCGCCTACGAGCGCGCCAGCAAGGTCCAGGGCAAGACCGGTGAGGCCCTGATCGTCGAGCTGGAGCGCCGCCTCGACGCCCTGGTGCTGCGTTCGGGCATCGCCCGCACCATCTACCAGGCCCGCCAGATGGTCGTGCACGGCCACATCGAGGTCAACGGCAAGAAGGTCGACAAGCCGTCCTTCCGCGTCCGCCCCGACGACGTCATCACCGTCCGCGAGCGCAGCCGCGAGAAGCACCCCTTCCAGGTCGCGCGTGAGGGTGGCTACGACACCGACGGCGAGACCCCGCGTTACCTCCAGGTCAACCTGAAGGCCCTGGCCTTCCGCCTGGACCGCGACCCGAACCGCAAGGAGATCCCGGTCATCTGCGACGAGCAGCTGGTCGTCGAGTACTACGCCCGCTGATCAGGGCGCGGTACTGACCGAAGCTCCCAGGGGCCGCCCTCTGGGAGCACCGGTCGCCGAGAGGTTCAGCCCGCCGTCTCCCCGCCGTTCCCGGTGGGGGAGCCGGCGGGCTTCGGCGTCTGCGGCGCGCCCTCCCGCCCGGAGCCCCGCGCCTGCGGCAGCCCGGACAGCCGGGGACCGGCCGCGTTCAGCGCCCGCCGTACGGCGTCCTCAAGAGACAGCCCACGGCCCTCCCGTACGCACCGCTCGTACCGCCGCCGGCCGAGCGCTTCCCCCGCCTGCTGCTGGCACAGCGCACGCGGCGAGCCGAAGTAGCCGGAGCCGAACAGCGGCAGCCCCACCGACTCCCACACCGGCTCCGCCGCCCCCTGGAGGACCGCGGCCTCGGCCGGGTCGCCCCCGGTCGCCGCCACCAGCGCCAGCAGCTCGATCGCCAGCACCAGACCCACCAGATCGTGGAACAAGTGGTTGACCACGACACACTCGCGCAGCAGCTCCCGAGCCTCGGCGTGCTCACCGCGCGTCCACGCCGCGTACGCCAGCACATACAGGGCATAGGCGCGGGTCCAGCGCTCGCCGTGCTCCTCGCAGATCCGCCGCACCTCGTCGCACAGCGCGAGCGCCGCCGCCAGCTCGCCCTGGAAGACCAGGGACATCGCCAGCTCCACCTGCCCCATCAGCACGTTGCTGTTGAGCTCGCCCAGCTCCCGGTACCGCTCCAGGGCCGCCCGCAGCAGCTCCTCGGCCCGCTCCATGTCGTCCGAGACCAGCGCCAGACACCCCATGCGATGCACGGCGTACGCGACCGCCAACGGGTAACCCGACCGCTCGGCCGCGTCCCGGCACTCGTGCAGCGCCGCGAGCGCGCCCACCGTGTCGCCCTGCAACGTCGCCACATAGCCGAGCACCCACAGCGCCTTCAACCGCGCCCGGCCGGTCTCGCCGTCCAGCTCCAGGCACCGGTCCAGCCAGTGCCGCCCCTCCGAGAGGCGGCCGCAGCCGGCCCAGTAGAACCACAGCGTGCCCGCCAGGTACTGGCCGAGACGTGTCTCGGCCGGCTCGGTGAGGCAGTACTCCAGCGCCTCCCGCATCTGGGGCAGCTCCGCGTCCATCCGCGCGGCGACCTCGGCCTGCCGCGGCGAGAACCACTCCAGCTCGCACCAGGTGGCCAGGCCCAGGTACCAGTCCCGGTGCCGCCGCCGCAGCCGCGCGGCGTCCCCCATCGCCGCCAGCCACTCGCCGCCGTACGCCCGGACCGTGTCGAGCATCCGGAACCGCACCCCGCACGGCGTCTCCTCGCGGATCACCAGCGACTGCGCGATCAGTTCGCCGAGCACGTCGAGGACCGCGTCGGCGTCCAGCCCGTCCCCGCCGCAGAGGTACTCCGCCGCCTCCAGGTCGAACGACCCGCGGAACACCGAGAGCCGCGCCCACAGCAGCCGCTCGTCGGGTGTGCACAGCTCATGGCTCCAGCCGATGGCGGTACGCAGCGTCCGATGCCGGGGCAGCGCGCCGCGCCCGCCGCCCGAGAGCAGCCGGAAACGGTCGTCGAGACGGGCCAGCAGCTGCCTCGGCGACAGCGCGGCGAGCCGCCCCGCCGCCAGCTCGACGGCCAGCGGGATCCCGTCGAGCCGCCGGCACACCTCCAGCACCTCCGCCGGGGGATCGCCGCCGTGCCGATAGCCGGACAGACCCGCCGCGGCACGCTCCTCGAACAGCGCGGCGGCCTCGGCCGCCGCGAGCGGCGCGAGCGGACGGACCCGCTCGCCCTCGACGCACAGCGGCCGTCGCCCCGCCGCGAGCACCCGCAGCCCCGGACAGTGCCGCAGCAGCTCACGCACCAGCGGCGCGCAGACGTCCACCAGATGCTCGAACCCGTCCAGGACGAGCAGCACCCGCCGCGCCCCGAGACGCTCCCCGAGCACCTCGCGCGGCGGACGCCCGGTGTGATCCGTGAACCCCAGGGCCGCCACGAGCGCGTACGCGACGAACTCCGGGTCCCGCACCGCCGAGAGATCGGCCAGCCAGACCCCGTCCGGATACCGCGCCCGCCCGGCCGCCGCCGCCCGCAGTGCCAGCCGGGTCTTGCCGACGCCGCCCACGCCCACCACCGTGACCAGCCGGGATCCGGCCAGCAGGCCGTCCAGTTCTAAGAGTTCGGCGTCGCGGCCCACGAACGAGTCGAGCTCTTCGGGGAGGTTGCCGGGCGGGGGAGCGGTGTCCGGGCGCGGAGATCGTCGCATGACGAACGGAGCGTACTCAGCCGTAAGCATTCCGTACAGTCGCACCGGGCGGCCGCGACGCCCGGAGCCATAATGCGGTACGGAGCCCCAGGCCCGGCGCGATAGGGTCGGGGGACGCAATTGTCAGAAGCCCCGAACAAGCAGAGAGCGGTGCGGTGTGACCGGTGGAGAGGTGGCCGGGATTCTCGTAGCCGTCTTCTGGGCGATCCTGGTCTCGTTCCTCGCCGTGGCACTGGTGAGGCTGGCCCAGACGCTCAAGGCGGCCACCAAGCTGGTGGCGGACGTGACCGAACAGGCCGTCCCGCTGCTCGCCGACGCGTCCGCGACCGTCCGCTCGGCACAGACCCAGCTCGACCGGGTGGACGCCATCGCGACGGACGTCCAGGAGGTCACCTCCAACGCCTCGGCGCTGTCCACGACCGTCGCGTCCACCTTCGGCGGACCGCTGGTCAAGGTGGCGGCCTTCGGCTACGGCGTACGCCGCGCCATCAGCCGCGACACCGACCAGGTGCCCGCGAAGCCGTCCAGGCGTACGGTGATCGTGGGCCGGACCGTGCCCTCCGCGCGGCGGGGGAAGCGGAAGAAGGGCTGAGCTGCGATGTTCCGCCGTACGTTCTGGTTCACCGCGGGCGCTGCCGCCGGTGTGTGGGCCACCACCAAGGTCAACCGCAAGCTCAAGGAGCTGACCCCCGAAAGCCTCGCCGCCCAGGCCGCGAACAAGGCGATCGACGCGGGCCACCGGCTCAAGGACTTCGCGCTCGACGTCCGCGACGGCATGGGCCAGCGCGAGGAGGAACTCCACGAGGCCCTGGGCCTGAACAACAGCCCGGACGCCGTCGAACTCCCGCCGCAGCGCCGCTTCGCCGCCCTGGACAAGCCCCTCAAGAACGTGCTCGGCGGCACCGCCGAGCGACGCACCGACCACCACACGACCCACCACACGACGTACCCGTACAACCGGAATGAGGACCACTGATGGAGTCGGCTGAAATCCGCCGCCGCTGGCTGAGCTTCTTCGAGGAGCGCGGGCACACCGTCGTCCCCTCGGCGTCGCTCATCGCGGACGACCCGACTCTGCTCCTGGTCAACGCGGGCATGGTGCCCTTCAAGCCGTACTTCCTCGGCGAGACCAAGCCGCCCGCCCCACGCGCCACCAGCGTCCAGAAGTGCGTCCGCACCCCGGACATCGAAGAGGTCGGCAAGACCACCCGGCACGGCACCTTCTTCCAGATGTGCGGCAACTTCTCCTTCGGCGACTACTTCAAGGAAGGCGCCATCGCCTACGCCTGGGAGCTGCTCACCTCGCCCCAGGACAAGGGCGGCTACGGCCTCGACCCCGAGCGCCTGTGGATCACCGTCTACCTGGACGACGACGAGGCCGAGCGGA
This sequence comes from Streptomyces sp. O3, assembly GCF_054788135.1. Taxonomy (NCBI): domain Bacteria; kingdom Bacillati; phylum Actinomycetota; class Actinomycetes; order Kitasatosporales; family Streptomycetaceae; genus Streptomyces; species Streptomyces sp. O3. Next base: position 147,183 of record NZ_JBTVYK010000001.1, read on the forward strand.
TCTGGCGCGAGAAGATCGGCGTGCCGGCCGAGCGCATCCAGCGCCTGGGCAAGAAGGACAACTTCTGGTCCATGGGCGTGCCGGGCCCCTGCGGCCCCTGCTCCGAGATCAACTACGACCGCGGCCCCGAGTTCGGCCCCGAGGGCGGCCCCGCCGTCAACGACGAGCGGTACGTGGAGATCTGGAACCTGGTCTTCATGCAGTACGAGCGCGGCCAGGGCACCGGCAAGGAGGACTTCGAGATCCTCGGCGACCTGCCGTCGAAGAACATCGACACCGGCCTCGGCCTCGAACGCCTCGCCATGATCCTGCAGGACGTACAGAACATGTACGAGACCGACACCCTCCAGGTCATCATGGACAAGGCCACCGAGCTGACCGGCGTCCGCTACGGCGCGGCCCAGGGCACCGACGTCTCGATGCGCGTGGTCGCCGACCACATGCGCACCTCTGTGATGCTCATCGGCGACGGCGTCACCCCCGGCAACGAGGGCCGCGGCTATGTGCTGCGCCGCATCATGCGCCGCGCTGTCCGCAACATGCGCCTGCTCGGCGCCACCGGCCCGGTCGTCAAGGACCTCATCGACGTCGTGATCGACAAGATGGGCCAGCAGTACCCCGAGCTGATCACCGAGCGCGGCCGCATCGAGGCCGTCGCCCTCGCCGAAGAGGCCGCCTTCCTCAAGGCGCTCAAGGGCGGCACCAACATCCTGGACACCGCCGTCACCGAGACCAAGGCCGCCGGCGGCACCGTACTCGGCGGCGACAAGGCGTTCCTGCTCCACGACACCTGGGGCTTCCCGATCGACCTCACCCTCGAAATGGCCGCCGAACAGGGCCTCACGGTGGACGAGGACGGCTTCCGCCGCCTGATGAAGGAGCAGCGGGACCGCGCCAAGGCCGACGCCCAGGCCAAGAAGACCGGCCACGCCGACATGTCCGGCTACCGCGAGATCGCCGACAGCGCCGGTGCCACCGACTTCATCGGCTACGCCAGCACCGAGGGCGAGTCCACGGTCGTCGGCATCCTCGTGAACGGAGCCCCGTCCCCGGCCGCCACCGAGGGCGACGAGGTCGAGATCGTCCTCGACCGCACCCCGTTCTACGCCGAAGGCGGCGGCCAGATCGGCGACACCGGCCGGATCAGGCTGGACTCCGGCGCCGTCGTCGAGGTCCGCGACTGCCAGAAGCCGGTCCCCGGCGTGTACGTCCACAAGGGCGTCGTCCAGGTCGGCGAGGTCACCGTCGGCGCGCACGGCCACGCCGCCATCGACCAGGTACGCCGCCGCGCCATCGCCCGCGCCCACAGCGCGACCCACCTCACCCACCAGGCGCTGCGCGACGCGCTGGGCCCGACCGCCGCCCAGGCCGGTTCGGAGAACCAGCCCGGCCGCTTCCGCTTCGACTTCGGCTCGCCCAACGCGGTGCCCGGCACGGTCATGACCGACGTCGAGCAGAAGATCAACGAGGTGCTGGCGCGGGAACTCGACGTCCAGGCCGAGGTCATGTCGATCGACGAGGCCAAGAAGCAGGGCGCCATCGCCGAGTTCGGCGAGAAGTACGGCGAGCGGGTCCGCGTCGTCACCATCGGCGACTTCTCCAAGGAGCTGTGCGGCGGCACCCACGTCCACAACACCGCCCAGCTGGGCCTGGTGAAGCTGCTCGGCGAGTCGTCCATCGGCTCCGGCGTGCGCCGTATCGAGGCCCTGGTCGGCGTGGACGCGTACCACTTCCTGGCCAAGGAGCACACGGTCGTCGCCCAGCTCCAGGAGCTGGTCAAGGGCCGCCCGGAGGAGCTGCCCGAGAAGGTCTCCGGGATGCTCGCCAAGCTCAAGGACGCCGAGAAGGAGATCGAGAAGTTCCGCGCGGAGAAGGTCCTGCAGGCCGCCGCCGGTCTCGCCTCCGGCGCCAAGGACGTGCACGGCGTCGCCCTGGCCACCGGCCAGGTTCCGGACGGCACCGGCGCCGACGACCTGCGCAAGCTGGTCCTCGACGTGCGCGGCCGCATTCCGGGCGACCGCCCGGCCGTGGTGGCCCTGTTCACCACGGCGAACGGCCGCCCGCTCACCGTCATCGCCACCAACGAAGCCGCACGCGAGCGCGGCCTCAAGGCCGGTGACCTGGTGCGCACGGCCGCCAAGACGCTCGGCGGCGGCGGCGGCGGCAAGCCGGACGTCGCCCAGGGCGGCGGCCAGAACCCCGACGCCATCGACGACGCCGTGGCCGCCGTCGAGCGCCTCGTCGCCGAGACGGCCTGACGCGGTGCGCCGCGGACGCCGGCTGGCGATCGACGTCGGGGACGCCCGGATCGGGGTCGCCTCGTGCGACCCCGACGGGGTCCTCGCCACACCGGTGGAGACCGTGCCGGGACGTGACGTCCCGGCCGCCCACCGGCGGCTGAAGCAGATCGCCGACGAGTACGAACCCCTGGAGATCGTGGTCGGCCTGCCCCGCTCGCTCAGCGGCGGCGAGGGCCCGGCCGCGGCCAAGGTCCGGGCCTTCGCCCAGGAGCTGGCCCGTGGCGTCGCCCCCGTCCCCGTACGCCTGGTGGACGAGCGGATGACCACGGTGACGGCGAGTCAGGGGCTGCGCGCCTCGGGCGTGAAGTCCAAGAAGGGCCGTTCGGTCATCGACCAGGCCGCCGCGGTGATCATCCTGCAGAACGCACTGGAGTCCGAACGGGTGTCAGGTAATCCTCCCGGCGAGGGCGTCGAAGTGGTCATCTGATCGCGATACGGTAACGTTCCGCGCGATGCGGTGGTGTTCGAACGACTGCCGCACAGCAGAAGAGGCGGAGGGGACGCCCGGCACCCGTGCCAGGCGGCCGCCGCCTCGCGGCTCGTAGGGGACCGATGACTGAGTATGGCCAAGGCCACGGCTTTGAACCGTGGCATCCCGAGGACCCGTTGCACGGGGACCAGGGATGGGCAGGACAGGAGACCGCCGCCAGTCACGGTCCGTACGGCGGCCAGCCGCAGCACTACCCGCAGCAGCAGTCGCAGCAGCCTCAGCAGGCCCCGTACGACGGCCAGCAGGGATACGGCGGTTACCAGGAGTACGGCGGCCAGCAGGCCCCGTACCCGTACGGCGGGCAGCCCGCGTACGACGGCGGTCCGGGCTACCACGACGGCGCACAGGCGTACGGCGGCCAGCAGGACCAGGGCGGATATCCGGGGTACGACTATCCCGGAGCCTGGGACACCGGCCAGGGTCCGGAGTACGGGACGAACCCCGACCCGTACGCGGACCAGCAGCCCGGCTACGGTGGCCAGCAGCAGCCCGACTACTACGGCACCCAGGACGCCTACCCGCCCCCCCGGCCCCCGGACCAGCGCCGCGAGGCGCCCCCGCGGCACTCCGAGTGGGATCCGGGGCCCGATCAGGGCGAGCACGCGTTCTTCGCGGGCGACCGGGACGACCGGGGCGACGACGCGAACGACGATACGTACGACGACGGATCCGAGGGATACGGCGGATACGACGACACCGACGACCCCGGCGCCGCCGATGACGCCCCGCAGGACGCGCGGCGCGGCCGCGGCGACCGCCGGGGCAAGGGCAGAAAACGCCGCAGCGGCCTGGCCTGCCTGGTGGTGGCCGCGGTCCTGCTGGGCGGGTTCGGCGGTGTCGTCTACTTCGGCATGCAGTTCTACGAGGACCGGTTCGGCCCGGCCGAGGACTACGCGGGCGACGGAAGCGCCGAGCAGGTCACCGTCACCATCCCCAAGGGCGCGGGCGGCAACCAGATCGGCAGCCTCCTCAAGAAGGAAGGCGTCGTCAAGAGCGTCGACGCGTTCGTCGCGGCACAGGGCAAGAACCCCAAGGGCCTGTCCATCCAGGCGGGCGTCTACACGCTCAACAAGCAGATGTCGGGCAAGAGCGCGGTAGAACTCATGCTCGACCCCAAGAGCCGCGCCAACCTCATCATCCAGGAGGGCCGCCGCAACGTCTGGGTCTACGAGCAGATCGACAAGCGGCTGGAGCAGCCAAAGGGCACCACGGCGAAGTACGCCGAGGAGAACTGGATGAGGCTCGGCCTTCCCGACTGGGCCGCGAAGCCCGCGAGCGAGGTGAAGGACCCGCTCGAAGGTTTCCTCTACCCCTCCAGCTACCCGGTCGCCAAGGGCATGAAGACCGAGGACGTCCTGAAGCAGATGGTCGCCAGGGCCAGCGCCGAGTACGACAAGTACGGCCTCGCGGCCAAGGTGAAGGAACTGAAGCTGAAGGACCCGCTCCAGGTCGTCACGGTCGCCAGCCTCGCCCAGGCCGAGGGCAGGAGCCATGACGACTTCACCAAGATGGCCGCGGTCGTCTACAACCGGCTCAAGCCGACCAACACGGTCACCAACCAGAAACTCGAGTTCGACTCCGCGTACAACTACCTGAAGAACGCGAGCGAGACCGACATCCCGATCGCGGAGATCCGCAACGACAGCGACCCGTACAACACGTACTACCACCGGGGTCTGCCGCCGGGACCGATCGGCAATCCGGGTGCGGACGCGCTGAAGGCGGCGGTCAGTCCGGACAGCGGCGGGTGGATGTTCTTCATCTCCCTCGACGACAAGTCCACCCAGTTCACCAAGACGCTCGCCGAGCACGAGAAGCTCGTGAACCAGCGCAACAGCCAAAGGAGCAAGGGTGACTGAGCCGACGACCGCGCGGCGGGCCGCCGTACTCGGCTCGCCCATCGCCCACTCGCTGTCCCCGGTCCTGCACCGCGCCGCGTACGCGGAACTGGGCCTGCGGGACTGGTCGTACGACAGCTTCGAGGTGGACGAGGCGGCGCTGCCCGGCTTCGTCGGCGGCCTCGGGCCCGAGTGGGCGGGGCTCTCGCTGACCATGCCGCTCAAGCGCGCGGTGATCCCGCTGCTCGACGAGATCAGCGAGACGGCCGCGTCGGTCGAGGCCGTGAACACGGTCGTCCGCACCGCCGACGGCCGGCGTGTCGGCGACAACACCGACATCCCCGGCATGGTCGCCGCCCTGCGCGAACGGGGCGTCGAGCAGGTCGAGTCCGCCGCGATCCTGGGCGCGGGCGCCACCGCGTCGTCGGCGCTGGCCGCGCTGTCGCGGATCTGCGCGGGCGAGATCGTCGCCTACGTACGCAGCGAGGCGCGCGCCGCCGAGATGCGGCAGTGGGGCGAGCGGCTGGACGTGGAGGTGCGCACCGCGGACTGGTCCGACGCGGCCAAGGCGCTCAGCGCGCCGCTCGTCGTCGCGACCACGCCCGCGGGGACGACGGACGGCCTCGCCACCGCCGTGCCGGAGCGTCCGGGAACCCTGTTCGACGTGCTCTACGACCCGTGGCCCACCGAGCTCGCCGCGCGCTGGTCGATGTTCGGCGGCGCGGTGGTCAGCGGCCTCGACCTGCTCGTCCACCAGGCCGTACTCCAGGTCGAGCAGATGACAGGACACCGCCCCGCGCCGCTGGAGGCCATGCGCAAGGCGGGGGAACGAGCGCTCGCGTCCCGCTGACCGTGGCACATCCCGAGCGGGCCGGAAGGCCGACGGGACCGGCCGGACCGGGGCGGTGCGTCCCGCTTGCTGGACCTCTGCCGGGATCGGCCGCCGGGCGTGGGAGGATCTAGGCAGGCGGGCCAGGGCCGCGCACCCGGCCCTGCCGTCGCAGTGGCAGGCGCGAGCATGAGGAGCACCGTTGAGCAGGTTGCGTTGGCTGACCGCGGGGGAGTCCCACGGGCCCGCACTCGTGGCGACGCTGGAGGGACTGCCCGCCGGCGTGCCGATCACCACGGACATGGTGGCGGACGCGCTGGCCAGGCGGCGTCTGGGCTACGGCCGCGGTGCGCGGATGAAGTTCGAGCGGGACGAGGTCACCTTCATCGGCGGGGTCCGGCACGGACTGTCCATGGGGTCGCCGGTGGCGGTCATGGTGGGCAACACCGAGTGGCCCAAGTGGGAACGGGTCATGGCGGCCGACCCGGTGGACCCGGCCGAGCTGGCCGAGCTGGCGCGCAACGCGCCGCTGACCCGGCCGCGCCCCGGCCACGCGGACCTGGCGGGCATGCAGAAGTACGGCTTCGACGAGGCCCGGCCCGTCCTGGAGCGGGCGAGCGCCCGTGAGACGGCCGCGCGCGTCGCGCTCGGCGTGGTGGCGCGTTCGTACCTCAAGGAGACGGCCGGGATCGAGATCGTCTCGCACGTCGTCGAGCTCGCCGCGGCCAAGGCCCCCTACGGCGTGTACCCGACCCCCGCCGACGTCGAGAAGCTGGACGCCGACCCGGTGCGCTGCCTGGACGCGGACGCCTCCAAGGCGATGGTCGCCGAGATCGACCAGGCTCACAAGGACGGCGACACGCTCGGCGGCGTCGTCGAGGTGCTGGCGTACGGCGTGCCGGTGGGCCTCGGCTCGCATGTGCACTGGGACCGCAGGCTGGACGCCCGGCTGGCCGCCGCCCTGATGGGCATCCAGGCGATCAAGGGCGTCGAGGTCGGGGACGGCTTCGACCTGGCGAGGGTGCCCGGCTCCAAGGCGCACGACGAGATCGTGGCCACGGATGAGGGCGTGAAGCGTACGTCCGGCCGCTCCGGCGGCACCGAGGGCGGCCTGACCACCGGCGAACTGCTGCGCGTACGGGCCGCGATGAAGCCGATCGCGACCGTGCCGAAGGCGCTCGCCACCATCGACGTGACCACGGGCGAGGCGGCCAAGGCGCACCACCAGCGCTCGGACGTGTGCGCGGTGCCCGCGGCCGGGATCGTGGCCGAGGCGATGGTCGCGCTGGTGCTCGCGGACGCGGTCGCGGAGAAGTTCGGCGGCGACAGCGTCGCCGAGACCCGCCGCAACGTCGAGTCCTACCTCGACCACCTGCAGATCCGATGAGCGGGCCGGTTCTCGTCCTGGTCGGCCCGATGGGGGTCGGCAAGTCGACGGTGGGCGCCCTGCTCGCCGAGCGGCTGCACACCTCCTTCCGGGACAGCGACGCCGATATCGTCGCCGCCCAGGGGCGGGAGATCTCGGACATCTTCGTCGAGGAGGGCGAGCCGCACTTCCGCGAGCTGGAGCGGACGGCGGTACGCACGGCGCTCGCCGAACACGACGGCGTCCTGGCGCTCGGCGGCGGCGCGGTGCTGGACGCGTCCACGCGTGCCCTGCTGGCCGAGCACCGGGTCGTCTATCTGACGATGGGCGTGGACGAGGCGGTCAAGCGGACCGGCCTGAACGTCGCCCGCCCGCTGCTCGCCGTCAACCCGCGCAAGCAGTGGCGCGAGCTGATGGAGGCCCGCCGCGAGCTGTACACCGAGGTCGCCCGCGCCGTCGTCAGCACCGACGACCGCACCCCCGAACAGGTCGCCCGAGCGGTCCTGGACGCACTGGAGTTGAAGGAAGCATGACGGAGCAGTCACCCACCCGCATCCACGTCGGCGCCTCGGCGGGCACCGACGCGTACGACGTACTGGTGGGACGGCAGCTGCTGGGCGAGCTCGGCCGGCTGATCGGCGGCCAGGCCAAGCGCGTGGCGGTGATCCACCCGGAGGCGCTGGCGGAGACCGGCGAGGCGCTGCGCGCCGACCTGGCCGACCAGGGCTACGAGGCGGTCGCCATCCAGGTGCCGAACGCCGAGGAGGCCAAGACCGCCGAGGTCGCCGCGTACTGCTGGAAGGCGCTCGGCCAGTCCGGGTTCACCCGGACCGACGTCGTGGTCGGCGTCGGCGGCGGCGCCACCACGGACCTGGCCGGGTTCGTGGCGGCGACCTGGCTGCGCGGAGTGCGCTGGATCGCCGTACCGACCACCGTGCTCGCCATGGTGGACGCCGCGGTCGGCGGCAAGACCGGCATCAACACCGCCGAGGGCAAGAACCTCGTCGGCGCCTTCCACCCGCCCGCCGGGGTGCTGTGCGACCTGGCCGCGCTGGACTCGCTGCCGGTCAACGACTACGTCTCGGGACTCGCCGAGATCATCAAGGCGGGCTTCATCGCCGACCCGGTGATCCTCGACCTGATCGAGGCGGACCCGGACGCGGCGCGCACCCCCGCGGGACCGCACACCGCGGAACTGATCGAACGCTCCATCCGGGTCAAGGCCGAGGTGGTCTCCAGCGATCTCAAGGAGTCCGGGCTGCGGGAGATCCTCAACTACGGGCACACCCTGGCCCACGCCATCGAGAAGAACGAGCGCTACAAGTGGCGGCACGGCGCGGCGGTCTCGGTCGGCATGGCCTTCGCCGCCGAACTGGCCCGCCTCGCCGGGCGCCTCGACGACGCCACCGCGGACCGGCACCGCAGCGTCCTGGAGTCCGTCGGGCTGCCGCTGACGTACCGCTACGACCAGTGGCCGAAGCTGCTGCAGACCATGAAGGTCGACAAGAAGTCCCGCGGCGACCTGCTGCGCTTCATCGTCCTCGACGGACTCGGCAAGCCGACCGTGCTCGAAGGACCCGACCCGGCGGTGCTGCTGGCCGCCTACGGCGAGGTCTCCGGCTGACCGGGGGTGGCCTGTCCGGTATGCGCGGGCACTAGTTCCGTCCCCCGGCCGTTCACACAACGGCGGCCGGGGACGGTACCGTTCGCCGGGGATCTGGCCGCCGCCCACCGCGCGGCCGGGACCGTTGCCGGTACGAGCCTTGTACGACGCCCTGCACGAGACGGAGTGGCACCGGATGCAGCACGCAGCAGTGGGGGGCTCGCTGCCGCCCCAGCAGCCCATCGGAAGCGCCCCGCCGCCCCCGCCGAGCCTGCCCGCGCCGAGTGCGCCCCAGGCCGCGGCGGGGCCCGTGCCGCCGCCGCACCCCGGTCCCTCGCAGACGCCGCCGCGGGCCCCGGACGCCACCGGGCACGTCCGGCTTCCGCCCGGCGGGCCCGTCACGGCGCCCAGCCCGCCGCCGGGCGCCGCCGCCCCGGACACCGGGGCGACCACCCTCGCGGTGCTGCTCATCGGCCCCGCGGGCGCGGGCAAGACCTCCGTGGCCAAGTACTGGGCGGACCACCGCCGGGTGCCCACCGCCCACATCAGCCTCGACGACGTACGCGAATGGGTGCGCGCGGGCTTCGCCGACCCGCAGTCCGGGTGGAACGACCACTCCGAGGCCCAGTACCGCCTGGCCCGCCGCACCTGTGGCTTCGCCGCCCGTAACTTCCTGGCCAACGGCATATCCTGCGTCCTGGACGACGCCGTCTTCCCGGACCGCCCGGCCGTCGGCCTCGGCGGCTGGAAGCGCCACGTGGGTCCGGGGCTGCTGCCCGTCGTCCTGCTGCCGGGACTGGAGATCGTGCTCGAACGCAACGCCCAGCGCAGCGGAAACCGCCGCCTGTCCGACGAGGAAGTGGCCAGCATCCACGGCCGGATGGCGGGCTGGTACGGCTCGGGACTGCCGATCATCGACAATTCCGGCTATGACGTGCCCGCCACCGCCCGAGTCCTGGACGAGGTACTCGCCCGCGCCGTCGCCAGCCCGCCCCAGTGGTAGCGGCCCGCGGGTGACCCGGACGGATGGGCGTACGCGCCCGGTCGGACGCGCTGAACCGGCCGCCGGGGGCCGCCGCTCGTAGGCTCGACGCATGTCCGAGGTGCACGTGGCCCGCCGTGAGCGGCTCAGGGAGCAGTACACGGCCGGCGGCAGCGCGGCCGCGGTGATCTCCCGGCCCGCCAATGTCCGTTACCTCACGGGTACGGCGCCGCCGTCCGCCGTCGTGCTGCTCGCTCCCGGCGGCGACCTCCTGGTGTGTGAGCGGCCGCTGTCCGGAGAGTCCGCCGAGGGACGCCCCGACGAAGCGCTGCGGCTTCATGTCCTGCCCGGTCCGGGCGGCGACCCGGCCGTCGCGGCCGCCGACCTCGCCGGCGCGCGGGGCGTCGAGTCGCTGGCGGTCGAGGAGCACCATCTGACGGTCGCCCGCCACCGGGCGCTGGGTTCCGTCGCACCCCGGACCCGCCTGGAGAACCTGGGCCGCGCCGTCGAGCAGCTGCGGCTGGTCAAGGACGACGAGGAGATCTCCTGTCTGCGGATCGCCGCCGAGATCGCCGACCAGGCACTCGGCGAACTCCTTGAGTCGATCCTCGTCGGCCGCACCGAGCGGCACCTCGCGCTGGAACTGGAGCGGCGTCTGGTCGACCACGGCGCCGACGGCCCGGCCTTCCCCACCTCGGTCGCCGCCGGGCCGCACGCGGGCCGCCGCGGCCACCGGCCCACCGACCGGCGGGTCGAGGAGGGGGACTTCCTCTCCGTGTGCCTCGGCGCCGTCTACCGCGGCTACCGCGGCGAGGTCGGCCGTACGTTCGTCATCGGGACGACGCCGGCCGACTGGCAGATCGAGCTCTACGACCTGGTGTTCGCCGCTCAACGGGCGGGCCGTGAGGCGCTGGCGCCGGGCGTCGCCTGCCGCGACGTGGACCGCGCGGCCCGTCAGGTACTCGACTCCGCGGGCTGTCCGGAGGGCATCGGGGAGACCACCGGGCACGGTGTGGGACTCGAAATCGACGAGGACCCGCAGTTGGCCCCTTCGGCCATGGGTAAACTGGACGCTTGTGTGCCGGTCACCGTCGAACCGGGGGTCCACCTTCCGGGCCGGGGCGGTGTCCGGATCGATGACACGCTCGTCGTGCGCCCCGAGGCGGACGGCGGACCCGAGCTACTCACCATTACGACCAAGGAGCTGCTCGCGCTCTAGCCCCGCTGAGGCGCGCACCCTCGGTCCCACCAGCTTCAGTCCAGGAGATTCCGCAACCGTGGCTTCCACGAACGACCTCAAGAACGGCATGGTGCTCAAGCTCGACGGCGGCCAGCTGTGGTCCGTCGTCGAGTTCCAGCACGTCAAGCCCGGCAAGGGCCCGGCTTTCGTGCGCACCAAGCTCAAGAACGTGCTCTCCGGCAAGGTGGTCGACAAGACCTTCAACGCCGGCGTCAAGGTCGAGACGGCCACTGTCGACAAGCGCGACATGCAGTTCTCGTACATGGACGGCGACTACTTCGTCTTCATGGACATGGAGACGTACGACCAGCTGCACGTCGACCGCAAGGCCGTCGGCGACGCCGCCAACTACCTGATCGAAGGCTTCACCGCCACGGTCGCGCAGCATGAGGGCGAGGTGCTCTACGTCGAGATGCCCGCCGCGGTCGAGCTCGTCATCAAGGAGACCGAGCCGGGCGTCCAGGGCGACCGCTCCACCGGCGGCACCAAGCCCGCCACGCTGGAGACCGACTTCGAGATCCAGGTCCCGCTCTTCATCACCACCGGTGAGAAGATCAAGGTCGACACCCGCACCGGCGACTACCTCGGCCGGGTGAACAGCTAACCGTGGCTGCTCGTAACACGGCCCGTAAGCGCGCCTTCCAGATCCTCTTCGAAGCCGACCAGCGCGGTACCGACGTCGTGACGGTGCTGGCCGACTGGATGCGGCACGCGCGGACCGACACCCGGCAGCCGCCGGTCAGCGAGTACACCATGCAGCTGGTCGAGGGCTACGCGGGCCGCGCGGCCCGGATCGACGAGCTGATCTCACAGTACGCCGTGGGGTGGACGCTCGACCGGATGCCGGTGGTGGACCGGAACATCCTGCGGCTCGGCGCCTTCGAGCTGATCTGGGTGGACGAGACGCCGGACGCGGTGGCGATGGACGAGGCGGTGCAGTTGGCCAAGGAGTTCTCCACGGATGACTCACCGGCCTTTGTGAACGGCCTGCTCGGCCGCTTCAAGGACCTCAAGCCGACCCTGCGACGGGACGGACAGGCCTGAAGACCCTGAGACCTTCCCCGGCCGCCTGAGAGCCGTCCCCGGTCACCGGAAACAGACCACGGGCCCGTCACACGCACGCGGCGTGTGACGGGCCCGTGGTCATGTGCGCCGCGGGTCACGGCCCGCGGTCGCGTGCGACCGAAACCGCCCGTGTCGGGAGCCTCTCGGCTCCCGACACGGGCGGTACGTTTCTGCTGGTGTGCGCGGGCCGTCCGGCCCAGCCGTCAGAGCTCGTCGTGGCCCACGGCCCGGCGCGCGTCCGCGTCCAGGACGCCCCAGCTGATCAGCTGCTCGGTGAGCACCGACGGCGACTGGTCATAGATCACGGCGAGGGTGCGCAGGTCGTCCTGGCGGATCGACAGCACCTTGCCGTTGTAGTCGCCGCGCTGGGACTGGATGGTGGCGGCGTAACGCTGGAGCGGCCCGGCCTTCTCCGGCGGGACGTGCGCGAGGCGCTCCAGGTCGAGTACGAGCTTCGGCGGCGGCTCGGCGGCCCCGCCCGGCGTCGTGCCCGGCAGCAGCTCCTGCACTGGGACGCCATAGAAGTCGGCCAGCTCGGCGAGCCGCTGCACGGTGACGGCACGGTCGCCGCGCTCGTACGAACCGACCACGACCGCCTTCCAGCGTCCCTGGGACTTCTCCTCGACACCGTGGAGGGAAAGGCCCTGCTGGGTGCGGATGGCCCGGAGCTTGGCCCCGAGCTGTTTGGCGTATTCGCTGGACATATGGCTCCCCGGACGCTGGAACAATTCGCGGCTGCGCCGCGTGGCTGGTAACTCACTGTGAGGTTACGCAGCGTTACTTGGATGCGTCAAGCTGAATGGTCTGTACCGCCCCTTACGAGGGGGGTGATCTGCGGTGTTGCCGTCTCCTGATACGCTGTGTGGCGCAATCCAGACGTCCTTTAAGGTCCGTCCCGTGAGGCGGAGAAGGAGGTCCGTTTCCAATGGACACGAAAAACCCCGATGTCGCACGCCCAGTTCTCGAGGGCCCCGACATCGCACGGGCGCTGACCCGCATCGCCCACGAAATCGTCGAACGCGCCAAGGGCGCCGACGACGTGGTGCTGCTCGGCATTCCGACCCGCGGCGTCTTCCTCGCCCAACGGCTCGCCGCCAAGCTCGCGGAGATCACCGGCCGCGCCGCCGTTCCGGTCGGCTCGCTCGACATCACGATGTACCGCGACGACCTGCGCATGCACCCGCCGCGCGCGCTGGCCCGCACCGAGATCCCCGCCGAAGGCATCGACGGCAAGCTCGTCGTCCTCGTCGACGACGTGCTCTTCTCCGGCCGCACCATCCGCGCCGCGCTCGACGCCCTGAACGACATCGGGCGGCCGCGCGCCGTGCAGCTCGCGGTCCTGGTCGACCGCGGCCACCGCGAACTCCCCATCCGCGCCGACTACGTCGGCAAGAACCTCCCCACGTCGCTGCGGGAGACGGTCAAGGTCCAGCTCGCCGAGGAGGACGGTCGCGACACCGTGCTGCTCGGCGACCGGCGGACCGCTCCGGCTGGCGAACAGTAGCGCTCAGGCGCACGCCCCCGGCGGGACCATGCCCCCCTCGGGGCCCGCGTGCCCTCGGGGCGTACACCGCCCGCCCAGCGCCGCTGCGCGCCCGCATGCCCGAAACCTCCAGATTCCCCATGGAGTCATCCCGATGATGCGTCACCTCATCTCGGCCGCCGACCTCACCCGCGACGACGCCGTCCTGATCCTCGACACCGCCGAGGAGATGGCCCGAGTCGCCGACCGGCCGATCAAGAAACTCCCGACCCTGCGGGGCCGTACCGTCGTCAACCTCTTCTTCGAGGACTCGACCCGCACCCGGATCTCCTTCGAGGCGGCCGAGAAGCGGCTGTCCGCCGATGTCATCAACTTCACCGCCAAGGGCTCCAGCGTCTCCAAGGGCGAGTCCCTGAAGGACACCGCCCAGACCCTGGAGGCGATGGGCGTGGACGCCGTCGTCATCCGGCACGGGGCGTCCGGCGCCCCGTACACCCTGGCGAACTCCGGCTGGATCGACGCCGCCGTGATCAACGCCGGGGACGGCACCCACCAGCACCCCACCCAGGCCCTGCTCGACGCCTTCACCATGCGCCGCCGCCTGGTCGGCCGGGACGCGGGCCTCGGCCAGGACCTGTCCGGGCGCCGCATCACCGTCGTCGGCGACGTCCTGCACAGCCGGGTCGCCCGCTCCAACGTCGACCTGCTGCACACACTCGGCGCCGAGGTCACCCTCGTCGCCCCGCCCACCCTCGTGCCGGTCGGCGTGGACACCTGGCCGTGCGAGGTCAGCTACGACCTGGACCGGGTGCTGGCCAAGTCCGACGCGGTGATGATGCTGCGCGTGCAGCGCGAGCGCATGAACGCCGCCTACTTCCCGACCGAGCGCGAGTACGCGCGCCGGTACGGGCTCGACGGCGAGCGCATGGCGAGAATGCCCGAGCACGCCCTCGTGATGCACCCCGGCCCGATGGTCCGCGGCATGGAGATCACCGCGGAGGTCGCCGACTCCGACCGCTGCACCGCCGTCGAGCAGGTCGCCAACGGCGTCTCGATCCGGATGGCGGTCCTGTATCTGCTTCTGGGCGGCAACGAGCCCGCCGTCACCCACGCGCGTACCGAGGAGAGCAAGTAACCATGAGCAAGATCCTGATCCGTGGTGCGAAGGTCCTGGGCGGCGCACCGCAGGACGTCCTGATCGACGGCGAGACCATCGCGGCCGTAGGCGAGGGGCTGAGCGCGGACGGCGCGCAAGTGACGGAGGCGGACGGGCAGATCCTGCTGCCGGGCCTGGTCGACCTGCACACCCACCTGCGCGAGCCCGGCCGCGAGGACTCCGAGACCGTCCTCACCGGCACCAAGGCCGCCGCCAAGGGCGGCTGGACCGCCGTACACGCCATGGCCAACACCTTCCCGGTCGCCGACACCGCCGGCGTCGTCGAGCAGGTCTGGCGGCTCGGCCGCGAGTCCGGCTACTGCGACGTACAGCCCGTCGGCGCCGTCACCGTCGGCCTGGAGGGCAAGCAGCTCGCCGAGCTGGGCGCCATGCACGAGTCGGCCGCCGGCGTGGTGGTCTTCTCCGACGACGGCAAGTGCGTCGACGACGCCGTGATCATGCGCCGCGCCCTGGAGTATGTGAAGGCCTTCGACGGCGTGGTCGCCCAGCACGCGCAGGAGCCCCGGCTCACCGAGGGCGCCCAGATGAACGAGGGCGTGGTCTCCGCCGAACTGGGCCTGGGCGGCTGGCCCGCCGTCGCCGAGGAGTCGGTCATCGCGCGCGATGTGCTGCTCGCCGAGCACGTCGGCTCCCGCGTGCACATCTGCCACCTCTCGACCGCGGGCTCGGTCGAGATCGTGCGCTGGGCCAAGGCCAAGGGCATCGACGTCACCGCCGAGGTCACCCCGCACCACCTGCTGCTCACCGACGAGCTGGTCCGCTCGTACAACCCGGTGTACAAGGTGAACCCGCCGCTGCGCACCCAGGCGGACGTCATGGCGCTGCGCGAGGCGCTCGCCGACGGCACCATCGACATCGTCGCCACCGACCACGCCCCGCACCCGCGCGAGGACAAGGACTGCGAGTGGGCCGCCGCCGCCATGGGCATGGTCGGCCTGGAGACCGCGCTCTCCGTCGTGCAGCACACCATGGTCGACACCGGGCTGCTCGACTGGGCGGGCGTAGCCGAGCGGATGTCCGTCAACCCGGCGCGGATCGGCCGCCTGGACGGCCACGGACGCCCCGTCTCGGCAGGTGAGCCCGCCAACCTCACGCTGGTCGATCCGGCCTACCGTGGTGCCGTGGACCCCGCGGGCTTCGCCTCCCGCAGCCGTAACACCCCCTACGAGGGCCGCGAGCTGCCGGGGCGCGTCACCCACACCTTCCTGCGGGGCCGCGCGACGGTCGTGGACGGGAAGCTGGCGTGACACTTCTGAGCAACATCCCACTGAGCAACGCCCCACTGGGCGACAACCCGCTGCTCGCCCTCGCGGCGGAGCAGAAGTCGGCGGAGGTGACCGACTGGGCCGCGCGGATCGGCTGGCTGGTCGGCCTCGCGCTGTTCGTCGCACTCGTCTACTGGCTGATGCGCCAGGGCTGGAAGTGGCGCGGCACCCTCCAGGGCGACCTTCCGGAGCTCCCCACCGCGCCGACCGAGCCCGGCCCGGCGAGACTGAGCATGAGCGGCCGATACCACGGCTCGACCACGGCCGGGCAGTGGCTCGACCGGATCGTGGCCCACGGGCTCGGCGCCCGCAGCCGCGCCGAGCTGACGCTCACCGACGCCGGTCTGACCGTCGTACGCCCCGGCGCCGGGGACTTCTTCGTCCCGGCGGCGGAGCTGCGCGAGGCCCGGCTCGACAAGGGCATCGCGGGCAAGGTGCTCGCCGAGGGCGGCCTGCTCGTCGTCACCTGGGCGCACGGCGGCAAGCTGCTCGACTCCGGCTTCCGCTCCGACCACGCCGCCGAGCACACGGCCTGGGTCGAGGCCATCAACTCCATGAACCAGAACCACCCGAACACGACGGAAGGCGCCGCACGATGACGACCTCCACCAGGGGAACCGCCAGGGTTCCCGCCGTACTCGTCCTGGAGGACGGCCGGATGTTCCGCGGCCGCGCCTACGGGGCCGTGGGGCACACCTTCGGTGAGGCCGTCTTCTCCACCGGCATGACCGGCTACCAGGAGACCCTCACCGACCCCTCGTACCACCGCCAGGTCGTCGTGATGACCGCCCCGCACATCGGCAACACCGGCGTCAACGACGAGGACCCCGAGTCCTCGCGCATCTGGGTCTCCGGGTACGTCGTCCGCGACCCCGCGCGCGTGACGTCCAACTGGCGCTCCCAGCGCTCGCTGGACGAGGAGCTGGTCCACCAGGGCGTCGTCGGCATCAGCGGCGTCGACACCCGCGCGCTCACCCGCCACCTGCGCGAGCGCGGCGCCATGCGCGTCGGGATCTTCTCCGGCAACGCCCTGCCGGACGCGGGCACCATGCTCGCCGAGGTCCGCCAGGCCGCCGAGATGAAGGGCGCCGACCTCTCCGCCGAGGTCGCCACCAAGGAGCCGTACGTCGTCCCCGCCATCGGCGCCAAGAAGTTCACCGTCGCCGCCGTCGACCTCGGCATCAAGGGCATGACCCCGCACCGCATGGCCGAGCGCGGCATCGAGGTGCACGTCCTGCCCGCCACCGCGACCCTCGACGACGTGTACGCGGTCAACCCGGACGGCGTGTTCTTCTCCAACGGCCCCGGCGACCCCGCCACCGCCGACCACCCGGTCTCCGTCATGCGCGGCGTCCTGGAGCGCAAGACGCCGCTGTTCGGCATCTGCTTCGGCAACCAGATCCTGGGCCGCGCGCTCGGCTTCGGCACCTTCAAGCTGAAGTACGGCCACCGCGGCATCAACCAGCCCGTCCAGGACCGTACGACGGGCAAGGTCGAGGTGACCGCCCACAACCACGGCTTCGCCGTCGACGCGCCCCTCGACAAGATCTCCGAGACCCCCTACGGCCGCGCCGAGGTCTCCCACGTCTGCCTCAACGACGACGTCGTAGAGGGCCTGCGGCTGCTCGACCAGCCCGCCTTCAGCGTCCAGTACCACCCCGAGGCGGCCGCGGGCCCGCACGACGCCGCCTACCTGTTCGACCGCTTCACTCAGCTCATGGAGGCCCAGCGTGCCTAAGCGCACCGATATCCAGTCCGTCCTGGTCATCGGCTCGGGCCCGATCGTCATCGGCCAGGCCGCGGAGTTCGACTACTCCGGCACCCAGGCCTGCCGCGTTCTCAAGGCCGAGGGCCTGCGCGTCATCCTGGTCAACTCCAACCCGGCGACGATCATGACCGACCCGGAGATCGCCGACGCCACCTACGTCGAGCCGATCACCCCCGAGTTCGTCGAGAAGATCATCGCCAAGGAGCGCCCGGACGCGCTGCTGCCGACCCTCGGCGGCCAGACCGCGCTGAACACCGCGATCTCGCTGCACGAGTCCGGGACCCTGGAGAAGTACGACGTCGAGCTCATCGGCGCCAACGTCGAGGCGATCAACAAGGGCGAGGACCGCGACCTGTTCAAGGAGGTCGTCGAGGCCGTCAACGCCAAGATCGGCCACGGCGAGTCCGCCCGCTCGGTGATCTGCCACACCATGGACGAGGTCATCGCGGGCGTGGACACGCTCGGCGGCTACCCCGTCGTCGTCCGCCCGTCCTTCACCATGGGCGGCGCCGGGTCAGGCTTCGCCCACGACGAGGACGAGCTGCGCCGGATCGCCGGACAGGGCCTCACCCTCTCGCCGACCACCGAGGTGCTCCTGGAGGAGTCCATCCTCGGCTGGAAGGAGTACGAGCTGGAGCTGATGCGCGACAAGAACGACAACGTCGTGGTCGTCTGCTCCATCGAGAACTTCGACCCGATGGGCGTGCACACCGGCGACTCGATCACCGTCGCCCCGGCGATGACGCTCACCGACCGCGAGTACCAGCGGCTGCGCGACGTCGGCATCGCGATCATCCGCGAGGTCGGCGTGGACACCGGCGGCTGCAACATCCAGTTCGCCGTCGACCCCGAGGACGGCCGGGTCATCGTCATCGAGATGAACCCGCGCGTGTCCCGGTCCTCCGCGCTGGCGTCCAAGGCCACCGGCTTCCCGATCGCGAAGATCGCCGCCAAGCTGGCCGTCGGCTACACGCTCGACGAGATCCCGAACGACATCACCGAGAAGACCCCGGCATCGTTCGAGCCGACCCTCGACTACGTGGTCGTCAAGGCCCCGCGCTTCGCCTTCGAGAAGTTCCCGTCCGCGGACGCCACGCTGACCACCACCATGAAGTCGGTGGGTGAGGCGATGGCCATCGGCCGGAACTTCACCGAGGCGCTCCAGAAGGCCCTGCGCTCGCTGGAGAAGAAGGGCTCGCAGTTCTCGTTCACCGGCGAGACCGGCGACAAGGCCGAGCTGCTGCGCGAGGCGGTCCGGCCCACCGACGGCCGGATCAACCTCGTCATGCGGGCCATCCGCGCGGGCGCGACCCCGGACGAGGTCTTCGACGCGACCAAGATCGACCCCTGGTTCGTGGACCAGCTCTTCCTGATCAAGGAGGTCGCGGACGAACTCGCCGCGGTCGAGCGCCTCGACGCCGACCTGCTCGCCGAGGCCAAGCGGCACGGCTTCTCGGACCACCAGATCGCCGAGATCCGCGGCCTGCGCGAGGACGTGGTGCGCGAGGTCCGCCAGGCGCTCGGGGTCCGCCCGGTCTACAAGACGGTCGACACCTGCGCCGCCGAGTTCGCCGCGAAGACGCCGTACTTCTACTCCTCCTACGACGAGGAGACCGAGGTCGCCCCACGCGAGAAGCCCGCGGTGATCATCCTGGGCTCCGGGCCGAACCGCATCGGCCAGGGCATCGAGTTCGACTACTCCTGCGTGCACGCCTCCTTCGCGCTCAGCGAGGCCGGGTACGAGACCGTGATGGTCAACTGCAACCCGGAGACCGTCTCCACGGACTACGACACGTCGGACCGGCTGTACTTCGAGCCGCTCACCCTCGAGGACGTCCTGGAGATCGTGCACGCCGAGCAGCAGGCGGGCCCGCTCGCGGGCGTCGTCGTCCAGCTCGGCGGCCAGACCCCGCTGGGCCTGTCGCAGGCGCTCAAGGACAACGGCGTGCCCGTGGTGGGCACCCCGCCGGAGGCGATCCACGCCGCCGAGGACCGCGGCGCCTTCGGCCGGGTGCTCGCCGAGGCCGGGCTGCCCGCGCCCAAGCACGGCACCGCGACTGCTTTCGACGAGGCCAAGGCCATCGCCGATGAGATCGGCTACCCCGTCCTGGTCCGCCCGTCGTACGTGCTCGGCGGCCGCGGCATGGAGATCGTGTACGACGAGGCGCGCCTCTCCTCGTACATCGCGGAGTCCACCGAGATCAGCCCCGCACGGCCGGTGCTCGTGGACCGCTTCCTGGACGACGCCATCGAGATCGACGTGGACGCCCTGTACGACGGCGAGGAGCTCTACCTCGGCGGCGTCATGGAGCACATCGAGGAGGCCGGCATCCACTCCGGCGACTCGGCCTGCGCGCTGCCCCCGATCACCCTCGGCGGCTTCGACGTCAAGCGGCTGCGCGCCTCCACCGAGGGCATCGCCAAGGGCGTCGGCGTGCGCGGACTGATCAACATCCAGTTCGCGATGGCCGGGGACATCCTGTACGTCCTCGAAGCCAACCCGCGCGCCTCCCGCACCGTCCCCTTCACCTCCAAGGCGACCGCGGTGCCGCTGGCCAAGGCCGCCGCCCGGATCTCGCTGGGCGCGACCATCGCCGAACTGCGCGCCGAAGGCCTGCTCCCGGCGACCGGCGACGGCGGCACCCTGCCGATGGACGCGCCGATCTCCGTCAAGGAAGCCGTGATGCCCTGGTCGCGCTTCCGCGACATCCACGGGCGCGGCGTGGACACCATCCTCGGCCCGGAGATGCGCTCCACCGGCGAGGTCATGGGCATCGACTCGGTCTTCGGCACCGCGTACGCCAAGTCACAGGCCGGTGCGTACGGGCCGCTGCCCACCGGCGGCCGGGCCTTCATCTCCGTCGCCAACCGCGACAAGCGCTCGATGATCTTCCCGGCGCGCGAGCTGGTCGCGCACGGCTTCGAGCTGCTCGCCACCTCCGGCACCGCCGAAGTGCTCAAGCGCAACGGCATCAACGCGCGCGTGGTGCGCAAGCAGTCCGAGGGCGAGGGCCCCGACGGCGAGAAGACCATCGTCCAGCTCATCCACGGGGGCGAGGTCGACCTCATCGTGAACACCCCGTACGGCACCGGCGGCCGCCTCGACGGCTACGACATCCGCACCGCGGCCGTGGCACGCGGCGTGCCGTGCCTGACCACGGTCCAGGCGCTCGCCGCCGCCGTCCAGGGCATCGACGCGCTGACCCACGGCGACGTGGGCGTCCGCTCGCTCCAGGAACACGCGCGGCACCTGATCGCGGCCCGCGACTAGCAGCCCACGAGGGGGACACCGAACCGGTGTCCCCCTCCTTGTGAGGAAAGCCGAAAAGCACTGATGTACACACTCCTCTTCCGGCTGGTCTTCCAGCGGATGGACCCCGAGCGCGCCCACCATCTGGCCTTCCGCTGGATCCGGCTCGCCGCCCGCGTCCCCGTCCTGCGCACCTTCGCCGCGGCCGTGCTCGCGCCCCGCGTCAAGGAGCTGCGCACCGAGGCCCTGGGCCTGCGGATGCACGGGCCGATCGGGCTCGCGGCCGGATTCGACAAGAACGCCGTCGCGGTCGACGGCATGGCGATGCTGGGCTTCGACCACGTCGAGATCGGCACCGTCACGGGCGAACCGCAGCCCGGCAACCCCAAGAAGCGGCTGTTCCGCCTCGTACCGGACCGTGCGCTGATCAACCGCATGGGCTTCAACAACGAGGGCTCGGCCGCCGTCGCAGAGCGGCTGGCCGCCCGTACGCCCGTGTTCCGGACCACCGTGGGCGTCAACATCGGCAAGACCAAGGTCGTCCCCGAGGAGGAGGCGGCCGGCGACTACGTGAAGTCCACCGAGCGGCTGGCCCGGCACGCCGACTACCTCGTGGTGAACGTGTCCTCGCCGAACACGCCCGGACTGCGCGACCTCCAGGCCGTCGAGCACCTGCGCCCGCTGCTCACCGCCGTCCGCGAGGCGGCCGACCGCAGCGTGCCCGAGCGCCGGGTGCCGCTGCTCGTCAAGATCGCCCCCGATCTGGCCGACGCGGACATCGACGCCGTCGCCGACCTGGCCGTCGAACTCGGCCTGGACGGCATCATCGCCACCAACACCACCATCGCGCGCGACGGGCTCGGGCTGCGGTCGGACGCCGCGCTGGTCGCGGAGACCGGCGGGCTGTCCGGCGCACCGGTCAAGGAACGCTCCCTGGAGGTGCTGCGCCGCCTCTACGCGCGCGTGGGGGACGATCTCACCCTGGTGGGCGTCGGGGGCGTCGAGACCGCAGAGGACGCCTGGCAGCGCATCCTCGCGGGCGCCACCCTGGTCCAGGGCTACAGCGCCTTCGTCTACGAGGGCCCGTTCTGGATGCGCGCGCTGCACCGCGGCCTCGCGGCCCGGCTGCGCGACAGCCCGTACGCCACCCTCGCCGACGCGGTCGGCGCCGACGTCAGAAAGCAGGCATCAGCATGACCCCGGAACCCTTCGGCGCGCGGCTGCGCCGGGCCATGGACGAGCGCGGGCCGCTGTGCGTCGGCATCGACCCGCATGCCGCGCTGCTCGAGTCCTGGGGGCTGAACGACGACATCCAGGGCCTGGAGCGCTTCTCGCGCACGGTCGTGGAGGCGCTGGCCGACCGGGTCGCCGTGCTCAAGCCGCAGTCGGCGTTCTTCGAGCGCTTCGGGTCGCGCGGGATCGCCGTACTGGAGAAGTCCGTGGCGGAGGCGCGGGACGCCGGCGCGCTGGTCGTGATGGACGCCAAGCGCGGCGACATCGGGTCCACGATGGCCGCGTACGCGGAGACCTTCCTGCGCGAGGGCGCGCCGCTGTTCTCGGACGCGCTGACGGTGTCGCCGTACCTCGGGTACGGGTCGCTGAAGCCCGCGGTGGATCTGGCGCGGGAGAGCGGGACGGGGCTGTTCGTCCTGGCGCTCACCTCCAACCCCGAGGGCGGCGAGGTGCAGCACGCGCTGCGGGCGGACGGACGGGACGTCGGGGCGACGATGCTGGCCCGGCTGGCCGCCGAGAACGCGGCGGACGCGGTGGACGCTGCGGACGCGGCGGGCGTGAAGGGCGGCGCGGGCGGTCAGCACGCGGACGGCGCGCCCCTGGGCTCCTTCGGGGCCGTGGTCGGCGCGACGCTCGGCGACCTGTCGCGGTACGACCTGGACATCGACGGGCCGCTGCTGGCACCGGGGATCGGCGCGCAAGGCGCCGCACCAGCCGATCTGCCAGGGGTGTTCGGGGCGGCCGTGCGCAACGTCGTGCCGAACGTCAGCCGGGGCGTGCTCCGGCACGGACCGGACGCCGCCGCGCTGCGCGAGTCGGCGGCGCGGTTCGCTGACGAGGTACGGGCGGCCGTCGGGGCGAGCTGAGCGCCAGCTGAGCACCGGCTGGGCACCAGCTGGGCGCCAGCTGGGTAAAATCCAGGTCGATTTGCCGGAAATGTATAGTTCAACAGAGGCTGACCAGGACTTTTCCGCTGTTCTCGCTGACGAGAGCGGCCATGGCCGCTAGTCTCCGACGGGAGTGCACGAGCTGGCGTTTTGCTCGTTGCTCCCCAGGTGTGGGGCGACTAGGTTCCTCACCGGTCCGTATCCGACAGTTCGACAACTGAGGTGACGTAGGCGTGGCTCTTCCGCCCCTTACCCCTGAACAGCGCGCAGCCGCGCTCGAAAAGGCCGCCGCGGCTCGCCGGGAGCGGGCCGAGGTGAAGAATCGACTCAAGCATTCCGGCGCGTCTCTTCACGAGGTCATCAAGCAGGGCCAGGAGAACGATGTCATCGGCAAGATGAAGGTCTCCGCCCTGCTGGAATCACTGCCCGGCGTGGGCAAGGTCCGCGCGAAGCAGATCATGGAGCGCCTGGGCATCTCCGAGAGCCGTCGCGTGCGAGGGCTCGGTTCCAACCAGATCGCGTCCCTGGAGCGTGAGTTCGGCGGCGGTGCCGCCTAAGGGCCCTCCGGCGGACCAGGCCGACCCCGCTCGGCGGTCTCGGGCACCCCTGAGAACCTGGATAATCGCTGCATGGCTGCAACATCCCAGGGGGCGACCCCCGAACCCCCGGACGTACGTCCACGGCTGACCGTGCTCTCCGGCCCCTCCGGGGTCGGCAAGAGCACGGTCGTCGCCCACATGCGCAAGGAACACCCCGAGGTCTGGCTGTCGGTCTCGGCCACCACGCGCAAGCCGCGCCCCGGCGAGCAGCACGGCGTCCAGTACTTCTTCGTCACCGACGAGGAGATGGACAAGCTGATCGCCAACGGGGAGCTCCTGGAGTGGGCCCAGTTCGCGGGCAACCGCTACGGCACCCCGCGGCAGGCCGTCCTGGACCGGCTGGAGAACGGCGAGCCGGTGCTGCTTGAGATTGACCTCCAGGGCGCGCGGCTGGTCCGCGAGTCGATGCCGGAGGCCCAGCTGGTCTTCCTCGCCCCGCCGGACTGGGAGGAACTGGTGCGCCGGCTCACCGGCCGCGGCACCGAGGCCCCCGAGGTCATCGAGCGCCGGCTCGCGGCGGCCAGGATCGAGCTCGCGGCCGAGTCCGAGTTCGACACCACCCTGGTCAACACCTCCGTCGAGGACGTGGCCCGTGAGCTGCTAGCCTTGATGAACGTTGGCTGATTACGTTGGCCGATTTCTGTTTTTCACCCCCTTTCGGAAGGTAGATCGTGTCCTCTTCCATGACCGCGCCCGAGGGCATCATCAACCCGCCGATCGATGAGCTCCTCGAGGCCACCGACTCCAAGTACAGCCTGGTCATCTACGCCGCCAAGCGCGCGCGCCAGATCAACGCGTACTACTCGCAGCTCGGCGAGGGCCTCCTCGAGTACGTCGGTCCGCTGGTGGACACCCACGTCCACGAGAAGCCGCTCTCGATCTCCCTCCGCGAGATCAACGCGGGTCTGCTGACCTCCGAGCCCATCGAGGGCCCGGCGCAGTAGCGCGAGACTCGCGAGACTTCACCACAGGCCCGGCAGCGCGACTGCCGGGCCTGTGGTGTGTCATGGGTCTACGGGTTCCGAGTCCGAGTGAGAGTGCGGGGAGACGCTGTGGGTAAGCCGAAGGTCGTTCTGGGCGTCAGCGGCGGCATCGCCGCCTACAAGGCGTGTGAGCTGCTGCGACGGCTGGCCGAGTCCGGACACGACGTACGGGTCGTGCCGACCGCGGCCGCACTGGAGTTCGTGGGCGCGCCGACCTGGGCGGCGCTGTCCGGGCATCCGGTGTCGGACGAGGTCTGGTCCGACGTGCACGAGGTGCCGCATGTGCGGATCGGGCAGTCCGCCGACCTGGTCGTGGTCGCACCGGCCACCGCCGACATGCTGGCCAAGGCGGCGCACGGCCTCGCCGACGACCTGCTCACCAACACCCTGCTGACCGCCCGCTGCCCGGTGCTGTTCGCCCCCGCGATGCACACCGAGATGTGGGAGCACCCCGCCACCCAGGAGAACGTCGCCACCCTGCGCCGCCGGGGCGCCGTCGTCATCGAGCCCGCCGTCGGCCGCCTGACCGGCGTGGACACCGGCAAGGGCCGCCTGCCCGACCCCGGCGAGATCTTCGAGGTCTGCCGCCGCGTCCTCCGACGGCAGAGCCAGGCCCACGGCACGGCCGAACCCGACCTCGCCGGGCGTCATGTGGTGATCAGCGCGGGCGGCACCAGGGAGCCCCTGGACCCCGTGCGCTTCCTGGGCAACCGCTCGTCCGGCAAGCAGGGGTACGCGCTCGCCCGCACCGCCGCGGCACGCGGCGCGCGGGTCACGCTGCTCTCCGCCAACGCGGAGCTGCCCGACCCGGCCGGGGTCGACGTCGTACGGGTCGGGACCGCCGTACAGCTGCGGGAGGCCGTACTGAAGGCCGCGCCGGACGCGGACGCGGTGGTGATGGCCGCGGCCGTGGCGGACTTCCGCCCCGCCGCCTACGCCGGAGGGAAGATCAAGAAGCAGGACGGGCGGGAGCCGGACCCCGTCGCGCTCGTCCGCAATCCGGACATCCTCGCCGAGATCTCCGCCGAGCGCGCCCGGCCGGGTCAGGTCGTCGTCGGCTTCGCCGCCGAAACCGACGACGTCCTCGCCAACGGCCGCGCCAAGCTCGCCCGCAAGGGCTGTGACCTGCTCGTCGTCAACGAGGTGGGGGAGCGCAAGACCTTCGGCGCGGAGGAGAGCGAGGCCCTGGTGCTCGGCGCGGACGGCAGCGAGACCCCGGTGCCGTACGGGCCCAAGGAGGTGCTCGCCGACACCGTGTGGGATCTCGTCTCGGTGCGTTTCGGGTGATCCGCCGGGGATCCGCGGGTTCCCCGGCGCTGGGATCCGCCTGTTTCCGGTGAAGGAGAACCTTTCCGGTGAAGGGGAACTTTGCCCCGCCAGCCTCCCTAAACCCAGGAAATCCGGGCGCGGGCCCTCTGGTGGAGGCCCGTCCTTGTGTCGCAGAATGCAGTGCCGCAGGTCACAGGGCCCATCTAGCGAGACACGAGGGCCAAGGACCGGTAATGACCGATAAACTGGTCTCGGAACGACTCCGGGCGCAGCTCCCGGACGTTCCGCCAATGATCAGCCAGCAGCCGCTGCAACCCCAGGGAGCGTTGTGTCCCGTCGTCTCTTCACCTCGGAGTCCGTGACCGAGGGTCACCCCGACAAGATCGCTGACCAGATCAGCGACACCATTCTCGACGCCCTTCTGCGGGAGGACCCGTCCTCCCGCGTCGCCGTCGAGACGCTGATCACCACCGGACAGGTTCACGTGGCCGGTGAGGTCACGACCAAGGCGTACGCCGACATCGCGACGCTGGTCCGCGACAAGATCCTCGACATCGGCTACGACTCCTCCAAGAAGGGCTTCGACGGCGCCTCCTGCGGCGTCTCGGTGTCCATCGGCGCCCAGTCCCCGGACATCGCGCAGGGGGTCGACACCGCGTACGAGAAGCGGGTCGAGGGCGACGAGGACGAGCTGGACAAGCAGGGCGCGGGCGACCAGGGCCTGATGTTCGGCTACGCGTCGGACGAGACGCCCGACCTGATGCCGCTGCCGATCCACCTCGCCCACCGGCTGTCCAAGCGCCTGTCCGACGTCCGCAAGAACGGCACCATCCCGTACCTGCGCCCGGACGGCAAGACCCAGGTCACCATCGAGTACGACGGCGACAAGGCGGTCCGTCTGGACACGGTCGTCGTCTCCTCGCAGCACGCCAGCGACATCGACCTGGACTCGCTGCTGGCCCCCGACATCCGCGAGTTCGTGGTCGAGCCCGAGCTGAAGGCGCTCGTCGAGGCCGGGATCAAGCTGGAGACCGACGGCTACCGGCTGCTGGTGAACCCGACCGGCCGGTTCGAGATCGGCGGTCCGATGGGCGACGCGGGCCTGACCGGCCGGAAGATCATCATCGACACGTACGGCGGCATGGCGCGGCACGGCGGCGGCGCGTTCTCCGGCAAGGACGCGTCCAAGGTCGACCGGTCCGCCGCGTACGCGATGCGCTGGGTCGCCAAGAACGTGGTGGCGGCTGGCCTCGCGTCCCGGTGCGAGGTGCAGGTCGCGTACGCCATCGGCAAGGCCGAGCCGGTCGGCCTGTTCGTCGAGACCTTCGGCACGAACACGGTCGACGTCGACAAGATCGAGGCCGCCATCTCGACCGTCTTCGACCTCCGCCCGGCCGCGATCATCCGCGACCTGGACCTGCTGCGCCCGATCTACGCCCAGACGGCCGCGTACGGGCACTTCGGGCGTGACCTGCCGGACTTCACCTGGGAGCGCACCGACCGGGTGGACGCGCTGCGGCAGGCTGCTGGTTTGTAGGTTTGTCGGTGGTGCTTGCTTGCTTTGAGGGCTGTGGCTTGAGGGCTGTGGTCTGAGGGTTGTGGTGAGGCGCGGTTCTTCCGGTGGGGAGGGCCGCGCCTTCGCCGTGCCCGGGGCGAGTGTCAGTGGGGTCTGGTAGGGATGGGGCTGTGAGCAGCGGGAACGGTCGGCCGGACGAAACGGAGCCGGGGGGCGCCCCCCGGCCGGAGCAGCTTGCGCTCATTCGGGAGACCGTACGGGAGGCCAAGGTGCCGCGGGCCAAGCCGCGGACCTGGCGGGGGGCGCCGCTGGCCAAGGAACTGCCGGTCGCACGGGTACTGGTGGACAAGGGCGTGCTGCATCTGGACCGCTACTTCGACTACGCGGTACCCGAGGAACTGGACGCCGACGCGCAGCCGGGGGTACGGGTGCGGGTGCGGTTCGGGGCCGGGCAGCATCGGGTGCACGGGGGGCGGCGCGAGGGCGGGGGGCTGATCAGCGGCTTTCTCGTGGAGCGGAGTGCCGAGTCGGACTACGCGGGGCCGCTGGCGGCGCTGGCGCAGGTGGTGTCGCCCGAGCCGGTGCTGAGCGCGGAGCTGCTCGGGCTGGCGCGGGCGGTCGCCGACCGGTACGCGGGGAGCCTCGCGGATGTGCTGCAGCTGGCCGTACCGCCCAGGAACGCGCGCGCGGAAGGGCGGGAATCGCCCGCGCCGCTGCCGCCGCCCGCCGCGCCCGAGCCGGGCACCTGGGTGCGGTACGGCCAGGGGGAGGCCTTTCTGCGGGCGCTGGCGCGGGGCGGGGCGCCCCGCGCCGTATGGAACGCGCTGCCGGGGCCGCAGTGGGCCGACGAGCTGGCGCGCGCGGTGGCGGCGACGCTGGCGTCGGGGCGCGGCGTGCTGGTCGTCGTGCCGGACGGGCGGGGTGTCGGGAGGGTGGACGCCGCGTTGACCGCCCTGCTCGGCGCGGGCAGGCACGCCGTGCTCACCGCCGACGCCGGGCCCGAGAAGCGGTACCGGGAGTGGCTCGCCGTGCGGCGCGGGTCGGTGCGCGCGGTGGTCGGGACACGGGCCGCCATGTTCGCGCCGGTGCGCGATCTGGGGCTTGTCGCTGTGTGGGAGGACGGGGATAGCAGCCTCAGTGAGCCGCATGCCCCGCAGCCGCATGCGCGCGAGGTGTTGCAGCTGCGTGCGGCGACGGATAAGTGCGGGTTCCTGGTGGGAAGCTGGAGCTGCACCGTGGAGGCGGCGCAGCTGGTGGAGAGCGGGTGGGCGCGGCCACTGGTCGCTGGGCGGGAGCAGGTTCGCGGTGCCGCGCCGCTGGTGCGCACCGTGGGAGATCAGGATCTGGCCAGGGATGAGGCCGCGCGGGCGGCGCGGCTGCCGACGCTGGCCTGGCGGGTGGTGCGGGAGGCGTTGGCGCACGGCCCTGTGCTGGTACAGGTGCCGCGGCGTGGGTATGTGCCCCGGCTGGCCTGCGAGCGGTGTCGGGCGGCCGCGCGCTGCCGGGAGTGTGCGGGGCCGCTGGAGGCGTTGGAGGCGCGGGGAGCGCGGGGAGCGCGGGGAGCGCGGGGAGCGGGGGGAGCGCGGGGAGCGGGGGGTGCTCGGGGTGCCGCCGGGGCGCTGTGCTGTGGGTGGTGCGGGCGGGCCGAGTCCGAGTGGCACTGCCCCGAGTGCGGAGGGTTCCGGCTGCGGGCCCAGGTGGTGGGGGCCAGGCGTACGGCGGAGGAGCTGGGGCGGGCCTTTCCCGCGGTGCCGGTGCGGACGTCCGGGCGTGAGCAGGTGCTGGACACGGTGTCGGCGGAGCCCGCGCTGGTGGTGTCCACGCCGGGGGCCGAGCCGGTCGCGGACGGGGGGTACGCGGCCGCGCTGCTGCTCGACGGGTGGGCGATGCTGGGGCGGCCCGATCTGCGGGCGGGGGAGGAGGCGTTGCGCCGCTGGATCGGGGCCGCGGCGTTGGTGCGGCCGCAGGGGGCGGGGGGTGCCGTGGTCGTGGTGGCTGAGCCGACGTTGCGGCCTGTGCAGGCGCTGGTGCGGTGGGATCCGGTGGGGCACGCGGTGCGGGAGTTGGCGGACCGGGCGGAGTTGGGGTTTCCGCCGGTGTCGCGGATGGCGGCGGTGTCGGGGCGGCCGGAGGCGGTGGCGGAGTTCCTTGCGGGGGCTGGGTTGCCGGGGGACGCTGAGGTGTTGGGGCCGGTGCCGGTGCCGGTGGCGGCACCGGTCGTGCGGCCGGGGGGGCCGCCGTCGGGGGAGCTGTGGGTGCGGGCGTTGGTGCGGGTGCCGCCGGGGAGTGGGGCGGCGTTGGCGGCGGCGTTGAAGGCGGCGCAGGCGGGGCGGATGGCGCGTGCGGTGCGGGGGGTGGGGGGTGCGGGGGAGGCTGTGCGGATCCGGATCGATCCGCTGGAGATCGGCTGAGCGCGGCGGTGCGTGCGTTCTGTTCGTGGTGGGTCGGGGGTGGGGGGGGGGGTACGTGCTCACGGCGACTGGTTGCCCGGAAGCTGCGAACCGCGTGCTGCCCAGGTCACAGTCCCCGCTCCGCTCCCACCCCCCACCCCACCCCCTCACGCCGGCGAGCGTCTTCCCGTTGTGGGCATACGTTCCGCAGGGCGGAACGGGTGGGCACAACCCCACCGACCCCGGTGACCGCTCCGACAGGGCCGCAGGGCGACACCCTCCCCCCTGAGGGGGACACGGGGCACCCCGTGAAACCAGGGGTGGTGCCCCTAGCCGGGGGCTGGGCCCGTTGCTACGGGGCGGGTGGGGTCGGAGATCCACTCCGACCAGGAACCCGCGTACAGCGCAGCCGGAACACCCGCAACCGCAAGCGCCAGCACTTCCTGCGCCGCCGAGACCCCCGACCCGCAGTACACACCGACCTCGACCGCCCCACCCGCACCAAGCCGCTCAAAGCGCGCGGCCAGCGTCGCGGGCGGCAGGAACCGACCGGTCGCGTCGACGTTCTCGGTCGTCGGGGCCGACACCGCGCCCGGAATGTGACCGGCCACCGGGTCGATCGGCTCCACCTCGCCCCGGTAGCGCTCCCCCGCCCGCGCGTCCAGCAGCACCCCGGTCCGGGCCAGCTCGGCCGCCCCGTCCGCGTCGAGGAGGGGCAGGGCTCCGGGTACGGGGACGAAGTCACCCGGTGCCGGTGACGGCGGCGAGTCGGAGAGCGGCCCGTCCCACACAGCGAGCCCCCCGTCCAGGACTCGGACATCTGTGTGCCCTGTCCAGCGCAGCAGCCACCACGCGCGCGCCGCGGCCCAGCCCTGGCCGCCGTCGTACACCACCACCGGGCGCCCCGCGCGGACCCCGGCCGCCCGCATCGCCGTACCGAAGACCTCCAGGTCCGGCAGCGGGTGGCGGCCACCGGAGCCGGGTGGTCCGGCCAGTTCGGCGTCCAGGTCGACGAAGACCGCGCCGGGGATGTGCCCGGCCTCGTACGCGGGACGGCCGTGCGGCCCGCCCAGCTGGTAGCGGATATCCAGGACTACCGGTGGGTAGTCACCCGTCAGGTCGACCGCGAGTTCGGATGCGGAGATGATGGCATTCATGGCCACATCCTTGCGCAAGGTCTGGCCGCCCCGCCCGGAGGCCGTTAGGGTCTGTCCGGCGGATCAAGCCGACCTCGCCTGTGCCATGAGGAGAGAGTGACGATGACCGAGTCCGCAGCTCGGCACACACCCGGCACGCCGTGCTGGGAGAGTTTGATGGTGCACGGCATGGCCGCCACCCAGGAGTTCTACCGCGCGCTGTTCGGCTGGGAGTTCCTGCCGGGACCGCAGCAGCTGGGTCCGTACGTCCGTGCGCTCCTTGACGGCGCGGAGGTCGCCGGGATCGGCCAACTCCCAGGCGACCGGCACCTGCCGATCGCCTGGACGCCCTATCTGGCGACGGACGACGCGGATGACACGGCCGAGATGATCCGGCACTGCGGCGGCACCCTCGCGGTGGGTCCACTGGACGCCGGAGAGGCCGGGCGACTGGCCATCGCCTCCGACCCGGCGGGTGCCGTGTTCGGCATCTGGCAGGCCGCCAAGCATGCGGGGGCGACCGTGAAGGGGGTGCCGGGCACGCCGGTCTGGAACGAACTCGTCACGCGGGACACCGCGTCGGTCGGCAAGTTCTACCAGCACCTCTTCGGGTACGAGGAGGAGGCCGTCGTGTCGGCCGACTTCGACTATCTGACGCTCCATCTCCAGGGGCGGCCGGTGGCCGGGTTGCACGGCGTCGGAAGCGCCCTGCCGCACGATGTCGGCGCGCACTGGATGACGTACTTCGAGGTCGAGGACACCGACCACACCGTGCGGCGGGTCGTCGAGCTGGGCGGCCGGGTGCTGCGGCCCGCGCGCGACAGCGGGCACGGGCGGATGGCGACCGTCGCGGACCCGGAGGGCGCGGTCTTCACCGTCGTACGGTCAACTCGCTGACGTCACCGGCAGGACGTCCGGGGAGAGCGCGGCCGCGTGGGCGGTGGCGCTGGTCATCCGGCGGCGGTGGTGGCGTCGGCACAGGACCTCGTAACCGACCTCGCCCGCTGGCTGGTTGACGTCGCCGACCACCACCTGGGCGCCTTCGACGACCATCTCGCCGCCGACCGTACGGGCGTTGTGCGTGGCGCGCGAGCCGCACCAGCACAACGCCTCGACCTGGAGCGCCTCCAGACGGTCGGCCAGCTCGATCAGGCGCTGCGAGCCGGGGAACAGCTTGGACCGGAAGTCGGTGGTGATTCCGAAGGCGAAGACGTCCAGTTCCAGGTCATCTACGACGCGGGCGAGTTGGTCGATCTGGCCGGGGGCGAGGAACTGCGCCTCGTCGACGATCACATAGTCCGCGCGGCCGCCGCGTGAGATGTGGTCGACGAGGTAGGCGTACAGATCCATGCCCTCGTCGGCCTCGATCGCGTCGGTGACCAGGCCGAGGCGGGACGAGAGTTTGCCCTCGCCCGCCCGGTCGTCCCGTGTGAAGATCACGCCTTGGAGGCCGCGAGCGGAGCGGTTGTGTCCGATCTGCAGCGCCAGCGTGCTCTTCCCACAGTCCATGGTTCCGGAGAAGAACACCAGCTCGGGCATGGGGAGTTGAAGGCCTTTCAGGTTTCAGGAGCGTACTTCGAGGAGCGGGACGAGCTGCTCGGCGGGGGTCATGGAGCCGTGGTTGCCGACCATCAGCGACTCCTTGGGCTCCCGTTCGGAGGCGGTGATCACGACGTCGTCGCGGGCCGCGGCGATCACATCGCCCAGGCGGCCGTGTACGCGGTCGTCGACGTGCGGCCCGAACCAGCCGGCGGCGATCGCCTCGTCGCGGCCCGCCACCCAGAACTGCTCGCCGAGCACCTCGCGCCAGCAGGTCAGTACGTCCGCCTCCGCGCCCGGCACCGCGTACACGTGGCGGGCGCGGCCCTCGCCGCCCAGCAGGGCGACTCCGGCGCTCAGTTCCCAGTCCTCGTCGAAGTCGATGCGGGACCGCTCGTCGAAGGGGATGTCGACCATGCCGTGGTCGGCGGTGACGTAGAGCGCGGAGCGCGGCGGGAGTTGCTCGGCCAGCCGCTGGACCAGTCGGTCCACGTACATCAGCTGGCCGCGCCAGGCGTCGGAGTCGACGCCGAAGCGGTGGCCCTTGCCGTCCACTTCCGCGTAGTAGGTGTAGACGAGTGAGCGGTCACCCGCGGCGAGTTGGCCGGCGGCGAGGTCCATCCGCTCCTCGCCGGAGAGCCTCCCGTGGAAGGAGCCGCCGCTGAGCGCGATCTTGGTGAGGGGGGTGTCGCGGAAGGACGGCGACGAGACCTGGGCGGTGTGTACGCCCGCCTCGTCGGCGAGCTGGAAGACGGTGGGGTGCGGCTGCCACAGCCGAGGCTGGGTCCAGGGGTTCCAGCGGAGCTGGTTCATCAGCTCGCCGGTGGCCGGGTTGCGCACGGTGTAGCCGGGCAGGCCGTGGTCGCCGGGTGGCAGGCCGGTGCCGACGGAGGCCAGCGAGGTCGCGGTGGTGGCGGGGAAACCGGCGGTGATCGGGCGGCCGGTGCCGCCGCGGGAGCTCGCGAGGAGCGAGGTGAGGAACGGCGCCTCGTCCGGGTGGGCGCGCAGTTGCTCCCAGCCGAGGCCGTCGATCAGGAAGACGCAGTTCCGGTCGGCCGGGGCGAGCTCGGCGATGGCCGCGTCCAGGCCGGGTACGCCCGACCCGGCGGCGAGGGTCGGCAGCAGGTCGGCCAGCGAGCCCTTGCCGTACTCGGGTACCGGGGCGGAGGCGATCTCCAGCGGTTCCGGGTCCTGCCAGGCGGGGGGCGCGCCCATCAGCGGGCGGTGCCGGTCGCCGCGGTCGCCTCGGAGAGCGCCTGGGCGAAGACCAGGGTCTGGCGCACGGTGTCGGGGCCGTCGCCGGCCTCGCTGACCCGAAGGCTCAGGTCGTCCGCGGTGGAGTTGCCGGTGTAGCCGTGGTCCGCCTCGCAGTTGGGGTCGCCGCAGGCCGCGGGCTCCAGGTCGATACGGGAGACGGCGCCCCAGCCGATGGTCAGCAGCACCTCGCGGGGCAGGGTGCCCGGCTGGTACTTCTCGGGGTTGGCGACGACCCGGCTGACCACGACCGAGGAGATCCGGCCGATCTTGACGGACTCGGTGGACGTGGTCGCGGACGGCGTGGGCGATGTGGTGTCGGCGGCCTGCTCGTCGGTGTGGCTGACGATGAAGCGGGTGCCGGTCAGGACGAGGACCGTGACATGGCGGCGCACTTCGTTGGAGTCGAAGGTGGTCTCCTGGTGCACCAGGTACGACGCGATCGCCTCGCCGCCGACGGCGGCTTCCACCGCCTCGGCCACGAGGGCCGGGTAATAGCCGCTGCGCTCGATCGCCGTGCGCAGCCCCTGGGTCGTCGTACCGGTCTTCGCCATGGACCCCATCCTACGGGGGTGCGGTGACTGCCCTGGCCCCGCGGACCGGGTCCCGCCGGTGGGCTGCGGCTCGCGTCGCATCGGGGGCTCAGTACGTCGGGAGGGTGCGGGGGCCTAGGTCGTCGCGGGCCGGTGGGGGTGCGAGGCGTACGGAGCCGCTCAGGACGGAGAGGCCGCGCTGGGCGACGATCACTGGCTCCAGGGAGACGCCGACGACCTCGGGGTGGTCGTCGACCAGCCGGGAGACCCGCAGGAGCAGCTCCGCGAGGGCCGCGGTGTCGACGGGGGCGGAGCCGCGCCAGCCGAACAGCAGGGGCGCCGTTCTGATCGATCTGATCAGATCTTCGGCGTCCCGGTCGGTGACCGGGACGAGCCGGTGCGCGATGTCGCCGAGCAGCTCGGACGGGGCCCCGGCCAGGCCGAACGAGAGCACCGCTCCGGCTGCCGGGTCGATGACCGCCCGTACGACGGTGTCCACGCCGCGCGGCACCATGGCCTGTACGACCGGGCGCAGCTCGGCGGGCTTGCCGAGTGCGTGGGTCAGTTCGGTGTACGCGGTGCGCAGCTGTGTCTCGTCGGCGAGATCCAGGCGTACGCCGCCGAGGTCGGCGCGGTGCCGCAGGTGCGGCGCGGTGGTCTTGAGCGCGACCGGGTAGCCGAGCTGGCGGGCGGCGTGCGCGGCCTCGTCGGGGCCGGGCGCGGGCCGGGTCTGCCGTACCTCGATCCCGTACTGGCGCAGCAGCTCGTGTGCGTCGGCCGGGGCGAGCTCGAATCCCCTGGCGCCGCCGTGCGCGTCGGCGAGCAGCCGCTCGATCCGCTGGGCGGCGCCGGTCTCGTCGATGGTCTCGTCGATGGACTCGGGCACCTTCCCCGGCCGTGCGGCCTCCCGCCGCCACTGGGCGTACTTGACGGCTTCTCCGAGGGCCCGCACGGCCCGCTCGGCAGCGGGGTAGGCAGGGATCGAACGTGCCCCGCCCGCGCCCTCGGGTGAGCCCGGACTCTCGGGTGCGTCCGCGTCGCCCGCCGGGCCTGTGGGTGACACCGCGCTGCCGCCCAGAGCCCCCGCGTCGCGCCCGGCTGCCGCCCCGGCGCCGAAGCCGCCTGGCCCCCCGACCGAGTCGAGGCCCCCTGAGGCCGGGCCCGCGCCGCCGGGGGCGGGGGCTGCTTGGGGTGTGGGGTCCGGGTGGTCCGTGGGCGGGGCTGTGCTGGTGGCGGCTGCCAGGGCTTCGGCCAGGCCGCCCAGTTCCACATGGACCACGGTCACCGGCTTGGCCGGTGCGTCGGCCGTCGCCGCGCGGAGGGCCGCGGCCAGCGCCTCGCCCTCGCCCGACTCGGTTCTGCCGTCCTCTTCCACCCAGGGGATCGCCGTGACCACCACGGCGTCGCAGCCGGGGTCCGCGAGCGCGGCCGCGAGGCCCCGGCGGAAGTCGTCCGGGGTCGCCCGAGTCGTCAGGTCGCGCGGCGGCAGCGGGCGCAGCCCCTCCGCCAGGCAGGCGTCGTAGGTGAGGACGCCCAGCGACTCGGAGTTGCCGAGGATGGCGATCCGCGGCCCGGCGGGCAGTGGCTGGCTGGCCAGGAGCAGGCCCGCGTCGATGAGCTCGGTGACGGTGTCGACCCGGATCACGCCCGCCTGGCCGAGCAGCGCGGAGACCGTCGCGTGCGGCAGGCGTGTGGTCGGCACGGCGTGGCCGGTCGGCGCGCCGGAGTGCCGGGCCCCCTTGACCACGACGACGGGCTTCACCGCGGCCGTGCGGCGTGCCAGGCGGGTGAACTTGCGCGGGTTGCCGATCGACTCCAGGTACATCAGGACCACGTCGGTGTCGGGGTCGTCGTACCAGTACTGGAGTACGTCGTTGCCCGACACGTCCGCGCGGTTCCCGGCGCTCACGAACGTCGAGAGACCCGCACCGCGCCGGTGCAGCCCGGACAGCAGGGCGATGCCGATCGCCCCGGACTGGGTGAACAGGCCGAGCCGCCCGGCCATCGGCATGGTCGGGGCGAGCGAGGCGTTCAGCCGCGCTTCGGGGGCGGTGTTCAGGACGCCGAAGGCGTTCGGGCCGAACAGCCGCATCCCGTACGAGCGGGCCTGCCGCACCAGCTCCCGCTGCCGCTCGCGGCCGCCGTCGCCCGACTCGGCGTATCCCGCGGAGATCACCACAAGGCCGCGCACTCCGCGCTCACCGCAGTCAGCGACGACTCCGGGCACCTGCGCGGCCGGTACCGCGATCACCGCGAGGTCCACCGCGTCGGCGGGGTCGATGTCGCGCACCGACCGGTACGCCGGGACGCCGTCCAGTGAGGTCTCGGCCGCGGACAGGGCCGAGTTCACCGCGTACACCCGGCCGCTGAAGCCCGAGGCGATGAGGTTGCGCAGGATGGCGCGCCCGGTGCCGCCGGGGCGCCGCCCGGCGCCGACGACCGCGACCGAGCCCGGCGTGAGCAGCCGCCGCACCGACCGCGCCTCGGCGCGCTGCTCGCGGGCGCGCTGCACGGCGAGCGAGCGGTCGGTCGGCTCCAGGCCGAATTCCAGGCGGACGACACCGTCCTCGAAGCTGCGCTTCTGCTGGTAGCCGGCGTCCGTGAACACCTTGATCATCTTGGCGTTGGCGGGCAGCACCTCGGCCACGAAGCGGCGTACCCCCCGCTCGCGGGCGACCGCGCCGATGTGCTCCAGGAGGGTGGAGGCGACGCCCCGGCCCTGGTGCGCGTCCTGGACCAGGAACGCCACCTCGGCCTCGTCGGCGGGCGCCGACGCCGGTCGGCCGTGCTCGTCGATCCGGTCGTAGCGGACGGTCGCGATGAACTCGCCGCCCACCGTGACCGCGAGTCCGACCCGGTCCACGTAGTCGTGGTGCGTGAAGCGGTGTACGTCCTTGGCGGACAGCCGTGGATAGGGCGCGAAGAAGCGGTAGTACTTCGACTCGTCCGAGACCTGTTCGTAGAAACTGACCAGCCGCTCCGCGTCCGCGCTGGTGATCGGCCTGATCCGGGCGGTGCCCCCGTCGCGCAGCACCACATCGGCCTCCCAGTGGTCGGGGTAGGCCGCGTCCTGCGGCGGCTGCTCCTGCGGCGGCTGCATGGAAGTCAGCGTACGGGTCGCGGGCCGGCGTGGAGCACCGCAGGGTGGGAGCGGGCGGCGGCGTGGCAGAACCACCCGCCGCCTCATGCGACACTGGTCTAGACAAGGCAGAGTGACACCTGAAGGGCAGCATCACATGGCTGAGCGCCGCGTCAACGTCGGCTGGGCTGAGGGCCTCCACGCCCGCCCCGCCTCCATCTTCGTCCGCGCGGCCACGGCCGCCGGGGTCCCCGTGACGATCGCCAAGGCCGACGGCGACCCGGTCAACGCGGCGTCCATGCTCGCGGTGCTCGGCCTGGGCGCCCAGGGCAACGAGGAGATCGTCCTCGCCTCCGACGCCGAGGGCGCGGACGCCGCTCTCGACCGTCTGGCGAAGCTGGTCGCCGAGGGGCTCGAGGAGCTTCCCGAGACGGTCTGAGCCCCCCCTTGCGGCTAAACCGCCGCCGCTCTCGCGGACGTGGTTTCTCTGCGTTGGGGTTGCTCAATTGATGGTGGCGGTGTTCTCGATTCGAGAGCATCGCCACTTTCATATGCGGGCGCTCGCTCGTAAATGGGCAGCGCAAAACACACCCGCGAATATCCCACCGCTTTGTATACGGCCCTTCGGTTAATTGCGGGCGCTCGCGATGTTTACGGTGTGTTGCGAATTCCTCACACGCTTCGCCGGGCGGTCGGCGGAGCGGCCCGCCGACCGGTCCGCGGACCGCTCACCCGGCCGGTCCTTCGGGCCGGTGAAGCGCGGCCGGTGCGCGGCGGCCGTGCGCTCGGCGTGCAGCGCGGTGAGCGCCCTGGCGCGTTCCGCGTCCCCGCGGGCCACGGCGTCGACGATCGCGCCGTGCTCCGCCCAGGACTCGGTGGGCTGGGCGGCCGGGTCGACCGTGTACATCCAGGTGACCTTGTGCCGCAGCTGGGTGAGCAGGGTCGTCAGGCCCGGACTGCCGCAGGCCTGGGCGAGCGTCTCGTGGAACCAGCCGCCGAGCGCGCGCAGATCCTCGCTGTGCCCCCGGCGGGCCCGCTCCTGGCCGAGCCGCACCAGTCCGCGCAGCACCTTGAGGTGCGCCTCGGTGCGCCGCTGGGCGGCCCGTGCCGCGCCCAGCGGCTCCAGCAGGGTACGCATCTCCAACAGGTCGGCGGCCTCCTGGACGCTGGGCTCGGCGACCTGGGCGCCGACGTGCCTGCGGGTGCGTACGAACCCCTCGGCCTCCAGGGTGCGCAGGGCCTCCCGCACCGGGACCCGTGAGACCCCGTACCGGCGCGCGAGCAGCTCCTCGGTGAGTCTGCTGCCGCGTTCCAGCACACCGGACACGATGTCCTCCCGGATGGCCGTGCATACCGAGTGCGCGGGAACGCGCATGACCTGTCCACCGCCTTAATATCCGCGAAACGCGGTCGATTGACGCCTGTTCGGCGACTCTATTGCAGCAGACGTGGATTTCCGATGGGTGACCGGAATCCATGGATATTTTTTGGACAAGCTGGCGCACGCCTCGAAAGCCGAAAGCCCCGGCTCGGGGAGCCGGGGCACAGGGGGCGTGCGGGACCTGCGGGACGGGGTCAGACGGCCACGCCGTGCGACCGCAGGTACGACACCGGGTCGATGTCCGAGCCGTAGTCCGGGGAGGTGCGGGCCTCGAAGTGCAGGTGCGGCCCGGTGACGTTGCCGGTCGCGCCGGAGAGGCCTATGCGCTGGCCGGGCGTGACGCTCTGGCCCACGGAGACGCCGAGCGAGGACAGGTGTCCGTACTGGGTGTACGTGCCGTCGTTCATCCGGATCACCACGTTGTTGCCGTACGCCCCGCCCCAGCCGGCCTCGACCACGGTGCCGGAGCCGACCGCCAGAACCGGGGTGCCGGAGGCGGCGTGGAAGTCGACGCCCGTGTGGCTGCCGGAGGACCAGACCGCTCCCCCGGCCTGGTATCCGGTGGAGACGTACGAGCCCGCGATCGGTGAGACATACGCGTTCAGCCGGGCCCGCTCAGCCGAGCGCGCGGCGCGCTCCTTCGCCGCCTCGGCCTCGCGCGCCTCCTTGGCTTCGCGTGCCGCCTCGGCCTTACGCGCCGCCTCCGCCTCGCGTGCCTCCTTGGCCCGCTCCTCAGCCTCGCGCTTGGCCTCGGCGGCGGCCTGCTCCTTGGCCGCGGCCTGCTCGGCGGCGTCCTGCTGGGCGCTGGCCTGCGCGCTGATCCGCTCGGCGAGTACGTCGTCGGCGGCGGCGACGGCCTGGTTCAGACCGGTGTCGGCGCCGGGGTGGGCGGCGAGCGCCGGAGAGGCGAGTGTGCCGATGACGCCGGTGGTGGTGAGGGCGGCGACGCCCGCGACGTTCGCGCCCGTGCGCGTCAGACGGCTGGGGCGACGGTGCTTCCCGGATGCCATGAAGTGGCGGGTCCTTTCCTTCCTTCTCGCCTACCGGGTTAGCAGGGGGGTACCCCCTGGCCCTTAAGGCCTTGGGGGAGGGTTCGGAGCAGGAAGGTCTCCTACGGGCCCCACGCGGGGAGGCGCCCGATTCACCCCAGGGACTGCGTGGGTCCCCGGCTCCCCAGGCTCGCGCCTGACGGGGACTCGGCGATGGCTGTCCGGTGCCGCGGACGCGGCGTGTAGCCGACGAACAGCGCCCCGACGCTAAACGGGGCGTCTTTCGCGCCACAAACGGATCGGGCCCTTTGAGGCACATCCCACAGGACAGACCGTCAATCTCGGTGCCATTTCGGACATTAAGGGACCCCGGTGGTCGCTCGACCACCGGGGTCCCCGGTCCGGCACGGGCGCTCCGCTCGGCCGACTAGCCGGTGACGACCGTTACTTCACCGATTCCGAGGGCCTTGACCGGCTCGGCGATCCGCTCGGCGTCGCCGACCAGGATGGTGACGAGCCGGTCTACCGGGAAGGCGTTCACCGCGGCGGCGGTGGCCTCGACGGTGCCGGTCTCGGCCAGCATCCGGTACAGCCGCGCCTGAAAGTCGTCCGGCAGGTGCTGTTCGACCTGGTCCGCCAGGGTGCTCGCGACGGCGGCGGCGGTCTCGTAGCGCAGCGGGGCGACGCCCACCAGGTTCTGCACCGCGACGTCGCGCTCGGCGTCGGTGAGGCCGTCGGCGGCGAGGGTGCGCAGGACCTGCCACAGGTCCTCCAGGGCGGGTCCGGTGGACTCGGTGTCCACGGAGCCGTTGATGGCCAGCATCGAGGCGCCGTTGCCCGCGGCGTCCGAGCGCAGCACCTGGGCGAAGGCGCGCACACCGTAGGTGTAGCCCTTCTCCTCGCGCAGAACGCGGTCCAGGCGCGAGGTGAGGGTGCCGCCCAGGCAGTAGGCGCCGAGCACCTGGGCGGGCCAGACCCGGTCGTGCCGGTCCGGGCCGACCCGGCCGATGAGCAGCTGCGTCTGGACGGCGCCCGGACGGTCCACGATGACGACGCGACCGGTGTCGTCGGCGGTGACCGGCGCCGCGGGGCGGGACTCGGGCGCGGCCCCCGTCCACTCGCCCAGCGACGCGGCGAGCAGTTCGTCCAGGTCCGTGCCGGAGAGGTCGCCGACCACGACGGCGGTGGCCGTCGCGGGCCGCACATGGGCGTCGTAGAACGCCCTGACGGCGGTGGCGTCGATGCGCTCGACGGTCTCCTCGGTGCCCTGGCGCGGGCGCGACATGCGCGCGGTGGCGGGGAACAGCTCCTTGGACAGCTCCTTGGCCGCGCGGCGGCTCGGGTTGGCCATCTCGTGCGGGATCTCGTCCAGGCGGTTGCGCACCAGCCGACTGACCTCGCTGTCGGCGAAGGCGGGCGCGCGCAGCGCGTCGGCGAGCAGGCCGAGCGCCTTGGGAAGCCGGGAGACCGGGACTTCGAGCGAGAGGCGTACGCCGGGGTGGTCGGCGTGCGCGTCGAGCGTCGCGCCGCAGCGCTCCAGCTCCGCGGCGAACTCCTCGGCCGAGTGCTTGTCGGTGCCCTCGGAGAAGGCGCGCGCCATGATGGTGGCGATGCCGTCCAGGCCGTCCGGCTCGGTGTCCAGCGGGGCGTCGAGGTTGACCTCGACGGCGACCACCTGCTGGCCGGGGCGGTGGCAGCGCAGCACGGTCAGGCCGTTGGGGAGCGTGGCGCGCTCGGGGGCGGGGAAGGCCCAGGGCGTGGCCTGGCCCGGCTGGGGCTGGGGGTGGAAGTCCATGGTCACGGTGGCTTCGCCGGTCGTGGTGTGCTGGGCCTGGGTCACTTCGCCGCCTCGTCTTCCTGTACGTCGTTCCCGGCGGCGGCCGCGTCGTGCGCCCCTGCCTCGTCCGCTGGCCCCTCGTCGGCCTCGTCGGGCGCGGTCGGCTCGTACACCAGCACCGCGCGGTTGTCAGGCCGCAGCCGGGCCGCCGCGACCTCCCGGACCTCCGCCGCGGTGACGTCGAGCACGCGCTGTACGGCGGTCAGGGCGAGCTGCGGGTCGCCGAACAGCACGGCGTACCGGCACAGTTCGTCGGCGCGTCCGGCGACCGTGCCGAGCCGGTCCAGCCACTCGCGCTCCAACTGCGCCTGGGCGCGCTCCATCTCCTCGTCGGTCGGGCCTTCGGCCGCGAACCGGGCGAGCTCCTCGTCGACGGCGGCCTCGATGTCCGGGACCTCGACGTCATGCGAGGTCTTGACGTCCAGCCAGCCGAGCGAGGGCGCCCCGGCCAGCCGCAGCAGACCGAATCCGGCCGCGACGGCGGTACGGTCCCGGCGCACCAGGCGGTTGTACAGCCGGGACGACTCGCCGCCGCCCAGGACGGTGAGCGCCACATCGGCCGCGTCGCACGCGCGCGTGCCGTCCTCGGGGAGCCGGTAGGCGGCCATCAGGGCGCGGGCCGGGACCTCCTCCTCGACGACCTCGCGCAGCTCCTCGCCGATGGTGTCGGGCAGCGCGCCGTCCCGCGGGGGCTGCTTGCCGTCGTGTGACGGGATGGAGCCGAAGTACTTCTCGATCCAGGCGAGGGTCTGCTCCGGGTCGATGTCGCCGACCACCGACAGCACGGCGTTGTTCGGCGCGTAGTACGTACGGAAGAACGTCCGCGCGTCCTCCAGGGTGGCCGCGTCCAGATCGGCCATCGAACCGATCGGCGTGTGGTGGTACGGGTGGCCCTCGGGGTAGGAGAGGGCCGTCAGCTTCTCGAAGGCCGTGCCGTAGGGAACATTGTCGTACCGCTGGCGGCGTTCGTTCTTGACGACGTCCCGTTGGTTCTCCATGGACTCGTCGTCGAGCGCGGCCAGCAGCGAGCCCATCCGGTCGGCCTCCAGCCACAGGGCCAGTTCCACCTGGTGGGCGGGCATCGTCTCGAAGTAGTTGGTGCGCTCGAAGCTGGTGGTGCCGTTGAGCGAGCCGCCCGCCCCCTGCACCAGCTCGAAGTGGCCGTTGCCCTGCACCTGCTTCGAGCCCTGGAACATCAGGTGCTCGAAGAGGTGCGCGAGGCCCGTACGGCCCTTGACCTCGTGGCGGGAGCCGACGTCGTACCAGAGACAGACCGCGGCGACCGGGGTGAGGTGGTCCTCGGAGAGCACCACCCGCAGGCCGTTGGCCAGCCGGTGTTCGGTCGCTGTCAGGCCGCCGGTGCCGGCCTGCGCTGTGGCCGTGTGACCCATGGGCATGTGGTCCCTTCGATCGCGTGCGGAATCGCGTGCTGACTCTTCCC
This sequence comes from Streptomyces sp. O3, assembly GCF_054788135.1. NCBI lineage: Bacteria > Bacillati > Actinomycetota > Actinomycetes > Kitasatosporales > Streptomycetaceae > Streptomyces > Streptomyces sp. O3. The sequence goes on from NZ_JBTVYK010000001.1 coordinate 189,905, forward strand.
CGCGGGCCTGCGCCGACTCGCGTCGTTGACATGCGACGAGGAAGTCCTGTCACTGTATGCAAGCGCACGGACATCTGGCGAAGTTCCCACCGCCTCTCTGCTCTCAGCGAGCATCGGCGACCCCGTTGCACGGGTCGCGGTCCGCGTTGTCAGTGGCTCGGTCCACAATGGTCCGCGTCAGAAGCCCGACTTTTGTTGGTGAAGGAGCCGCAGCCGCGATGGCCCGCCGCAGCACGAAGACCCCGCGCCCCTCAGACGACACCGACTACGAGGAGAAGATCCTCGACATCGACGTCGTCGACGAGATGCAGGGCTCCTTCCTGGAGTACGCCTACTCGGTCATCTACTCACGCGCCCTGCCGGACGCCCGCGACGGCATGAAGCCGGTGCAGCGCCGCATCGTCTACCAGATGAACGAGATGGGCGTGCGCCCCGACCGCGGCTATGTGAAGTGCGCCCGCGTCGTCGGCGAGGTCATGGGCCGCCTGCACCCGCACGGCGACGCCTCGATCTACGACGCGCTGGTGCGCATGGCGCAGCCGTTCTCGATGCGGCTGCCGCTGGTCGACGGACACGGCAACTTCGGCTCGCTCGGCAACGACGACCCGCCCGCCGCGATGCGGTACACCGAGTGCCGGATGGCCGACGCCAGCTCCCTGATGACCGAGTCCATCGACGAGGACACGGTCGACTTCGCCGCGAACTACGACGGCCAGGAGCAGGAGCCGACCGCGCTCCCGGCCGCGTACCCGAACCTGCTGGTGAACGGCGCGTCCGGGATCGCCGTCGGCATGGCGACGAACATGCCGCCGCACAATCTGGGCGAGGTCATCGCGGCCGCCCGCCACCTCATCAAGCATCCGGGCGCCGACCTGGACACCCTGATGCGTTTCGTTCCGGGTCCTGACCTGCCCACCGGCGGCCGGATCGTCGGCCTGGGCGGGATCAGGGACGCGTACGACAAGGGCCGCGGCACGTTCAAGATCCGCGCCACCGTCACGGTGGAGGACGTCAGCGCGCGGCGCAAGGGCCTGGTCGTCACGGAACTGCCGTTCACGGTCGGCCCGGAGAAGGTCATCTCCAAGATCAAGGACCTGGTCGGCTCGAAGAAGCTCCAGGGCATCGCGGACGTCAAGGACCTCACCGACCGCAACCACGGTCTGCGCCTGGTCATCGAGATCAAGAACGGCTTCAACCCGGAGGCCGTCCTGGAGCAGCTGTACAAACTGACGCCGATGGAGGAGTCCTTCGGCATCAACAACGTGGCCCTGGTGGACGGCCAGCCGCTGACGCTGGGCCTCAAGGAACTGCTCGAGGTCTATCTCGACCACCGCTTCAACGTCGTGCGCCGCCGCAGCGAGTTCCGGCGCGGCAAGCGGCGTGACCGGCTGCACCTGGTGGAGGGGCTGCTCGTCGCGCTGCTCGACATCGACGAGGTGATCCGCCTCATCCGGTCCAGCGAGAACTCCGCGCAGGCCAAGGAGCGCCTGGTGGAGCGGTTCTCGCTGAGCGATGTCCAGACCCAGTACATCCTGGACACGCCACTGCGCCGGCTGACCAAGTTCGACCGTATCGAGCTGGAGTCCGAGCGGGACCGGCTCAACTCCGAGATCGAGCAGCTCACCAAGGTCCTGGAGTCGGACGCGGAGCTCCGCAAGCTGGTCTCGTCCGAACTCGCTTCGGTGGCCAAGAAGTTCGGCACCGAGCGGCGCACGGTGCTGCTGGAGTCGGCTGGGGTCCCGGCCGCCGCCGTGCCGCTGGAGGTGTCGGACGACCCGTGCCGGGTGCTGCTGTCGTCGACGGGGCTGCTGGCCCGTACGGCGGGCGGCGAGCTCGCCTTCGACACGGAGGCCAAGCGCACCAAGCACGACGTGATCGTCTCCGCGGTGCCCGCGACCCAGCGCGGCGAGGTCGGCGCGGTGCTCTCGTCGGGTCGCCTGCTGAGGCTGAACGTCATCGATCTGCCCCAGCTGCCCGAGACCGCGGCCGCGCCGAACCTGGCGGGCGGGGCCCCGGTCTCGGAGTTCCTCACCCTGGAGGGGGACGAGAGACTCGTCTGCCTGATGACGCTCGACGAGTCGTCGCCCGGCCTGGCGCTCGGCACCGAACAGGGCATCGTCAAACGGGTGGCGCCCGACTATCCGGCCCACAAGGACGAGCTGGAGGTCATCACCCTCAAGGAGGGCGACCGGGTGGTCGGCGCGGTCGAGCTGCGGACCGGCGAGGAGGACCTCGTCTTCATCACGGACGACGCCCAGCTCCTGCGCTACCAGGCCTCGCAGGTGCGGCCGCAGGGCCGTCCGGCCGGAGGCATGGCGGGTATCAAGCTCGGCCAGGGCGCCAAGGTGATCTCGTTCACCGCGGTGGACCCGGCCGCGGACGCGATGGTGTTCACGGTGGCGGGGTCGCGCGGCACCCTGGACGACTCGGTGCAGACCACGGCGAAGATCACGCCGTTCGACCAGTACCCGCGCAAGGGCCGGGCCACCGGCGGCGTGCGGTGCCAGCGCTTCCTGAAGGGCGAGGACTGTCTCTCGCTGGGCTGGGCCGGACCCGCTCCGGCGCTGGCCGCGCAGAAGAACGGCGCACCGGCCGAGGTCCCGGAGACCGATCCGCGCCGGGACGGCTCCGGAGTCTCGCTGCCGAAGCCGGTCGCGGCGGTGGCGGGGCCCGCGGTCTAGCGGCCTGGCGGCGGTCTAGCGGGGGGGCTGGGTCCTGTCTCCCCGAGACAGGACCTAGTCGAGCGGTACGTCGGAGGTGTCCGGGTCGCCCCTGCGGGGCTCCCGGACGTCCTCCGCCTCCTGGACGTACCGCAGGACGCCCCACATGGCCTCGGGACCGGCGGCGGCGCCGTGCGGCTGGGTGCTGACCGGGCACGTCTGGAGCTGCTCCAGCAGCTTGTCGCCGTCGATGCCGGATCCGATCAGCACCAGTTGCGTACGGCGCTGCTCGCCACGGGGCCAGGGCTCGGGGTAGAACCGCAGAAACCGTCCGACGGCGTGCAGCGCGTACCGGTTGCGCGGGTCGTGCGCGCCGAAGTCGACGAAGCCCTTGATCCGGTAGAGCCCTTCGGGCCTGGCGTCGAGGAACTCCAGCAGCCGACTCGGGTCCAGCGCCTCGTCCGAGGTGAACGACACGGTCTCGTAGGCGGCGTGCAGATGCCCCTCATGCCCGTGCGCGTCGCCGTGCCCGTCGTCGGGGCCTGCCAGGTCGTCGAACGACAGCTGCCCGAACCGCTCTTCCTTCGGCTTGCTCTCGAAGAGCAGCTCCGGGTCGATCCGCCCGTACGCCGCCGCGACCACCGCCGCGCCGTCCCCGAGCCCCGCGACTTCGGCCCGTACCCGCCGCCGTTCGCTCTCCCCCACCCGGTCCGTCTTGTTGAGCACGATCAGATCGGCGAGCGCGAGATGCCGGTCGAGCTCGGGGTGCCGCTGCCGGGTGGCGGTGAACTCGGCGGCGTCGACGACTTCCAGCAGTCCGCCGTACACGATGTGCGGGTTCTCGCTGGCGAGCAGCATCCGCACCAGCTCCTGCGGCTCGGCCAGACCACTCGCCTCGACCACGATCACGTCCAGGCCGACCGACGGCCGGGTGAGCTTGTCCAGATACGCGTCGAGCTCACTGCCGTCCACGGCACAGCACAGACACCCGTTGCCGAGCGAAACGGTGGAGCCGACCTGTCCCGCCACCGTCATGGCGTCGATCTCGATCGACCCGAAGTCATTCACGATGACGCCGATCCGGTTGCCGCCGCTGTGCCGCAGGAGATGGTTGAGCAAGGTCGTCTTGCCCGACCCCAGAAACCCCGCGAGGACGACGACGGGGATCTGCCGCTGGCTCACACTGGACCTCTCGTACGCTGCCGACACCGCCCGCCAGCATAAGCGCAGCGGTGCGGGAGCCCGCGTGCTCAGGCCTCCCCGCGTGCTCAGGCCTCCCCGCGTGCTCAGGCCTCGGCGGGAACCGGCTGCGGCGCGGGAGGGCCCTGGTACCGGGCCGCCGGGCGGATGATCTTCGAGTCCTCGGCCTGTTCCAGGATGTTGGCGCTCCAGCCGATCACCCGCGCCGCCGCGAACGTCGGGGTGAACATCTCGCGGGGCAGGCCGCACAGTTCCATGACCACTCCGGCGTAGAACTCCACGTTGGTGTGCAGCTCGCGGCCCGGCTTGAGTTCGGCCAGTATCGCTTCGACGCGCGCCTCCACCTCGACGGCGAAGTCGACCAGCGGTCCGCCGAACCGCCGCGCGATGGCGCGCAGCATGCGGGAGCGGGGGTCCTCGGTCCGGTAGACGGGGTGGCCGAAGCCCATGATGCGCTCGCCCGCGAGGACGCGCTCGCGAATCCAGGGGTCGATGCGGTCCGGGGTGCCGATGGCGTCCAGGGTGTCCAGGGCGCGGCTGGGGGCGCCGCCGTGCAGCGGGCCGGAGAGCGCGCCGATCGCGCCGGTCAGACAGGCCGCCATGTCCGCGCCGGTCGAGGCGATGACCCGCGCGGTGAAGGTCGAGGCGTTGAAGCCGTGGTCGATGGTCGAGATCAGATACTGCTCGACGGCGCGAGCGCGCTCCGGGTCTGGCTCCGCGCCCGTGAGCATGTACAGGTAGTTGGCGGCGTACGGCAGATCGTCGCGCGGTTCGACCGGGTCGAGCCCCTGTCCGAGCCGGTAGAGGGCGGTGAGCAGCGTCGGCACCGCGGCGCTCGCGGCGAGCGCGTCCGCCCGGCGCCGGTCGCGGTCGATGTCGTACAGGGGCCGGAATCTCTGGGACGCGCCGAAGAGTGAGAGCGCTGTCCGCAGTCCGGCGAGCGGCCCCGACGAGGCGGACGCCCCGGCGATAGCGGGCAGCGCGTCCCGTACGGCGTCCGGCAGGCGGCGCAGCCGGGCGGTCCGCTCGGCGAACGCGGCCCGCCGCGCGGCGTCCGGCAGTTCGCCGTGGAACATCAGGTGCCACACGTCCTCGAAACCGCGGGTCCGCGCCAGCTCGACGGCCGAGTACTGCCGGTAGTGGTAAAAGCCCTCGCGCCCCCTGACGTCCCCGATCGCGGTGTCGGTCACGACGACACCGGCGAGCCCGCGGGGCACGTCGGGGGTGGTGGCAGTGGTCCCGTTCATCGTCATGTCTCTCCTTGCGGATCTTGCGGGCCTTGCGGGCTTGCGGGCCTTGCGGAACTCCTTGAGCTTGATTTGACTGTCCACCCTTGACTTGATCACTGTCAATATTGATTGAATCAATATACGAGTCCATGCGGGTACGGTGAGGGCATGAGTGATCAAGGGGCGGAAGGGCCGCGGCTGACCACCAGAGAGGCCGCCGAACGGCTCGGGGTGAAGCCCGAGACCGTGTACGCGTACGTCAGCCGGGGCCAGCTGACCAGTCGGCGCGGCCCCGGCGGCCGGGGCAGCACCTTCGACCCCGAGGAGGTCGACGCGCTGTCGCGCAAGGGCCGACGCGAACCCGCCGCGGGTGACGTCGCCCAGCGGATCAGCACCGGGATCACGCTGATCGGCGACGACCGTTACTACTACCGCGGCGTGGACGCCACCGAGCTGGCGCGGCGGCACAGCTACGAGGAGATCGCCGACTGGCTCTGGACCGGCACGCTGCGGCCGGGCGTCCGCTTCACCGCGCAGGACGCCGCCCTGGCCGCCGCACGCCGGGCGGTCGCCGCGCTGCCCGGAGACAGCGGCTCCACGGACCGGCTGCGGGTCGCCGCGATCGCCGCGTCAGCCGCCGATCCGCTGCGCTTCGACCTGACGCCCCAGGCCGTTCTCGGCACGGCCCGCGGCCTGATCCCGCTGCTCGTGGAGGCGCTGCCGGAGGCCGGGGGTGAGCGGCTCCACGAGGAGCGGCACCACCAGGGACGCCACGGGGAGTCCGGGGACGGGCGGCTGGCGCGGCGGCTCTGGTCCCGGCTGACCGCGCGGCCGGCGGACGGCCCTTCGGTGCGCGCGCTGGACCTGGCGCTCGGGCTGCTGATCGACCACGACCTCGCGGCCTCCACACTCGCCGTACGGGTCGCGGCCTCCGCCAGAGCACACCCGTACGCGGTGGTCTCGGCGGGTCTGGGCGTCCTGGAAGGGCCGCTGCACGGCGCGGCCAGCGGCCTGGCGCACAGGATGCTGACCGAGGTCCTGGAACGGGGCAGCGCGGCGGCCGTGGTGGCCGATCATCTGCGCGCGGGGCGGCGCGTTCCGGGGCTCGGCCACCGGCTGTATCCGGGCCCCGACCCTCGCGCCCAGGCACTGTTCTCGGCGCTCGATGAACTGCCCGCCGCGGGCCCGGCCCTGGCCGCCGCACGCGAGGTGGAGGCGGTGACGGCCCGCCATGCCGCCCTGCACGCCAATGTGGACCTGGCCCTCGCGGTCCTCTCGGTCGCCCACCGGATGCCGGCCGAGGCGGGCGAGACGGTCTTCGCCGTGGCGCGCACGGCGGGCTGGATCGCGCACGCGCTGGAGGAGTACGAGGAGCCCCCGCTGCGGATGCGGCCGAGCGGCCACTACACCGGGCCCCGCCCGCCCAGGCCCCTGCCGTGAGCTGGGGTTAGGCTCGCCTTTGTGAGTACATGCGCGACCGCATCGCGGGACCTCGACGAGCCGCTCACGGGCACCGCGGCCACCGCCAGGACCTGGCTCCTGCTGGAGCAGCCGGGCCCCTGGGGCGCCAAGGCGCTGACCTCCAGCCATCTCGATCCCGCGCTCGGCCGCGCCCTGGAGGCCGCGGCCGAGGGGACCGGCGTCCGGGTCGCGCTGATCCGGCGGCCCGGACGGCACGCGGACTGCCACACGGCGACGCGGCGGCAGGTGTTCGCAGCGCATGTCTCCCCGGACCCGCGGGCGCCGTCGGACGGGATGTGGCTGCGCGGCGCAGCCGTCGACGACCCGGCGCGGCTGCTGCGGCTCGACTTCGCCGCGCTCGGCGACGGCGACCACCGCGGCTTCGACACGGTGCTCGGCGGCACGGCCCACACCGGCGCACCCCTCGCGCTCGTCTGCACCAACGGCAAGCGCGACCGCTGCTGTGCCCTGCTCGGCCGCCCGCTCGCCACCGAGCTCGCCGCCTCCGGGACCCACGGCGCCTGGGAGGTCACCCATCTCGGCGGCCACCGTTTCTCGCCCACGCTGCTGGTGCTGCCGTACGGATACGCCTACGGCCGGGTCGGCGCCCACGCGGTCAAGGACATCCTCGCGGCCGCGGCGGACGCGCGGATCGTCACCGACCGGTGCCGGGGCAGCTCCGCCTGGGAGCGCCCCGGCCAGGCCGCCGAACTCGCGGTGCGCACCGCGACGGGCGAGGACCGCGCGGGCGTGCTCGCGGTCGCGGGCGTCGACGGAGCCGCTCCGCGCTGGGAGGTGACCGTCGCCCATGCCGACGGCCGCCGGTGGCGGGTCCTGGTAGCCCAGGGCGCGTCCCTGCCACCGCGCCCGGAGAGCTGCGGATCAGCACTCGGCGCGCCGCCCCGGATGGACGTCGTGGCGATACGCCCCGCCTGAGGCCTGTTCCCATCCGGAGACGGGGCCCGGACCCTGTCCCTAAACGGCCCCCGCGCCGGTCAGTGAACGCACCTCGGTCTCCGCGTGCTTGGCCCGGTCCGGCGGTTCCGACGAGGTGACCGTGCCGATCCAGCCCGCCAGGAAGCCGAACGGGATCGAGACCAGGCCGGGGTTGCGCAGCGGGAAGACGTGGAAGTCGACGCCGGGGAACACCGCGTCCGGGCTGCCGGAGACCACTGGTGAGAGGGCCACCAGGACCAACGCCGGGACCAGGCCCCCGTAGACCGCCCAGACCGCGCCACGGGTGGTGAAGTTCCGCCAGAACAGGGAGTAGAGCAGCACCGGCAGATTGGACGAGGCCGCGACCGCGAAGGCGAGTGCCACCAGGAAGGCGACGTTCAGATTCCGGGCGAGCAGCCCGAGGGCGATGGCGACGACCCCGATGCCGACCGACGCGAGCCGGGCCACGGCGACCTCGCTGCGCTGCCTGGCGTGCTTGCGCTTGAGCGAGGCGTACAGGTCGTGGGCCACGGACGCCGACGAGGCGAGGGTGATGCCCGCGACGACCGCCAGGATCGTGGCGAAGGCGACGGCGGCGACGATCGCGAACAGAATCGTTCCTCCGGTCGAACCCGCGCCGCCGCCCAGCTCAAGCGAGAGCAGCGAGACCGCGGTGTTCCCCGAGGGGTCGGACCCGCGCACCGCGTCGGAGCCCAGGATCGCCGCCGCCCCGAAGCCGAGCACGATCGTCATCAGGTAGAAGCTGCCGATGAGCCCGATGGCCCAGACGACGGAACGCCGGGCGGCCCGCGCCGTGGGCACGGTGTAGAAGCGCGACAGGATGTGCGGCAGCCCTGCCGTGCCGAACACCAGCGCGAGCCCGAGGCTGATGAAGTCCAGGCGCGCGACCAGTTCGCCGCCGTACCGCAGCCCTGGTGACAGGAAGTCCTTCCCGTGGCCGCTTCGGTCGGCGGCCGTGTTCAGCAGTTGGTTGAAGTCGCCGTGGAAGCGCACCAGGACGAGCACGGTGAGCGCGATCGCGCCGCCCATCAGCAGCACGGCCTTGACGATCTGAATCCAGGTGGTGGCGCGCATTCCTCCCATCGACACATAGACGACCATCAGCGCGCCGACCCCGACCACGGTCCAGGCCCGCGCGGCCCCGCTGGTACCCCCGAGCAGCAGCGCGACCAGGCTGCCCGCCCCCACCATCTGCGCCACCAGATAGAGAACGGACACGGTGACCGAGGAAGTTCCCGCGGCGATCCGGACCGGGCGCTCGCTCATCCGGGCGGCCACGACGTCGGCGAGGGTGAACCGGCCGCAGTTACGCACCAGTTCGGCCACCAGGAAGAGCACGACCAGCCAGGCGACCAGGAAGCCCACCGAGTAGAGCAGGCCGTCGTAGCCGAAGAGCGCGATCAGTCCGGCGATGCCCAGGAAGGACGCCGCCGACATGTAGTCGCCCGCGATGGCGAAACCGTTCTCCAGGGGCGAGAACAGCCGGCCACCCGCGTAGAACTCCTCCGGGGAACCGTGCCGACGGCGGCTGACCCAGGTCGTGATGCCCAGCGTGACGGCCACGAAGACGCTGAACAGCACGAGTGCCAGCGCCTGATGATCACCTGTCAGCGTCGCCATCCCGCTCACCGGTCCGCCCTCACTGACTGCTCCCGCACCCGCTTCTTGTCGAGCACGGCCCATCTCAGGTCGAGCGCCGCCTCGTCCCGGCGCAGCCGGGCGTGCCGGGCGTACGCCCAGGTCAGCAGGAAGGTGGTGAGGAACTGTCCGAGTCCGGCGAGCAGGGCGACGTTCACCGCGCCGACGACGGGCCGCGCCATCAGTCCGGGCGCGACCGTCGCGGTGACGACATAGGCGACGTACCAGCACAGGAAGAGGGCGACCGCCGGGGCGACGAACCTCCGGTACCGGCCGCGCACTTCCTGGAAGGCCGCGCTGCGCTGCACCTCAAGGTAGATGTCGGCGACGCTGCCGCCCCGCTCCCGCCGCTCCGGGTGCGCGGGCGGCGGGGCGGGGACGGGCGCGCCAGTGCTGTCCAGCCCGCCCCAGTCGGAGGCCAGCGCGTCGTACCAGGGGTCGTCATAGCCCGGCCCCTGGGCGCCCCTCGCGTCGGCGGGGGCGGCGTCTCGCCCGTCGTGCTTATCTACCGAACTCTCCGGACCACCCCCGCGCAGGCGGGGACGGGCGTCTCGTGACTGCATAGCCAAGGATGGACAGACCGGGAAGATCCCAGACTCTTCAATCCACGCCCTTCACCCCATCAGGTGACTTACCGGTCAGTTGTCCGCGCAAGGGCTCGCAGGGCGGGTCAGGCGTCGATCCGGGAGCGGTCCAGGGTGGCCGCGGAGCTGGTGATGAACTCCTTGCGGGGCGCGACCTCGTTGCCCATCAGCAGGTCGAAGATCTGCTCCGACGACTCCAGATCGCCGATGTTGATCCGGCGCAGGGTGCGATGACGCGGATCCATCGTGGTCTCCGCCAGCTGGTCGGCGTCCATCTCGCCGAGACCCTTGTAGCGCTGGATGGAGTCCTTGTAGCGGATGCCCTTGCGCTGGAACTCCAGCAGAGTGCTGCGCAGTTCGTTGTCCGAGTACGTGTACACGTACTTGTCCTGCCCTCTCCTGGGCTGAACGATCTCGATCCGGTGCAGCGGCGGCACGGCGGCGAAGACCCGGCCCGCCTCCACCATGGGCCGCATATAGCGCTGGAAGAGCGTCAGCAGCAGACACCGGATGTGCGCGCCGTCGACGTCGGCGTCGACCAGCAGAATGATCTTTCCGTAGCGGGCGGCGTCGATGTCGAAGGTGCGGCCCGAGCCCGCTCCTATCACCTGGATGATCGCGCCGCACTCGGCGTTCTTCAGCATGTCCGACACGGACGACTTCTGGACGTTGAGGATCTTGCCGCGGATCGGCAGCAGAGCCTGGAACTCGGAGTTCCGGGCGAGCTTGGCGGTACCGAGCGCGGAGTCTCCCTCCACGATGAACAGCTCACTGCGGTCCACGTCGTCGCTGCGGCAGTCCGCCAGCTTGGCGGGCAGCGACGAGGACTCCAGGGCCGTCTTCCGGCGCTGTGCGTCCTTGTGCTGGCGGGCCGCGATCCGGGTGCGGGCGGCGGCGACGGCCTTCTCCATGACGGTCCGGGCCTGGGCCTTGGCGTCCCGCTTGGTGGCGTTCAGGAAGGCCTTGAGCTCCTTGGCCACCACGCTCGCGACGATGCGGTTGGCCGCCGACGTGCCCAGGACCTCCTTGGTCTGCCCCTCGAACTGCGGTTCCGCGAGCCGCACCGTGACCACGGCGGTCAGGCCCTCCAGGGCGTCGTCCTTGACGATGTCGTCCTCGGCGACGCGCAGCAGCTTCTGGGTGCGCAGCGCCTCGTTCACGGTCTTGGTGAGCGAGCGCTCGAAACCGGTGACGTGGGTGCCGCCCTTGGGGGTGGCGATGATGTTGACGAAAGACCTGATCGTGGTGTCGTACCCGGTGCCCCAGCGCAGCGCGATGTCGACGCCGAGCTCACGGGTGACCTCGGTGGGGGTCATATGGCCGAGCTCGTCCAGGACCGGCACGGTCTCCTTGAAGGTGCCCGTGCCGCTGAGACGCTGCACATCGCAGATCGCCTTGTCCTGGGCGAGGAACTCGCAGAACTCGCTGATGCCTCCGTCGTAGCGGAAGGTCTCCTCGCTCTTGCCGCCCTGGGCCTCGTCGTCCCCGCCTGACCGCTCGTCGCGTACGACGATGGTGAGCCCCGGCACCAGGAACGCCGTCTGGCGGGCCCGCTGGTGCAGGGTCTCCAGGGAGAGCCTGGCGTCCTTGAGGAAGATCTGGCGGTCGGCCCAGTAGCGCACCCGAGTGCCGGTGCGGGTCTTGGGCACGCGCTTGCCCTTACGCAGCCCGGTGGCGGGCTCGAAGGGCGCGTCGACGCCGTCGGACGCGAACGCTCCGGGGACTCCTCGCCGGAAGCTGATCGAGTGGGTGGCGCTGCTCCGGTCCACCTCGACGTCCAGGCGGGCCGAGAGCGCGTTGACCACGGAGGCGCCCACGCCGTGCAGGCCGCCGGACGCGGCGTACGAACCGCCGCCGAACTTGCCGCCCGCGTGCAGCTTGGTCATCACGACCTCGACGCCGGACAGGCCCGTCTTGGGCTCGACGTCGACCGGGATGCCGCGGCCGTTGTCCCTGACCTCGACTGAGCCGTCGTCGTGCAGGATCACTTCGATGTGATCGCAGTAGCCTCCCAGGGCCTCGTCGACGGAGTTGTCGATGATCTCCCAGAGGCAGTGCATCAGGCCGCGGCTGTCCGTCGACCCGATGTACATGCCGGGACGCTTGCGGACCGCTTCGAGCCCCTCCAGGACGAGCAGGTGCCGCGCGGTGTAGTTGGAACCGTCCCGGTCTGCTCCGGTCAGCAGCGCTGTGGACGGCACGGACGTCTCGGCGGTCACGCGTTTCGCTCCTCGCTGAATTTCGATTGCGACCCCATGGAGCGGGGCCCGGCGTCGGTCGCCGATCAGAGGGTACCGAGGCCTGGTAGAGCCGTTGTCACGCCACCCACGTATGAGTTCAGCCTAGCTCAGACTCGCACGCGCGTTCGATCCCCTGAAGGGGTGATGCACATATCACGTTCCCAACCAGGCATGAACCATTTAGGCTCCGGGCACGTCCTCATGAACAACCAGCCGCACTCCGGCTGGCGAGGACCCAGCAAGACCGCCCACCGGACCCGACCCCAGCAACTCGACTGACCACGCGAAAACCGTAAGCGACGCGATACGGCACATTCGCCGCCAACCGGTAGCAGACAACCTCTCGAAAAGAAGTTTCGAGGAAAAGGCACGAGCGGGAACGTTTTCGGCCTGGTTGGATGTTGACCCTGGTACGACAGCTCGTCGAGCTAGAGAAGAGGCGACGTGACTACTGTTCTGACCCCCGCGAGCCCGCTGACGGCCGCTGACCGCTGCGACCGCTGCGGCGCCCAGGCCTACCTGCGCGTCGTGCTGACGAGCGGCGGCGAACTGCTCTTCTGCGCCCACCACGGCCGCAAGTTCGAGCCGGAACTCAAGAAGATCGCCGCTGAGATACAGGACGAGACCGAGCGGTTGACGGCCGTACCGGCCAACGACGAGGAACGCTGACACCTCGCACGACGACGAGCCAGCGCCGGCCCAGGCCGGCAGACCGGGCGGCCGTCCCTGCATCCATCAGGGTCGGCCGCCCGTTCTCGTACCCGCTCCCGGCCGCCCTGGCCCCCTGAGGCCCTGGCGCCGATGCCCCAGGAACCCCGTCAGCCCGTCCGGGACGCCGCGGGGCGCTCGGCCAGCCCTCCCCCGCCAGAGCCGCCGTCCCTGCCGCCTCCGAAGACGCTGGAGACGCGCGTGTAGACGCCCGGCCTGCCGGGCAGCCCGCAGCCGTCGCCCCAGGAGACGAGCCCGATCAGCCGGTCGCGTACCACCAAGGGGCCGCCGCTGTCCCCCTGGCAGGCGTCCCGGCCTCCCTGAGGGGCCCCCGCACATAGCATGGACCCGGCGACATAGGTTCCGGCTGCGCCGCCCGGCGGGTAGGCCCGCCCGCACGCCCGGTCGGACAGCACCGCCACCTGTGCGGCACGCAGCGTATACGCGTAGTCACCGCTGCCGGTCGTGTCGCCCCAGCCGTACACCGCCGCCGCGGTCCCCGGTTCGTACGCCGCGTCGCCGGGGCCCGCCATTTTGATCACGTGGGACGCGGGCAGCTCGGCGGCCAGCCGCAGCAGCGCCGCGTCGCCCGCCTGTGTGAAGGGGTTGTAGGCGGGACTGACCCGGACCTCGCGCACCGCCACCTCCCACCCGCTCCGCGTGCGCAGATCCTCCCGGCCCACGATGACCCGCAGATCACGCACCGCCTCCACGGGCACCCCCAGCGCCTCACGGCGCAGGCAGTGCGCGGCCGTGAGAACCGTGGACGGGCCGATCACCACCCCACCGCAGAACTGCCCCGAGCGCGTACCGCCGAACCGGTCACGGCTGGACAGCGCCACGGCCCACGGCGTCTCGGCCACCCGCACCGGGACACCGCCCACGATCACTCCGTCCGCGGCCGCGGGCGCCGACCCCGCTATGGGCGTCACCACCGCCGCCACCAGGGCGAGCACCCCGTACAGGGCTCCGACGTTGCGACAGCGACGCATGCGCGCTCCTCACTCTGGGTGGCACTGACGCACTCAGCGTCATCCAAGGGGCTGGATCATGCACCCAGAGCCCGGCGGCGCGGAACCGGGCACGCCGAAGGGCCCGGAGTCCCGGCGGGGAGCTCCGAGCCCTTCGGCGTACGGATCGACCAGGCGGGCCTAGTCGAGGTAGTCGCGCAGGACCTGCGAACGCGACGGGTGGCGCAGCTTCGACATGGTCTTCGACTCGATCTGGCGGATGCGCTCACGCGTCACGCCGTACACCTTGCCGATCTCGTCGAGGGTCTTGGGCTGGCCGTCGGTGAGGCCGAAGCGCATGGAGACGACGCCCGCCTCCCGCTCGGAGAGCGTGTCGAGTACCGAGTGCAGCTGCTCCTGGAGGAGCGTGAAGCTCACGGCGTCGGCCGGGACGACCGCCTCGGAGTCCTCGATGAGGTCACCGAACTCGCTGTCGCCGTCCTCGCCCAGGGGGGTGTGCAGGGAGATGGGCTCACGGCCGTACTTCTGGACCTCGATGACCTTCTCGGGGGTCATGTCGAGCTCCTTGGCCAGCTCCTCCGGGGTGGGCTCGCGGCCCAGGTCCTGGAGCATCTGGCGCTGCACGCGCGCGAGCTTGTTGATGACTTCGACCATGTGCACCGGGATACGGATGGTGCGGGCCTGGTCGGCCATGGCGCGGGTGATCGCCTGCCGAATCCACCAGGTGGCGTACGTGGAGAACTTGTAGCCCTTGGTGTAGTCGAACTTCTCGACCGCGCGGATGAGACCGAGGTTGCCCTCCTGGATCAGGTCCAGGAAGAGCATGCCGCGGCCGGTGTAGCGCTTGGCGAGCGAGACCACGAGCCGGAGGTTGGCCTCCAGGAGGTGGTTCTTGGCCCGGCGGCCGTCCTCGGCGATGATCTCCAGTTCGCGCTTGAGCTTCGGCGCGAGCTTGTCGGCGTTCGCCAGCTTGTCCTCGGCGAACAGGCCTGCCTCGATGCGCTTGGCGAGCTCCACCTCCTGCTCGGCGTTGAGGAGGGGGACCTTGCCGATCTGCTTGAGGTAGTCCTTGACGGGGTCGGCGGTGGCGCCGGCGACGGCGACCTGCTGCGCGGGCGCGTCGTCCTCGTCCTCGTCCGAGATGACGAAGCCCTTGGCCTCGCCGCTCGTGGCCTCTTCCTCGTCCTCGCCGGGCTTGGCGGCGGGGGTCTCCTCGGCGGGCTCGTCGACGAGCAGCTCGTCGTCCTTCTTGGCCGCGGTCTTCTTCGCGGCCGTCTTCTTCGCCGCGGTCTTCTTGGCCGCGGCCTTCTTCGCCACCGTCTTCTTGGCGGCGGTCTTCTTCGCGGGGGCGGCCACGGCCTCCTCGTCCGCGGCCGCGGCGGCGGGCGCCTCGGCGACGGCGGCGGCAGCCGCGGTGGCGGTGGTCTTCTTCGCCGTGGCGGTCTTGGCCGCGACGGTCTTGGTAGCGGTGCGCTTGGCGGGACTCTTCGCTGCGACGCTCTTGCGGGGGCGCTTCGGCGACTCCGCGGCACTGACCATCAGCGTCACACCCTCTTCCTCGAGGATCTGGTTGAGGCTGCGCAGAACGTTCTTCCACTGAGTGGCCGGAATCTGGTCAGCTTCGAAGGCCCGACGCACGTCATCGCCGGCGATCTGCCCCTCAGCCTTTCCCCGCTCGATGAGCGCCATCACAGACTCGGACTCGGCGATCTCCGGCGGGAGCGTACGGGATGTGCTGGCCGACACGAACAACCTCTCGGAACGATGGAAAACGGGTTCCGGCTCCGTCCATTGTGGAACCGGAGCCGACAACCGCCGACTGGGGATGGGCCGACGGCACGGGCGGGTGTCGGAGCTAGCACAGCGCCGAAAGCGGCCGCTGTATTCCCTCCTCGACTGTCACCTCTTAGGTCATCGCGCTACCCGGAAGAGCGTTACGCCCAATCCACGTGGCCCGAGTCACACCCCGTAACCATTGATAACGGACAGATATGGATATACAGCCATGAGTGGCAGGGTCCGTACATACGAGTCGCCGGGCCCGGCGCGGGTCCGGCGACTCGTATGTACGGCTGTGCGCGCGTACGGCCGTACGCGCGGGCGCCGACGCCGTACACGGACGAGCCGTACGCGGCCGAGGGGTGCGGGGCGGACGCCGCGGGGTCAGTGTTCGCGGGGCGCGGGGACCACGCGCTCCACGTCCGGGTGGACGGTGAGCAGCTGGCGCATCGCGGTCTCGGCTCCGGCTCCGTCACCCGCGGCGAGACAGTCGACCAGGCGGGCGTGCTGGGCGAGGCCGGACTCGCTGGGCCGGTCGCAGCCGGTGGTCGGGCCCCCGGAGACCTGCAGGGCGGCCGAGACGATGCCGGACAGGTGCTCCAGCATCCGGTTGCCCGCGACGTGGATGAGCAGTGAGTGGAACTCGGCGTCGGCGCGCGCGAAGGTGAGGGTGTCGCCCTGGCCGAGCGAGTGGCCCATGATCTCGACCATGTCGGCGAGGCGCTGCTGCACGTCCTCGCGCCCGTGTCCGGCGGCCAGCCGGGCGGCGAGCGGTTCGATGGTCCAGCGCAGCTCGCTCAGCTCACGGCGCTGATCGTCGCGCTGCGGCCCGAAGGCACGCCACTCGATGATGTCCGGGTCCAGCAGGTTCCAGTCGCTGACCGGGCGCACCCGCGTCCCGACGTTGGGGCGGGCGCTGACCAGCCCCTTGGCCTCGAGTACGCGAAGCGACTCGCGGACGACGGTCCGGGAGACCTCGAAGCGCTGGCCGATCTCCTCGGGTACCAGCGGACGGTCGGCGCCCAGGTCCCCGGAGACGATCATCTGGCCGAGCTGCTGGACGAGTTGGCCGTGCAGGCCGCGGCCGCGGCTGCCTGCCGCGCGTCGGCCCGCGCGGCCCAGGTCCTGGTCGGAGCCGTCCCAGGACGCGGCTCCGACACGGCCTCCCACGCTCGGAGGCTCGGCGTAGGTGTAGCGGTCGAGTTCGCCCGGGGCCGCGAGGCCGGAGTCAGCGGAGCGGGCGGCGGTCATCATGGTGTGCGCAAGGGTACTCACGGAACCTTTGTCGGCGCTGCCCTCAAGCCCCTTGAGGGCTTTGGTGAAAAGCACACGAAAGGGTGATCGCTTACCGTTCCATAATTGACGCCTTATCGGATGTAACCGGGCGTTATTCGGTGAGTTGCGTACAGCTGTCGGTGAGCCGTGGCGTCGTGTGCTTCAGCGGAGCCTGCCGCGCAGCGTGGTGAGCAGATAGGCGCCCAGCAGCACGGTCAGGCTCAGCAGCAGTGCGCTTCCCACGGGTTGGGCGATCACCCGTACCGCCCCGGCGATGTACCGCTCGCTCCCGAACGGCCACTGC
Source organism: Streptomyces sp. O3 (assembly GCF_054788135.1). Taxonomy (NCBI): domain Bacteria; kingdom Bacillati; phylum Actinomycetota; class Actinomycetes; order Kitasatosporales; family Streptomycetaceae; genus Streptomyces; species Streptomyces sp. O3. Next base: position 206,911 of record NZ_JBTVYK010000001.1, read on the forward strand.
GCGAGCGCGAGGTCGCGGAGCCGGCCGGGAAGCCCCGCGGCGGACCGTGCGGACGGCCCCTCAAACGCCTTCTGCACGAGGGGTACGAGCACCACCGGCACCGCGACCAGCGCGGCCAGCCCCGCGGTGGTGGACCGGAAGACCCCGGCCGCCAGCAGTCCGGCCCAGGCGCAGCCGACCGTCAGGGCGAGCCAACTGGCGGTGAGGGCGGGCCAGTCGGCGGGCACGCGGGCCAGTTCCCGGCCGTATACGAGATGCAGTGCCGCGCCGTCGCAGATCACGGCGGCCAGCGCGATGAGCAGCGCGGTGGCCGCGGCGACGCCGAGTTTGGCCAGCAGCAGGCCGAGGCGGCGGGGCACGGCGGCGCGGTCGACGGCGAGCGCGGGGTAGCGGAACTCGTCGCCGAAGGCGAGGGCGCCCAGGAGTCCGGCGGCCATGGCCGCCGGGGGGAGCGGGAGTTCGCGGGGCCAGGCGGCGAGCAGCCGTGGCTGCGGGGTGTGGCCGGTTCTGGCGAGGAACACGGCCAGCACAGCGGAGACGGCGAGTGCGAGCAGGGCGACCAGCCAGCCGGTGCCGACGCCTGTCGCCCTGCGCACCTCGTAGCGCAGGGGGTTCAGAGGGCTGCGGGCGGGGCGTGCCGTGATCGGAGGCGGCAGGGGCGACAGGGGGGCGTGGCGGTCCCGCTGAGCGGGCTGGCCGCCCGAACGGCCTCCCCGGACCTCGGCCGCGGGCTTCGGGGGGGCGGTCGCGGTGGGGTGGGGAGGGTCCGCCGCGGACGGGGGGCCGCAGTCGCCGGTCTCGTCCGCGAGTTGGTGGATCAGGACGCCGTGCTTGAAGGCGGTCTCGCCCACGTCCGCGCTGTGACTGCCGTACACCGACAGCCGGTTTCCGTCCTCGCGGACGATCTCGACGGAGCGCCGGGCGACCCTGGCCTCCTTGGCGAGCAGGGCGCCGAGGCGGGCCGCGTACGGGGATCTGACGGTGACACGGGGGCGGAGCCTGGTGCGGGCGAAGACGTCCGCCTCCTGGTCCGCGACCACTCTGCCCCGGTCGAGGGTGACGACGTGGTCGGCGGCGCGGGCCGCCTCCCTGGGGTCGGCCGTGCTGAACAGGACGGTTCCGCCCTGGTCGGCATGGGCTCGGAGCACTCGGTGCAGCCAGGCGCTCTCGCGGGCGCACAGGCCTCGGGCGGGTGAGTCCAGTACGAGCGTGTGCGGGTCGGCGAGCAGCGCGCAGGCGAGGCCCAGGCGGCGGTCCATGCCCCGCGAGAGGGTGCCCAGGCGCTGGTCGCGGAGGCTGACCAGGCCGACGGCTTCGAGGACCGCGTCGGCGCGCGCGGCGGGCACGCCGGCGGCCGCGCAGAGCATCCGCAGGTGGCCGCGGGCGGTACGTCCGGGATGGCCCGGCACCTCGCCGAGCAGTACGCCGACCTCGCGTGACGGGCGGGCTACGCGGTGCAGGGGACGGCCTCTGAAGTACGTGACACCGCGGCCGGCCTGGAGTTCGAGCATCAGCCTCAGCACGGTGGCGGCGCCGGAGTCCGCCGCTCCGAGCAGCGCCGTGACCCGTCCGGGCGGCGCCTCGAAGGACACGTCGTCGACGGTGGGCGGCTGGTCCCGACGGGCATTGCTGGTCAGTCCGATGGCCTGGATCATCGCTTCTCTCGCGGGAGGGGCGACCGCTCGGCGGCCGAGGGCGGTCCGCCGTGTCGGGGACGGACCGGCCCCCTGGGTACTCCAGCAAGATAACGCGATATTCACGGCATTTCGGGCAGGATGCGGGTCATGGGTGTGGCTGCCGCGCCCGTCAGGCACGGCTGTCGGCACGGTCCGGGCGCGGACCCGCGGGCTCAGACCTCCGGGCGCAGCATCGGCGGGTTGAGGAGGGTGGCGCCGCCCGCCCGGAACAGCTGTGCGGGACGGCCGCCCTGCCGGGTGGTGGTCCCCCCGGTGGGCACCAGGAAGCCCGGTGTGCCGGTGACCTTACGGTGGAAGTTGCGCGGGTCGAGAGCGACGGCCCACACGGCCTCGTATACCCGACGCAGCTCACCGACGGTGAACTCCGGGGGGCAGAACGCGGTGGCCAGCGAGGAGTACTCGATCTTGGAGCGGGCACGCTCGACGCCGTCCGCGAGGATCTGCGCATGGTCGAAGGCGAGCGCTCCGGCCTCCCCCTCGGGTCCCAGCAGGTTTTCGACCGGTGCCCAGCGCGCGCTGTTCGCGTCGCCCCCGGCACGCGGCGCGGGGAGGTCGGGGGCGAGCGCCAGGTGGGCGACGCTGACCACCCGCATCCGGGGGTCGCGCTTGGGGTCCCCGTATGTGGCGAGCTGTTCCAGATGCGCGCCGTTGCCCGGCGTGGGGTCGGGGGTCCCCGGATCGTGCACGCACAGCCCGGTCTCCTCGACCAGCTCCCGTGCGGCGGCCGCCGCCAGATCTTCGTCCGGCCGGACGAAGCCTCCGGGCAGCGCCCAACGCCCCTGGAACGGCGGCTCGCCTCGGCGAATCGCCATGGTGCACAGGGCGTGACTGCGTACGGTCAGCACGACCAGGTCGACGGTGACAGCAAAGGGCGGGAAGGCCGACGGGTCGTAGGGGGGCATATCGCGATCATAGTCGTCTGCCTGACGATAAACACTCCCTTCGCCAGTACCTCGCACACCTGACTCTGAACCTCACCCACCCAACTGGAGTCCCTCCGCCGCCTCCTCGACCATGGCCAGGCCGAGCCTGCTGATCCGTACGGAGAACGGGCCGCCCGCCACGGACAGGCCGGTGAACCCGATCTCCCCCAGCGGCGCGCTGCTCACCGGGCACAGCGCCACGGTCTTGCCCGGTACATCCGGGCGGATCCCGGCCAGGGCGGTCAGCACCCGCACCCCCGCCGCCGCGGCGACGGCGGCCGGGCGACAGGCCGCCGGGTGGGGCAGCGGGGCGCCGCCCTCGGTGCGCTGTTCCCCCGCGTACATCTCGGGCAGCCGCTGCCCGAACGCGTCGGCCGCGGACAGCAGGCCCTCCAGCAGCGAGTTCGCCTCCTTTTCGTGTCCCGCGGCGGCCAGCCCCGCGACCGCCACCGCCGTCTCATGCACCCGTACGGCGCCGCCCCGGTGCCCGAACGGGTTGTGGCCGTCCTCCCTGGCGCCCAGGCTGCGCAACCCCCAGCCGGAGTCCATCGCGGGGCCGCCGAGCAGTCGCGCCAGCTGCCCGGTCTGCGCCCGGTCGAGCAGCCCCGACGCCATACTGCCGACCCTGCTCAGGCCGGTGTCCAGAAGGTGCGCGGCACCACTGCCCAGATGCGGCACCTGGCGGCCGTCCGGCTCCATGGCGGCGGCGGGCCTGCCGCCTGCGCGGTCCTCGATCCAGAAGTCCGAGCGGAACGCGGCACGCAGCTCCCCCGCCCACTGCTTCCAGTACGCCGCACCCGGTCGGCCGTGCTCCTCGAGCAGTTCCGCGCCGAGCAGCGCGGCGCGGTGGGCGTGCGCCTGGGTCTCGCATCGGCGCGGTCCGGCGGGATGGGGGTCCGACAGATAGAGCCCGTCCCCCACCGCGCCGCGCAACCACCGCAGGCATCTCTCCGCCGTAGGCACCAGCTCCTCCGTCTCGAGGTCCGACAGTCCCCAGCGCCTGGCCTCCGCGAGCAGCGCCGGGAAGAGCAGCGTCGCCTCGACCCCGGTGCAGCCCGGCGGCAGGTGCGGGCCGGCGTCCCGCAGCGGTCCGGGCAGCCGCCCGGCGCTCGGCCCGCTCCCGGTGATCTGGGTCCGGGCCAGGGTTCGCAGCGTGCCGGCCGCCAGGCGCGTGCCCAGCGGCAGCGCCATCCGGGCGGTGGCCAGCGCCTCGGCGGGCGCGAGACCACACCGCCACGGGGCCCCGGCCGCCGTGTGCACGTCTGACGGATGGCGGGGGTCACGCAACAGCAGCGCCCGCAGGTCGGCGACGCAGGTGTCGAACAACCCCCGCACCCGAGGGTCATCGCCCGTGGCGCCCGCCTCGGCGAACGGGCCCCCGGCGCCGCGCCCTACCGGCCGTAGGGGTGCCGCGCCGTCCTGGCGCACACGCAGTTCGATGCGGCGGCTACCCGCTGGTGGCAGATCCAGTTCCCAGCGCAACAGCCCCGCCGACGCGAGGGCGTCATCGGGCGGCGGCTCCGATGTGACCACGGCTTGGCCTGCGGCGGACGACCAGCGCAGGCCCGAGCCGTGCACGCTCGGGGGCAGTTCGCCGCCGACGTCACCCGAGGCGACAGCGCCGAGTTCCGCGAGGTCGGTGGCCAGGGACACCTCGACGGACACCCTCAGCACTCGGTCCGCGGCGCTGCGCAGGGTGATCCGCTCGCTGCCGTCGGCGTCCCTGATCCGCTCGACGACCACGACGGGGTCAGGACCGCCGTCCGCGGACGGCCGCAGAGTCGCCACGAAGCGGGCGCGATCCGCCGACAGCAGCCTCGCCTGCACGGGAAGCGGTTCCCGCCCGGCCACCCGGAGGTGGCAGCGCGAGAGGAGCCGGCGGCCCGCGCGGTAGAAGCCCTCCAGACCCTGGCCCGTCAACTGACCGTGCTCGGACGAGATCGCCAGGCCCGGCATGGCGACGCAGATCAGCGCGGTGTGCGTGGGCGGTAGCTCCAGGACGCGACGGGACGCGGGATACGGACCCTGCCCCGCCCCACCACGCGGCGCGGTGGCTTGGGCCTCTCCGCACGAGCCGCTGGGGCCGCTGGCGGCCCCAGCGGCTCGGCCAGACCCGGAAGACCCGAAGGATCCCGAGTAACCGGAGGAACCAGAGGCCGGGGGCAGCGGCGACAGCGGCATAGGGCGGCTTCTTCCGCGCTCCCGCGAGCCGCGCCCTCAGCGGCGCGCCGGTCGGTTTCCGGCGGTGCGGCGGCACGTCTGGCCTGGGCGCAAGCCCGTGGAGCGGCTTGTCGGGGGACTGGGGCGACGGGCGACCGGTTCCCGCCACCCAAGTGAACGGAACGCCCCTGGCGCGGGTCACGGTCGCCTCACCGCCCGCTCCGGGTGCCGCGCCCGCCGGTGCGCCGCCGGTTGCGGCCGCGTGCGTCCGCGCCGCCACGCGGCCCGCTGTCCCGGCTCGGGCCCGTGGGCCCCTGCGCGCTCTCCCCGCTTCCTGCGCGCTCCTTGTTTCCCGGACGCTCCTTCGCTCGCCGGAGGGTGGCCGGGCCCGCCGCGATACCCGGAGACGACCGACGCGGGCGGGTGCGGGCGGGCCTCGGCGCGGCGGACCGTGACGGCCGTCGGGGCTCCGCGCCTCCCGCGTCACCCCCGGAGCGCGCTTCCCGCTCCCGGCGCAGGCACTTCCGCAGGGCCTCCGGGTCCAGACCTTCGTTGCAGGCATGGTGCAGAAGCTGGGCGAAGGTGTAGTGCGGGTCGACCCGCAGCGCCATGCCAAGGCCGATCCTGGCCTCGGGCTCATCGCCGAGTGACCAGGCCACCCACCCCGAGAGGGTCAGCGGCGCCGCGGCGTGTTCCGCGTACGGGCCGACGCAGCGGCGGGCCAGTGCCCGCCAGAGCCTGAGCGCCGACGCCGCCTCTTCCCCTTCCATCCATTCGGCCACCCGGTCACGGGTCCACCGGTCCTGGAGTCCGATGATCAGGCTCGCGGCCTCGCCGGACGGGAGCAGTTCGTCGTCCTGCGCGTCGGCCTGCGGCGCCGTGCCGATCGGCGGGGCGGCTCGCAGCCGTGCCATGACCCGGCGCGCCCGGGCCACCGTCTCGGCCTCGACCCGGTCCCGGCCGGCGTGGTCCAGCATGCGGGGAATCAGCGCCGTGCTCGCCGCGTCGAGTGCCCGCTCCTGCTCCGCCGCCAGCGCGCCCCGCAGCGGCGCGAGCCGCACCTCCATCTCGCGCATCCTGCCGCGCATCTGAATGCCCGCGTAGGTGGCCGTGGCCGCCATGACCGAGGTGCCGGCCGGCGGCATCGGCGTACCGTCCGCAGGGCAGCAGCGCCCCTCCGGGCAGACGTACGACCAGTACCGCCCGCCGGACAGGCAGAGCGCCTCCACCACCGGCACGTCCAGCGCTCCGCACGCCGTACGCAGGACCTCGGCGAGCGGCCGCAGGCGCTCCATGACCGTACGAGCCGGTTCTCCCCGCGCGGGCTCCCGGCAGAGGAAGGCGACGATGCCGTCCGGTTTGCCGTTCCGCTTCTCACTGCCGCTCACCAGACACTGGGCCAGCTGGTCGGCGACGGACGGCCAGTCCTGTTCCTGCTCGGGGATGCCCAGGCGGACGCGCCCTCCGAAGCAGCCGCGCTCGCCGTGCAGTGCGACGAGGACGACGCTGTCGTCGGGGTGAAAGCCCATCAGATACCGGAGTGCGTCCGCTAGTTCACCCGCGCCGCGCAGGGTGATCTGCTCGCCGGGCCGGTCGTTGGCTTCGCTGTGATTCGTCATGCGCCGACTGTCCCGCGGATTTCCGAACTCCGCTTGGCCTGTGGATAACCCTTGACTCGGCCACGACAGACGTTATCCACAGGTCGGCGGGCGCATTCGCCGAATGTCAGAGCCATCGGGTTGCATGGACGCATGAGCAACGAAGAACTCCGCACGGCGGCCGATGCCGTACTCGCCCGGCTCGTCGGCGATCAGACCGGCCGCGCCCGTCTGCGCGAGGACCAGTGGCGGGCGATCGAGGCGCTGGTCGCCGAGAAACGCCGCGCGCTGGTCGTGCAGCGCACCGGCTGGGGCAAGTCCGCGGTGTATTTCGTCGCGACGGCGCTGCTGCGGGAGCGCGGCGGCGGCCCCACCGTGATCGTCTCGCCGCTGCTCGCGCTGATGCGCAACCAGGTGGAGGCGGCGGCCCGCGCCGGAATCCGCGCCCGCACGATCAACTCCGCCAACACGGAGGAGTGGGACTCCGTCCAGGCCGAGGTGGCCGCGGGCGAGGTGGACGTCCTGCTGGTGAGCCCGGAGCGGCTCAACAATCCGGACTTCCGCGACGAGGTCCTGCCCAAGCTCGCCTCGGCCACGGGCCTGCTGGTGGTCGACGAGGCGCACTGCATCTCCGACTGGGGCCACGACTTCCGGCCGGACTACCGCCGACTGCGCACCATGCTCACCGACCTGCCGCCCGACGTGCCCGTGCTGGCCACGACCGCGACGGCCAACGCCCGAGTCACGGCCGATGTCGCGGAGCAGCTGGGAACCGGGGGCGGATCGGACGCGCTGGTACTGCGCGGCCCACTCGACCGCGAGAGCCTGAGCCTGGGGGTGCTGCGGCTGCCTGACGCCGCGACCCGCCTGGCCTGGTTGGGCGAACACCTCGCCGACCTGCCGGGTTCCGGGATCATCTACACGCTGACGGTCGCCGCCGCCGAAGAGGTCACCGCGTTCCTGCGGCAGTGCGGCCACGCCGTCTCCTCGTACACCGGCAGGACGGAGAACGCCGACCGGCAGCAGGCTGAGGACGATCTGCTCGCCAACCGCGTCAAGGCCTTGGTCGCCACCTCCGCGCTGGGCATGGGGTTCGACAAACCCGACCTGGGCTTCGTGGTCCATCTCGGCTCGCCCTCCTCTCCCATCGCTTACTACCAGCAGGTCGGGCGCGCGGGCCGTGGAGTGGACCACGCGGAGGTGCTGCTGCTGCCGGGCCCGGAGGACGAGGCGATCTGGCGATACTTCGCCTCGGTGGCCTTCCCGCCCGAGGAATTGGTGCGGCGCACCCTCGACGTCCTGGCGCAGTCGGACAGGCCGCTGTCGATGCCCGCGCTCGAGCCTCTCGTGGAACTGCGCAGGTCCCGGCTCGAGACGATGCTCAAGGTGCTGGACGTCGACGGCGCGGTGCGACGCGTCAAGGGCGGCTGGACCGCGACCGGGCAGCCGTGGGTATACGACACGGAGCGCTACGCCTGGGTCGCCAGGCAGCGCGAGACCGAGCAGCAGGCCATGCGCGACTACGCGACGACGACCGGCTGCCGGATGGAGTTCCTTCGTCGCCAGTTGGACGACGACGGCGCCGCGCCGTGCGGGCGGTGTGACAACTGCGAGGGGCCACGATTCACGTCCGAGGTGTCCGGCGCCGCCCTGGACGCGGCGCGCGGTGAGCTCGGCCGGGTGGGCGTCGAGGTGGACCCCCGGAAGATGTGGCCGACCGGGCTCGCCGCGGTGGGCGTGAACCTCAAGGGCCGCATCCCGGCCGGTGAACAGGCCGCTCCGGGCCGCGCACTGGGGCGGCTCTCGGACATCGGCTGGGGCAACCGACTGCGCCCGATGCTGTCGCCCCAGTCACCCGACGGACCGGTGCCGGACGACGTCGCACGGGCCGTGGTGGAGGTTCTCGCCGACTGGGCGAAGGGACCGGGCGGTTGGGCGTCCGGCTCTGCCGACGCGCCGGCCCGGCCGGTCGGCGTGGTGGCGATGCCGTCGCGCAGCAGGCCCCAGCTGATCCAGTCGCTCGCGGGGCACATCGCCAGGGTCGGCCGCATGCCGCTGCTGGGTTCGCTGGAGTACGCCGAGGGAACCGACGGCGCACCCGTCCCGCGCTCCAACAGCGCCCAGCGGCTGCGCGCCCTGGACGGGGCGCTCACGGTGCCTCCCGCGCTGGCCGAGGCGCTGCGGCAGACGGCGAGCGGTCCGGTGCTGCTCGTCGACGACGCCACGGAGACCGGCTGGACGCTCGCGGTGGCCGCACGTCTGCTCCGCCGTTCCGCGGCCGAGGGGGTGCTGCCGCTGGTCCTCGCCGTACAGGGGTGAGCCGCACGGCGGCCCGAGCGCGTCCTGGGTGGGCCAGGTGTTCGCCCGAGCGCGCCTGGGCAGGGATATAGCCCACGCGACCGCTGATTCCGGCCACCCTCGTCGCCCGCTCGTTGCCTGGCGCCGGTGGGACGGCGAGAATTGGAGCCGCTCCCCGTGCGGCTCTTCCGTGTCAGGCAGGGCTGTATCGCGGTGCGCTCCCACCGTCCGACCCCGCCCGCTGGTGTGGGCGCGCAGCCGAAGGGAGGACCGTGACCCTCGGATTCGCTCCGTCCCCGGCGGCCTCGTCGCCGCCGTCACCGATGACCGCCGAACTGCCCACCGCCGCCAACGAACTGGGCAGGGTGCTGGAACCCGCGGAATGGGCGGCCGCGGGCATCCCCCTGCTGCGCGACCCGCGCGGGGTCGTCAGCGGCCTGCACACCCGGCACCTGCCTACGCCGAACACCGCCGTCGTGGCCGTACTCGACCAGGAGGAACGGCTCAGGGCCAGCGCCTCGTTCACCCGTCACGCCGCGTCCGACGGCTGGGTCTGCCGGAACGCCGTGCTGGCCCAGCTACGCCGGATCATCCCGCACGATCTGCGGCGGCGCACCCCGGTGCGTACCGCTGTACTGCTCTTCTGCCGGGAGGGCGACGCGCGTTGGACCCACCAGGACGGTGCGTGGATGTGGGGGCTACGGGACGCCTGCACGCTGCACGGACTGCGCTGCGGCGCGTACATCACGCTGACCCGCGGCGGGTGGCAGGTGCTCGGGGAGGGCCGGGCCGGCCGACGCCCGTACGCTCGGGACGCCGACGGGCGGCCGCGCGGCGAGGCCGTGGCCCCGCGCCCGGCCGCCGTACGGGGTCAACCCCGCATCGGCGGCGGGGCGGCGTCTCCCCTGCGCCGGGCCACCGCTCGCTGAGCCCATGGCGCGGGGCACCGTGAACCGGAGCCCCGCGTATCGGAGCCCCGCGTACCGGGACTCCGCGTACCGGGACTCAGTTCGCGGGACCGCCCCATACCGCACAGGGGTCAGCCCCGCACGGCGCCGACCGCACCGGCCGTCCTCAACGACGTGTCAGACGCCCACGCCGAGCGCGGAGTTGATGCGCTGCGGATCACCGCACACGATCAGCAGGGCGCCGGCCCGGCTCAGCGCCAGGGGCAGCGCACCGGCGGCCGCGTCGTCGGAGCCGCCGTTGACGGCGACGACGACCACGGGACGGGTGGCCGCCCGGCTCGCGTCGGCGGCGGCGACATGGAACACGTCGTCGCCGGAGTCGTGCTGGGCCCAGTAGGCACGCTCACCGAAGGACAGCTCGTGCGTGGCCCACGGATGCCGGTCACCGGTGGTGACCACCAGGATGTCGCCGGGCGCACGACCAGTGTCAAGGAGCAGGTCGACCGCTTCGTCGGCCGCGTCCAGCGCACCGTCGACGGAAGCCGGGATCAGCTGGATCTGCGGGGTGGCCGAGGCCGGAGCGTCAGCTCCGGCGGCGCTGTCCGCACCGGGGGCCGGGGCGGCGGGCACCGCCTCGGGCGAGGTGCGCTGAGCCGGCGGCTGAGGCCGGGCGGAGCCCGGTCGTCCGGGGCGCGGCGCGGCCGCGGCGCGGGGGCCAGGGACGGGACGGGGGGTCGGCGCACTGCGGCCGTTGGCCGGAGTTGCGCGGGGACCCTGGGCGCTCTCGTGAATCTGAGGCTCCTCGGGAATGAGAGGCATGGTGGTTGTCTATCAAATGCCGGTGCGGGCCGCACCGGCGGGTGGCACATGAGTGCGATCGGCATGGTGTCAGAAATCGAAGCCGAGTTGCCCCTCGATTTCCGGACCGGCCACGACCGGGTCGCGGGTCCTCTTGAGATGCCGCCATTTCGGCATCCCGTCGAGATACGACCAGGAGAGCCGGTGATACCGGGTCGGCCCCCGCTCCGCGAGTACCGACTTGTGCACCGGTGAGGGGTACCCAGCGTTGTCCGCGAACCCGAAGTCCGCGCACTCGGCGCCCAGTTCGGCCATCATGGCGTCACGGCGGACCTTGGCGATCACCGAAGCCGCGGCCACCGCCACACAGGACTGGTCCCCCTTGATCACCGTACGGACCTTCCAGGGAGCACCGAGGTAGTCGTGCTTACCGTCGAGGATGACCGCGTCCGGTCGTACCGGGAGGGTCTCCAGAGCACGCACCGCGGCGAGCCGCAGCGCGGCCGTCATCCCCAGTGCGTCGATCTCCTCTGGCGACGCGTGGCCGAGCGCGTGGGCGGTGACCCAGTCGGCCAGCACCTCCGCCAGCTCATTGCGTCGCTTCACGGTGAGCAGTTTGGAGTCGGTGAGCCCTTCGGGCGGCCGACGCAGTCCGGTGACCGCCGCGCAGACGGTGACCGGCCCGGCCCACGCACCGCGCCCGACCTCGTCGACCCCGGCGATCACCTTGGCTCCGGTGGTGGCGCGCAGGGAGCGCTCGACGGTGTGGGTGGGTGCTTCGTACGGCATGGCGCCAGCAAGGGTACGCCGCCGGGCGCTCGCGTGACACCTCGGGGTGCGCGGGAACGCCGCGTGAGCCGTCAGCAGCCGTCAGCTCGGCCCGGCCGGAACCCAGCCCGGCAGGTCCTCGGTCCGCTCCCGCCACGGCTCCGGCGGGCCGGAGTCCGGGCCGCCGCGTACGGACGCCACCACACCGCCCACGATGGCGCAGGTGGTGTCCATGTCCCCGCCCACGCGGGCGGTCGCCCAGAAGGCCCGCTCGAAGTCGCCCAGGCCGCGCGCCGCCGACCACAGGGCGAAGGGCACCGTGTCATGCGCCGAGGCCCGGCGGCCACAGCCGAGCACGGCGGCGACCGTGGTCGCGTCGCCGTAGTCGAGCATGTCCCTGGCCCGCCGCAGGCCGGCGCCCACGGCGCTCCGTGGGATCAGCGCGATCACCCCGTCGAGCAGCGCTTCGGGCGTGGGCGGGCCCGTCGGCGCCGCCGCCAGCGCCGCGGCCGCGGCCACCGCCATGGCGCCCACGACCCCCTCACGGTGCTGGTGTGTGGGATACGAGGAGATCTCCGCCTGGTGCGTGGCCTGCTCCGGGTCGTCGGCGTACCAGGCGCCGAGCGGGGCGATCCGCATCGCGGCGCCGTTGCCCCAGGAGCCCTGCCCCTTGAACATCGAGGAGGACAGCTGACGCCAGTCCCCGCCATCCTCGATCTGCCGCAGGAGTCGGCTCGCGGCGGCGCCGTAGCCACGACTTTCGTCGTGGTGTGTGGCGAAGGACCGCGCCAGGGTGTCCTGGTCGATGCGGCCGTGCTCCGCCAGCACGGACACCACGGAGCACGCCATCTCGGTGTCGTCGGTCCACCGCCAGATTCCGGGTGGCGGCTTCCGCTGCTTCAGCAGCGGATAGTTCGCGGGCACGAAGAACTGGGACCCGAGAGCATCCCCCACCGCCAGCCCGCGCAGGCTGGAAAGGGCACGCTCAAGGCGCCGGTCGGAAGCGGAGTCAGCGATCATCGCCCTGCCACTCTAGCGGGTCTGGTCGTATGTCTCAGGCTCGCGCCACCGTGCGAAGGGCAGGTCCAGGGTGTACCGTCCGTCGTCGCCCAGGAGCAGGGTACGCACCTCGGCGTTGTCCGGATTGGACAACGCCTCGAACTCCGCGACCGTCCAGTGGAACCAGCGCATGCAGAACAGCCTCATGGTGAGCCCATGCGTGACCAGCAGGACGTTCGGCGGATGGTCGGGGGCCTCGAAGCTGCGGTACAGGCTCTCCAGGAACGCCCCTACCCGGTCGTAGACATCGGCGCCCGACTCGCCCTGCGCGAAGCGGTAGAAGAAGTGTCCGTACGCGTCACGGTAGGCCTTCTGCAGCCGCACCTCGTCCCGGTCCTGCCAGTTTCCCCAGTCCTGCTCGCGCAGCCGCGGCTCCTCTCTGACCCGTACCAGTTCCGGGTCGAGACGGAACGCGCGGAAGGTCTCCAGGGTGCGGCGGTACGGCGACAGGTAGACGCTCACCCGCTCTCCGTCGAACAGCTCGCGCAACCGCTCCCCCGTCGCCTCGGCCTGCTCCCACCCTCGTGCGGTGAGCCGCAACGCGTGGTCGGGTTCGCGTTCGTACACCGAGTCATCGGCATTGCCCTCTGACTCTCCGTGCCGGACGAGGACGATGCGCCGAGGTCGTGCCATACGGAAACCCTAGATCGCGCGACTGACAGTCGGGCAGCCGGGCAGCCGTACGGGCTCCATCCGAGGTATCCGTGGTACCGGGGTATCCGGGGCATCCGGGGTATCCGGCACGTCTGGACACGCTCACACCGTCCATGACGGCTCCAGGTCCACGATGTCGCCCGCCAGCGCCGCCACGTCGGCGGCCGTCTGCGCCCGCAGCGTCAGCCGCTCCACCCGCTCGGCGCGGTACTTTCCGTATTCGGCGTTCGAGTCCCACATCGAGAGCACCAGGAACTCGTGCCCCGACGCCTCGCCGAACAGCCCGCGGATCATGCCGGGCGAGCCCGCCATCGCGGGGTTCCAGACCTTCTCCTGCATCAGGGCGTAGTGCTCCACCCGCTCCGCGTGCACCTTGCAGTGCGCCACTCGCACCACGTCGACGCCCGTGAAGCGCGGCTCGAACCCCGTCTTCACATCGAAGCGGTAGTCGAAGAGCTTGACCTGTATGTCGTCGTACGTTCCGGCCTGGGCGGCGTGCAGCCGGTCGTGCGAGCGCGCCATGAAGGAGTCGTAGAACGCACGGCTCTCCCAGAAGGCGAAGACATGGGCGATGCCCGGCCGCCCCCTGCTCCAGCCACCGCCCTGCCCCCTGAACCCCGGCTCCCCGAGGAGCCCCGCCCATTTCCGCTGCCCCCGCTCGAACCCTCGGCGGTCCCCTACGCTGCAGCGAATCCACTTGACCAGCACCGCGCCATCGTACGGTGCGGTGGAACCCCGAAGTACCCTGCCGGGATGCTCCCTTGTCAGTGGCGCGGCGTAGCGTGTGTGATCAGACAGTGCTGTGCGATGGCGTAGCAGCGTGTTCTGAGGAGGGGAAGCCCGATGAGCGGTCTCAGTGTTGGGCAGCGGAAGATCGAAGTAAGCCTCAAGTGGGACCCGAGTGCTCCTGGCACACCGGCCCACCACCTCGACATCGTGGCCGCGACCTACCGTGCTCAGACTCCCCTCGACCAACCCGACTACCTGGTGCATCTCGACAGCCGGTCCCCGGACGGCACCATCAACCTCGCGCGGGGCAGCAACACCGGCTTGGGCCTGGGGTACGACGAGGTCATGACACTGGAGCTGAACCGGCTGGCCTCGGCGTACGCCCTGGTGGTGGTCGGCGTGGTGATTCAGCAGTCGACCGCCGAGAAGACCTTCGGCGACATCGCGAACGTCGGCGTACGCGTGCGTGACGGCCACACCGAGCTGTCGCTGCGCGACTTCACCGGCATTCCCGCGGCGTCGGCGGCGACCGTCGCACGGTTCACCCGGTCCGGCCCAGAGGGTTCCGGCTCGGGCGGGTGGGAGTTCCACGAGATATTCCGCGGCTTCGACGCCGACCCGGCGGCGTTCGCCCGGCTGATGGGCGGCGTCACCGGCTGAGCGGTACGCCGAAGGGGACCAGCCGACGGCTGGTCCCCTTCGTCAGCTACGGTCGGCTACGAGTCGGTTACGTCGAATGACCCGTCCTCGGGTGCCCGATATCAGCTGCAGCCGCTGGTCGAGCCGCAGCCCTCGCAGATGTAGCAGGATCCGGCCCGCTGCATCTTCGTACCGCAGGAGAAGCACAGCGGTGCGTCGGCGCTGATGCCGAGCTGCATCTCCACGAGCTCGGCCGAGGTGTGGGCCACCTGCTGCGCTTCCGTCTGCGGCGACGCGGCGGACTGCGGCGCCGACTGCCGTGGCGCGGACTGGGCCAGGGCCTCGACGTCGACCTCGTCGTCGATGGACTGCTCGTACGACCCGGTCTCCAGGTGCCGCTGACGCTCTTCGGCGGAGTGGATGCCGAGCGCCGAGCGGGTCTCGAACGGCAGGAAGTCCAGCGCCAGGCGACGGAAGATGTAGTCGACGATCGACTGCGCCATCCGCACATCCGGGTCGTCGGTCATCCCGGCCGGCTCGAAGCGCATGTTGGTGAACTTCGAGACGTACGTCTCCAGCGGGACGCCGTACTGCAGACCGACCGAGACGGCGATGGAGAAGGCGTCCATCATGCCCGCGAGGGTCGAGCCCTGCTTGGACATCTTCAGGAAGACCTCGCCCAGACCGTCGTCCGGGTAGGAGTTGGCGGTCATGTAGCCCTCGGCGCCGCCGACCGTGAAGGAGGTGGTGATGCCGGGGCGGCCCTTCGGGAGGCGCTTGCGGACGGGGCGGTACTCGACGACCTTCTCGACCGCTTCGCGGAGGGCGCCCTCGGTCTTCTCGGCGATCTCGGCCGTCTCCTCCTCCTTCTTCTTGGCGGAGAGCGGCTGGCCGACCTTGCAGTTGTCGCGGTAGATGGCGAGCGCCTTGACGCCGAGCTTCCACGCCTCGAAGTAGACCTCTTCGACGTCCTCGACGGTGGCGCTCTCGGGGAGGTTGACCGTCTTGGAGAGCGCGCCGGAGATCCACGGCTGGATCGCGGCCATCATCCGGACGTGGCCCATCGCGGAGATGGAGCGCTCGCCCATGGCGCAGTCGAAGACCTCGTAGTGCTCCGGCTTGAGGCCGGGTGCGTCGATCACGTTGCCGTGCTCGGCGATGTGCTCGACGATCGCCTCGACCTGCTCCGGCTGGTAGCCGAGACGGCGCAGCGCCTGCGGCACGGTGCCGTTGACGATCTGCATCGAGCCGCCGCCGACCAGCTTCTTGAACTTGACCAGCGCGAGGTCGGGCTCAAGGCCCGTGGTGTCGCAGGACATCGCGAGACCGATGGTGCCGGTCGGGGCGATGACGGACGCCTGGGAGTTACGGAAACCGTTCTTCTCACCGAGGCGGAGCACGTCCTGCCAGGCCTCCGTGGCGGCGGCCCAGACCGGCGAGTCCAGGTCGTCCATGCGGACGGCCTTGGCGTTGGCGTCGGCGTGCTGCTTCATGACCCGCTTATGCGGCGTCGCGTTGCGGGCGTAGCCGTCGTACGGGCCGACGACCGCGGCGAGTTCGGCGGAGCGCTTGTACGAGGTGCCGGTCATCAGCGAGGTGATAGCGCCGGCCAGCGCACGGCCGCCGTCGGAGTCGTACGCGTGGCCGGTGGCCATCAGCAGGGCGCCGAGGTTGGCGTAGCCGATGCCCAGCTGGCGGTAGGCGCGGGTGTTCTCGCCGATCTTCTGGGTCGGGAAGTCCGCGAAGCAGATCGAGATGTCCATCGCGGTGATGACCAGTTCGACGATCTTGGCGAAGCGCTCGGACTCGAAGGACTGGTTGCCCGCGCCGTCGTCCTTGAGGAACTTCATGAGGTTCAGCGAGGCCAGGTTGCACGAGGTGTTGTCCAGGTGCATGTACTCGCTGCACGGGTTCGAGCCGTTGATCCGGCCGGACTCGGGGCAGGTGTGCCAGGCGTTGATGGTGTCGTCGTACTGGATGCCCGGATCGGCGCAGGCCCAGGCGGCCTCGGCCATCTTGCGGAAGAGGTCCTTGGCCTCGACCTCTTCGATGACGTCGCCGGTCATCCGGGCCCGCAGGCCGAACTTGGAGCCGGACTCCACGGCCTTCATGAACTCGTCGTTCACGCGGACCGAGTTGTTGGCGTTCTGGTACTGGACGGACGTGATGTCGTCGCCGCCCAGGTCCATGTCGAAGCCCGCGTCCCGCAGGGCGCGGATCTTCTCCTCTTCCTTCACCTTGGTCTCGATGAAGCCCTCGATGTCGGGGTGGTCGACGTCGAGGATGACCATCTTGGCCGCGCGGCGGGTCGCACCGCCGGACTTGATCGTTCCTGCGGACGCGTCGGCGCCGCGCATGAAGGAGACCGGGCCCGAGGCGTTGCCGCCGGAGGAGAGGAGCTCCTTGGAGGAGCGGATACGGGAGAGGTTCAGGCCGGCCCCGGAGCCGCCCTTGAAGATCATGCCCTCTTCCTTGTACCAGTCGAGGATCGACTCCATGGAGTCGTCGACGGCCAGGATGAAGCAGGCGGAGACCTGCTGGGGCTGGGGCGTGCCGACGTTGAACCAGACGGGGCTGTTGAAGCTGAAGATCTGGTGCAGGAGGGCGTAGGCCAGCTCGTGCTCGAAGATCTCGGCGTCGGCGGGCGAGGCGAAGTAGTTGTTGTCCTCGCCGGACTTGCGGTAGGTCTTCACGATCCGGTCGATGAGCTGCTTGAGACCGGTCTCGCGCTGCGGGGTGCCCACCGCGCCGCGGAAGTACTTGCTGGTGACGATGTTGACCGCGTTCACCGACCAGAAGTCGGGGAACTCGACGCCACGCTGCTCGAAGTTGACCGAGCCGTCGCGCCAGTTGGTCATGACGACGTCACGGCGCTCCCATTCCACCTCGTCGTACGGATGCACGCCGGGGGTGGTGTGAATGCGCTCGATACGCAGGCCCTTGTTCGCCTTGGTTCCCTTGGACCGGGAACCTCGCGCTGAGCCGCTCGCCGTCTCTGTCATGCCGCCTCCCTGTATCGGGCTAAAACGCCCTGAAGTGCCGCGTTCTTCCCGTGGCACGGTGTGTGTCTGTTGCCTTGGGCACCGCTCGCGGAGCCCTCGGCGGGTCTTGGATCGCCGCCGTACGGCCGGTCCGGACGCGTCGCCCGGATCGGCCCCGCCGGTCAGTCGGCGGCGGTGGCGGGCACGGGGACTTCGGCGCCCCCGGCGGCCGCGCGGTCGGCCGTCCGGCCCTGGTCCCCGGTGTCGGCCGCGGGGCCCCGCCGCTCCCGCAGCTCGGCGATGGCCTTGTCGAAGTCCTCGAGTGAGTCGAAGGCCTTGTAGACGGAGGCGAAGCGCAGGTACGCGACGAGGTCGAGCTCCCGTAGCGGGCCGAGTATGGCCAGACCCACGTCATGGGTGGTCAGCTCAGCACTTCCGGTGGCCCGCAGCGCCTCCTCGACTCGCTGGCCGAGCTGGGCCAGGGCGTCCTCGGTCACCGGGCGCCCCTGGCACGCCTTACGGACGCCGTTGATCACCTTGGGGCGACTGAAGGGCTCCGTGACGCCGCTGCGCTTGATCACCATCAGTGAGCAGGTCTCCACGGTCGTGAAACGACGGGAGCAGTCGGGACACTGTCGACGCCTGCGGATCGACGTGCCGTCGTCCGTGGTGCGGCTGTCGACCACGCGGCTGTCGGGGTGCCTGCAGAAGGGGCAGTGCATAACTCCGAACCCTCCTTACACAGCACGACTGATGGGCCTCGAAACAGGCTCTGAACCCCTCGAAGCAGCCCCAAGCATAGGCGATGTCCGAGAGGCCGGAGGACAGGGACCACAACTTATGGGCGGATGGATGAATCCAACCACTAGATCTGGGGTTTGCCCTGTCATTCGACACCATCGCGTGTCGCGCGGCCGACCGACCACGAGGGTACGGGAGGGCGGGCGGCGCGCATCCGTTCGGGGGGTGGCGCGCGCCCGCCGGAGCGGCGGGGTGGCAGACTGGTCAAGGGCAGACCCGGAGATCTGCCCCATCGATGACGAAGCGTACCGCAATGACCCGAATTGCCGTGCGTTCGCACATCACCCATACACCCAGGCACATGATCACGTCAGGTAATCGCCGGTTTTTCACTCGAACGTGTGTTTGGCGCAACCTTTCGAAAGCAACTACCGTTGTCCAGCTAGGGAGAACATCTCGAGAGGGGCCGCCGTGACCACCACCGCAGACAGCGCCACCATCACTGCCCAGGACCGTTCCCAGGGCCGACTCGAGCCGGTGCATGCCATGACAGACACAACCACGAACCCGGAGGGGCCCAAGCCCACGCGCTCGCTGCCCGGCCGACCTCCAGGAATCAGGGCGGACAGCTCAGGACTCACGGACAGGCAACGCAGGGTGATCGAGGTCATCCGGGACTCCGTGCAGCGGCGCGGCTATCCGCCGTCGATGCGGGAGATCGGACAGGCGGTGGGCCTCTCCAGCACCTCGTCGGTCGCGCACCAGCTGATGGCCCTCGAACGCAAGGGCTTCCTGCGTCGCGACCCGCACCGGCCGAGGGCGTACGAGGTACGCGGATCCGACCAGCCGAGCAGCCAGCCCACCGACACCAGCGGCAAGCCGGCCGCTTCCTACGTACCGCTCGTCGGCCGCATCGCGGCAGGCGGCCCGATCCTCGCCGAGGAGTCGGTCGAGGACGTGTTCCCGCTCCCGAGGCAGCTGGTGGGCGACGGCGAGCTCTTCGTCCTCAAGGTCGTCGGTGACTCGATGGTCGACGCCGCCATCTGCGACGGGGACTGGGTGACGGTCCGCCGCCAGCCGGTCGCCGAGAACGGCGACATCGTGGCCGCCATGCTGGACGGCGAAGCCACGGTGAAGCGCTTCAAGCGCGAGGACGGCCATGTCTGGCTCCTCCCGCACAACGCCTCCTACCAGCCGATCCCCGGTGACGACGCGACCATCCTCGGCAAGGTCGTGGCGGTGCTGCGGCGGATGTGATGTCGCCACTGGTACGGCTGGGAACGGCCACGAAAGCTCCTGGAGACCGCGCTGTGGTCTCCAGGGGCCTTCCGGCTCACCGGTGCTGTCGTGCTCGCTGGCGCGCTGTCGGCTCAGTGGCCTTCCGCGGTCGCCGCGGTGTCGATCGCGGCGAGGGAGCGGCGGACCTGGTTGCGGTCCGTGGTGTACCAGAAGTCAGGGAGGGAGGCCTTCAGATAACTGCCGTAGCGGGCCGTGGCCAGCCTGGGATCCAGGACCGCGACCACACCACGGTCGCCCGACGCCCGTACGAGACGGCCCGCGCCCTGTGCCATCAGCAGGGCCGCGTGGGTCGCCGCCACCGCCATGAAGCCGTTGCCGCCGGCTTCCTCCACCGCCTTCTGGCGCGCGCTCATCAGCGGGTCGTCGGGCCGCGGGAACGGGATTTTGTCCATGACCACCAGCTGACAGCTGGCGCCCGGCACGTCCACCCCCTGCCACAGCGAGAGTGT
This sequence comes from Streptomyces sp. O3, assembly GCF_054788135.1. Lineage (NCBI taxonomy): Bacteria > Bacillati > Actinomycetota > Actinomycetes > Kitasatosporales > Streptomycetaceae > Streptomyces > Streptomyces sp. O3. The sequence goes on from NZ_JBTVYK010000001.1 coordinate 226,612, forward strand.
GCCGAACAGACAGGTCTTCGGGTCGGCGGCGAAGGCCTTGATCAGCTCGCCGAGTGTCTCCTCGCCCTGGAGCAGGATCGGATAGTCGGGGATACGGGCCCGTAGCTCCTCGGCGGCGGACTGGGCGGCCCGCATCGAGGAGAACAGGCCCAGGGTACGGCCGCCGCCCGCCTCGATCAGTTCGGTGAGTTCGTCCAGCATGTCGTCGCGGGTGCCGTCGCGCGAGGGCCGGGCCAGGTGCTTGGCGACGTAGAGGATGCCCTGCTTACCGTAGTCGAAGGGTGAGCCGACATCGACGCCCTTCCAGACCGGCAGTTCCTCCGCCTCGGTGCCCTCGCCGCCCGCGGTGCCTTCGGGGGCTAGGCCCAGCGAGGCCCCCACACCGTTGAAGTCCCCGCCGAGCTTCAGGGTCGCCGAGGTCAGGACGACCGAGCGGTCCGCGAAGAGCTTCTCCCGCAGCAGGCCGGACACCGACATCGGAGCGACCCGCAGCGACGCTCCGCTGTGTCGATAAGCGGCTCCGCCGCGGGGCTCATGGCGCTCGTACCAGACGACGTCCCACTCGGAGCCGTTGGTGATCCGCTCCGCCACATCGTGGATGGTCTCTACGGAGGCGAGGGCCTGCTTGCGTACGGCGTCCTCGTCCTGGACGGACTTGTCGCGGGTGGAGCCCAGGGCCGAGATGACCGTACGGGCGGCGTCCCGCAGGGCCATCAGCGCATAGCCCAGGTCTTCGGGGATCTCTTCCAGGCGGCCCGGAAGGGCCAGCTCCATCAGGCGCTCGAAGGTCTCGGCGGCCGTCTGGAGCTGGTCGGCGGCCTTCTCGTTGACCAGTTTCGCGGCGCGGCGTACGGCGCGGTTCACCTGGCCCGGAGTGAGCTCGCCCGTGGCGACACCGGTGACTCGCGAGACCAGCTCATGAGCCTCGTCCACGATCAGCACCTCGTGCGAGGGCAGGACCGGGGCGCCCTCGATGGCGTCGATGGCGAGCAGCGCGTGGTTGGTGACGATGACCTCGGCGAGCTTGGCGCGCTCACGGGCCTGTTCTGCGAAGCACTCAGCGCCGTATGCGCACTTGGTCGCGCCCAGGCACTCGCGCGAGGAGACGGTCACCTGCGACCAGGCCCGGTCGGAGACACCCGGCGTGAGGTCGTCGCGATCGCCTGTCTCGGTCTCGTCCGCCCAGTCGCGCAACCGCAGCAGGTCCTGGCCCAGCTTGCTGGACGGGGCCGCCGCCTCGAACTGGTCGAACAGGCCCTCCTCCTCTTCCTGGGGCGCGCCCTCGTGCAGCCGGTGCAGGCACAGGTAATTGGACCGGCCCTTGAGCATGGCGAACTCGGGGCGACGGCGCAGCAGCGGGTGCAGCGCGTCCACGGTGCGCGGCAGGTCGCGCTCCACGAGCTGACGCTGGAGCGCCAGCGTGGCGGTGGCCACCACGACCCGGTCCCCGTGCGCGAGGGCCGGGACGAGATAGCCGAGGGACTTTCCGGTGCCCGTGCCCGCCTGGACCAGCAGATGGGAGCCGTCGTCGATGGCCTCGGCGACGGCTTCGGCCATGGTCACCTGACCAGGGCGCTCCGTACCGCCGACGGCGTCCACTGCGGCATGGAGGAGTTCGGGGAGTGAGGGCTTCGTCATAGCTCGTCCACCCTAAAGGGCACCACTGACAATCCCGCGATCACGGTACGGACGAGGGGACGGACAGGGGGTTGGGGACCGTGCCGTGGACGGCGGCGTGCGGGCGCTCGGGGCGGTCGCGGTATCCGTCGAGGTGGAGCCGGTTGCGGTTCAGGCACAGGCGCTCGATCCGCGGGGTGAGCAGGTCGAACAGCTCGAAGCGCTCCTTCAGCTCGGGGAACCGTGCCTGGTAGCGGAGGATCTCGGCGCGTACCAGCGCCCAGAAGTCGCTCTCCGGCACGCCCAGCTGTTCCTCGCACAGCGGCGCGAGGTAGCGGAAGACGCCGACGAACAGCCCGGAGTGGATGAACTGCGTGAGGAAGGCGGCGGGCTCGGTGAGCAGGACGGACCGTACCTCGGCGGGCATCGCCGCGTGCTCGGGCAGCGGTTCGGCGCTGATGTTCACGTCGTCGACGAAGTCCTTCATCGCCAGTCGGACCGGAACGTCCTGCTCGTCGAAGACGACGATGGCGTTCTCGCCGTGGGGCGAGAAAACGGTTCCGTAGCGGTAGAGGAAGTGCAGCAGTCCCGGCAGCAGGGCGGCGAAGAGCCGCCGCAGCCACACCTTCGGCGTCAGGCCCGAGCGCTCGACGAGCTCCGCGGTGAACGCGCGGCCCGCGGCGTCGGTGTGCAGCAGGGCGGCGAGCGTGCGGGCCCGCTCGCCGGGCTCCAGGTAGCGGCTCAGCGGCTCCCGCCAGATCGCGCCGAGCAGTTCCTTGTACTGGTACGGGGTCTCGGCGAGCCGGTCGTAGACGGGGTGCTCGACGGTGACCGAGGCGACCTCGCCGAGCAGCACCATCCGGCAGGCGTCCGTCAGGAACGGGTCGGCGTCGCGCAGCGCGTGCACCCAGGCGGTGACGGCGGGCGCGGCGAGGGTCCGCTCGGTCGGCAGTCCGCGCCAGACCAGGGTGTTGAGCACGAACAGCGGAAGCTTGACGGTGCGCCGGTCCGGGCGGGTGAGGTTGAGGAAGGTCCGGATGGACTGCTGGGGCAGCCGCTCGTCGTTGTCAGTGGCGAGTGGCACGATGTCATCGGTGGCGATGGACGGGGCGAACAGCGGCAGCACGACCTCGTCCCACTGCCACGGGTGTACGGGGAGGTAGAGGTAGGCGGCCGGGTCGAGACCCCGGACGCGCAGGGCGGCGGCGAAGGAGGTGCGGGTGGGTGCGTCGAGTTCGCGGTCGTAGAGCGCGTCGGAGGTGTCGAGTCCACTGACGCCGCGGTAGGTCGCCAGCGTGCGGCGCACCGCGATCCACGGCAGCCTGGCGGGTCTGCGGGCCTCGGGCGCCCACTGGGCGGCGTCCTGGGCCGAGAAGCCCAGGCGTCCCTTGTTGAAGACGAGCCAGGGGTGGCCGCACTGGTGGCCTTCGAGCTGTGCGTAGCCGAGGTCGGCGAGGGCGGCCGCCGTGTGGGCGGTGTGGTGAAGGCGGGCGTCGGCGGCCAGGGTGGTGCTCAGCTCGCGGATGAGGTGGCCGAGGGTCGCGCCGTCCAGGTCCAGGGTGCGGCGGGCCAGGGCGAGGAAGCGGAGCGGGTCGGCGAAGGGCGTCGCCGCGGTGTCCCCCGGGGATTCCCGTGGGCCTGGTGCCGGGCGCAGGGTGAGGGAGTCCGGGTCGACGCGCCAGCTTCCGTACGCGCCACGGCGGGCGCGGAAGGCCAGCTCGGCGCCGTCGTCGAGGCTGAGCGTGTAGTGATCGGGGGCGGCTCCCGGTGCGGGGTTCGGGCACGGAACCGGCTGGATGATCTCTTCGTGGGCAAACTCGCCGAGCATCTTGCCGAGCAGGCGGCGGGCCGCCCGGTGCCAGACCTCCCGGTTCAGTTCCGGCGGGTCGTACAGCGCGGATGGGCTGTCCAGCGCGGATGGGCTGTCCGGCGCGGATGGGTTGTACGGCGCGGGCGGTTCTCCCGTGCCGTGGGCGGCGGGGGGATTCTGCACGGGGACTCCGGGGTCAGAGGGCGCGAAGCGTCCGTTCGACGAGGTGACGGAAACGGGGGTGCCGGTGGCAGCGGCGGCTCGGCGGCCTAGAGCACCCCGCGTAGGGCACGGTCGCGGACCATCAGGGCCGCGCGTTTGTCGGGCAGGTCCAGTTCGGCGGAGAGCCGGAAGCCGGCGCTCAGGAAGGCGGAGACGGAAGGGGTGTTGCGCAGGTCGGGTTCGGCGATGACACGGGCGCAGTGCGGTCGCTGGTCGAGCACCAGGTCGGCGACGGCACGCAGCAGGGTGGCGCCAAGGCCTCGGCCTCGGTCGGCGACGCCGCCGATGAGGAGGTGGATTCCGGTGTCGTGCGGGCGGGCGGGGTAGTAGCGGGCCAGCGGATCCAGGTCGGCGCGGTAGATCTCCCAGTAGCTCATCGGGGTGCCGTCGAGTACACCGAGGCAGGGGACGCTTCGTCCGTCGCCGTCGCACTGGGCGCTCAGGTGCGCGGCGGTGACGGTCTTGTCCCCGGCGAGCTCCCAGAAGGCGGCCACGGCCGGGTCGTTCATCCAGCGGCTGATGAGCGCCAGGTCGCGTTCGGGGCGTACCGGCAGGAGCTGGAAGACACCCGCGGCGGTGGTGGCCGGGCGCCATGTGTCGATGTCGTCGAGCGGGCCGCCGCCCGGCCGGGCGCCGGGCCGCCGCTCCCCCGTCGGCTGCCCGCGGCCTTCGCTGTCGGTGCTCGCGCCGAGGAGCGCGAGCAAGTCATCCGGCAGGCGCAGTTCCAGTGTGTCCTCGCTGTCGGTGCTCGCATCGGTGGGCGGCACGGCGGCCCTCCTCTCACCAGGTGGCGTGGGTCATGCGCGGGGCGTACGGGGTGCGCTACGGGGCGCGCTGTGGAGCGGGTTGGCGATCGTCACGTAGACGGACTGGGTGTCGACGGGGCCGACCAGCTCGTCGAGGCCGTGCAGCCGAGTCAGCAGGTTGGCCTTGCAGCGCAGCACGGGTGAGTCCAGCAGCAGTGCGGGAAGCGGCGAGTCGAGCCGGTCGGGGCCGGTGGCGGCGTCGCCCAGGAAGCGCCGGAAGGCGGCGAGCAGCAGCTGTTCGTCGGCGAGTCGCTGGGAGCCGAAGGCCCCGATGAGGCCGAACACGTTGTTGATGCCCAGGTAGTAGGCGAAGCGTTCGTCGGTGACCTGGTCGGGTACGAAGGTGTCGCTGTGCTCTCCGATGCCGGGGAGTCGCCGCTCGAGTGCGGCCTGCCGGGACTGTCGGTAGTAGTACCCCTGGTTGTCGCGGTAGCGGCCGCCCGCGGGCCAGCCTTCGGGGTCGAGCAGGACGAGAGTGTTCTGCTGGTGGGCTTCCAGGGCGACGCCCGCCTCGCTGTCGAGCCAGAGCACGGGGCGGACGACCTGCTGGAGGTAGCGCATGAACCACTCGGCGGCGACGGCGCTCGCGGGGCGGCCGGTGCGCGCGGCGAGCTGGGTGACGATCGCCGCCAGTCGGGAGCGCATCGGCCTGCGGTCGCCGGTTTCGGTGAGCGGCGTCGGCCTGGGCGAGATCAGCCCGGCGACGCAGCTGGCGTCGTCGCCCGGAAGGAACGGGTTGTGCCGGATCATCACGTCCAGGCCTGGCAGCGGTGTGCCTTCGGGCCCCAGGACGGCGAGCCAGGCCGGGTCGCGGATGACGTCGAACCGCGGATGGACGGCCTGCCACTGTTCGGCGAGGCCGCTGCGCAGCAGCCGGTGGACCTCGACGCCGCGCAGGAGTTCTTTGTGGAGGTTCTCCCGGCGGGAGTTGGTGATGCGCAGGCCGAGCGGGAGTTTGAGCATGGCGGGTGCGCCGGAGCGGTAGAGGGTGCGCACGGACGAGGTGGGGTGCCAGGGCTCGCCGTGCGCGCCGAGGTCCTGGAGCAGTCCGGCCTCCAGCAGGGCGGCGATCTCTGGTCGGTGCGTCAGTTCGCGGACCTGCCAGGGGTGCAGCGGCAGCGCGGCCCGGCCGTCGGGCAGATCGAGGCCGGGACTGGCGAGCCGCTCGGTGAGCTGGTGCGCGGGCACGGTGCGGCCGCGTTCGGTCCAGGCCGAGTCGGTGGCGAGTACGGAGCGGTCGACGGCCATCCAGTGCAGCGGGAACGCGCCGCCCGACTCGGGTGAGTACCGCCGGGACTCGGCTTCGGTGAGCCCTTCGCGGCTTTTCGGTGTCGGGTGCAGCGGGTGGCCGAGAAGGAGCGACTGCTCGGCGGTCAGGAAGAGGTCGTTCCCACGGCCATTCCCACGGCCATTGCCGTGGTCGCTCCCGTGGTTCCCGTGGTTCCCGTGGTCGTTCTCGTGTTCGGTGCGGTTTCTGCTGTCGGCGAGGAAGTCGGTGGTCCTGCGGACCGAGTCGGCGACCCGGCCGACCAGGTCGCCGCCGTCGCCGAGCGCCCCGCTCTCCGCTGCCGCTTCACGGCTCAGGAGCGCCGCGGTGGTGACCGCGTCGACGGGCGCCGCACCGTGCGGGCCGCTCTCCAGGGCGGGTGGCCCGAAGCGGTGCCAGCCGGTCGCCGACCAGTAGTGCACGGGGACGAGCAGGGCGGTACCGCTGGCCTCGAGCGGGATGCGCAGGACGCCGGGGCCCGCGGTGACACCGGCGGCGTCTGCGGTGTCCGGCGCCGGGCAGTCCTTCTCGCGTACCCAGCACCGCAGCAGGTTCTCGACGGCGGCGGCCTCCGCCGCGGTTCGCGGGTCCGGGTGCTCCAGGAAGTCGGCGTACGCGGCGACCGGACGGTCGGCCGCGCGCGGGCCCCCCGTGTCATGACCGCCCGCCGACTGCCTGGGGACCGACTGTGGTTCCGTCATCAGCCGCGCGGGCGTCCCGTGCGGTGAGGTGTCAGGGCGGCTGTCGGGCGTGGAGTCGCGGTTCACGGGCTGTCCTTGTGCGCTGGTCGGGTACGTCGATCTCGTCGGGTGTCGCCGTGGTGGTGTGCCGACGCTCGCCATCCGGGCTATCCGTGGGTGCCACGGGACACGCTGGCCACCGCGTCGGCCAGCCGGTCGAGTACCGCCGTGGCCTGTTCGTCGGTGAGGGTGAGCGGCGGCAGCAGCCGTACGACGCTGGAGTGCCGCCCGCCGAGCTCGACGATCAGTCCTCGGCGCAGGCACTCACGCTGCACGGCCGCCGCGAGCGCGGGCGCGGCGGGCGGCCGCCCGAGCGCCGCCGGGTCCGCGGAGGGGTCGACCAGCTCGACCCCGATCATCAGTCCCCGCCCGCGTACGTCTCCGACGCACGGGTACTCGGCGGCCAGGCCCCGCAGTTGTGCGAGCATCCGGGCCCCGATGACCCCGGCCCGCTCCGCGAGGCCGTTCGCCCGGACGTACCCGAGCGTGGCCGCGCCCGCCGCCATGGCGAGCTGGTTGCCGCGGAACGTACCGGCGTGCGCGCCGGGCTCCCAGGTGTCCAGATCGTCCCGGTACACCACGACGGCCAGCGGCAGGCTGCCGCCGATCGCCTTGGACAGCACCAGCACATCGGGCACGATCCCGCTGTGCTCGACGGCCCAGAAGGCGCCCGTGCGCCCGACCCCGGTCTGCACCTCGTCGGCGATCAACGGAATGGAGCGGTCCGCGGTGAGCCGCCGCATCCGCCGCAGCCAGCCGTCCGGCGCGGGGTGCACACCGCCCTCGCCCTGGACCGGTTCGAGGATCATTCCGGCGGGCGCGGGCACCCCGGATTTGGGGTCGTCGAGCAGCGTCTCGGTCCAGCGGGCGGCCAGCTCGCCGCCGTACTCCCCGCCGACCCCGAAGGGGCAGCGGTAGTCCTGCGGATACGGCAGCCGGGTGACCCGTACGTCCCGAGCGCCGCCGGAGGCTTCGAGCGCGCCCGCCGTCATCCCGTGGTAGGCGCCGGTGAAGGCGAGCAGGCCGTCGCGTCCCGTGGCCGTGCGGACGAGTTTCAGCGCCGCCTCGACCGCGTCCGTGCCCGCCGGTCCGCAGAACTGCACCCGCGCCCGGTCCGCCAGCGCACTCGGCAGGGTGGCGAACAGCTCGGTGATGAACGCGTCCTTGACCGGTGTGGCCAGGTCCAGGACGTGCAGGGGCGCTCCCGAGTCCAGGACCTTCCTGATCGCCTCCAGCACCACGGGGTGGTTGTGCCCGAGTGCCAGCGTCCCCGCTCCGGAGAGGCAGTCCAGATAGCGCCGCCCGTCGGCGCCCTCGATCGTCAGCCCTCGCGCGCGTACCGGCACGATCGGCAGGGCCCGCGCGTAGGTGCGCGCCGCCGACTCACGCGAGGACTGACGCCGCAGAATCCCCTCGTCGGCCGCGCCGTCGAGGGGGGCGGAGGGGAGCACGGCGGGTGCGGTGGGCGGCCCCGCGGGCGCCTGCTCGGTCACGGCCACGGCGGTGGGTCCTCCTGCTGTACGGGAACTGACGCTGGATGTCGGTTGGTTCACGGGGGAACACGGAGGGGGAGGCAGGCCGAACGCGCGCCGCGGGTCCCCCGTACGTACCAACGACGCGAAGGCCGGAGGATCACGGGCAAGGTCAAGATCCTTCCGTGACAGGACTGTTGCGGACCCGTCGGAAGTCCCCGATAGCGCCGACATAGTGTGTGGGTGCTCGACAGCCAGCGAAGTCCACCGCCAGTCCAGGGGGAGATCTCACCATGCGTCCCATTCGCCCGCTCTTGACCGTTCGCCGAGGGAGGGGCGCGCGCCGCGGAACCTCCCCCGCTCCCGCTGTGGCCGCCGTCTGCGCCGCGCTGGCCCTGACGGCGACGGCCTGCGGCCCCGACGACGGCGGCGGCGACAAGGCCGACGACCAGCCGTCCGCCACCGCCACCGCTGGTTCGGACGGTTCGGACGGCGCCGACGCGATCACGATCCCGGACGAGCTGAAGGACCGGCTCAAGGAGCACGGGATCGACATGGACAAGTGGCGGGACGGCGAGTGGAAGGACTGGAGCAAGGACAAGTGGCTCCGCGAGGCCAAGGATTTCGTCAATCCGATCATCAAGGACCTGTGGGACGCGGACCGGATGCGGGACGCCGACAAGACGCCGGACCAGCCCGTCGATGACGACATCTCCGGCGACCAGGGGGTGACGGACCCCACGCCCGATCCCGTGGAGGCGCGGGAGGTGGCGACTCCGTACCACGACAGCGCCCCGGCGGCGGGCAGGCTGTTCTTCGACACGCCCCAGGGCAAGGCGGTCTGCTCGGCCACCGTGGTCGCCGACCCGGCCAACCCCGGCAAGTCCAACCTGGTGTGGACCGCGGGCCACTGTGTGCACGCGGGCAAGGAGGGCGGCTGGATGCGCAACATCGTCTTCGTCCCCTCGTACAACAACGACGGGAAGTCGCTCGCCGAACTCCGCCAGGAGAAGCCGACGAAGGAGGAGCTCGCCCCGTACGGCTCCTGGTGGGCCGACTGGGCGCAGACCTCCGAGCAGTGGATCGAGCAGGGCGCCACGCGCGGCGGCCTGGGCGCGCCGTACGACTTCGCCGTGCTGCACGTCAAGCCGGAGAACGGCGGCGGCAAGTCGCTTGAGGAGACGGTGGGCGCGTCGCTTCCGGTGGAGTTCAAGGCTCCCGCGGTGCCCGAGGTCGACAGCATCACGGCGACCGGCTACCCGGCGACTCCGCCCTTCGAGGGCCAGAAGCAGTTCTCCTGCACCGACAAGCCGGGGCGGCTGTCGCTGAAGAAGGACGAGCCGACGATGTACCGCATCGGCTGCACCATGACGGGCGGTTCCTCCGGCGGCGGCTGGGTCGCCAAGGGCAAGGACGGCAAGCCCGCGCTGGTCTCCAACACCTCCATCGGCCCGGTGACGGCCGGATGGCTGGCGGGCCCGCGCCTCGGCGACGAGGCCAAGGGCATCTACGACGCGGTCAGCGAGAAGTACGCCAAGTAGGGCCCGGCGGGCGGCGTAGTGAGGCCTTGCGCCTGAGCGTCGGGCGCCGAAGCACGCCGCACGCCGAAGCACGCCGCACGCCGCACGCCGCACGCAAATGACGCGAGCATGACATAAAGCACCTATCGGGGGTTCACACACCATGAGATCCATACGTCCAGCCCTGGCAGCGGTGTCGATCGCCGCCGCCCTCGCGCTGACCGCCACCGCCTGCGGGTCGAGCGACGACAAGGCCGATGGCAAGCCGACCGCCACCGCCAGCACGGCCGAAGGCACCGGCAACGGCAACGGCGGCGAGGGCGACACCGGCGGCGGAGGCGAGGGAGAGGGCGGCGACGGCATCGAACTCCCTTCGGAGGTCACCGACCGGCTCAAGGAACAGGGCATCGACCTCGACAAGTGGAAGGAGGGCGGCTGGCAGGACTGGGACAAGGACAAGTGGCTGCGTGAGGCGAAGGACTTCGCCAACCCGGTCATCGACGGCCTGTGGGACCTCGAGCGCATGGGCGGCGCCAAGGACCCGGACACCACGGTCAGCGTCCAGAGCGCCGGTCAGGGCGAGACCGACCCCACTCCGCGGCCCGTCACGGCGAAGCGTGAGAAGACGCCGTACCACCAGAACTCCGCCGCCGTCGGCAAGATCTTCTTCGACTCGCCCAAGGGTTCGATGGTCTGCTCGGGCACCGTGGTGAAGGACCCGCGTCATCCGGGCAAGTCCAACCTGGTGTGGACCGCGGGCCACTGCATCCACGCCGGCGGCAAGGGCGGCTGGTACCGCAACATCATGTTCGTGCCGTCCTACAACGACCTCGGCAAGTCCCCCGCGGCGCTGCGCAGCGCCGCGCCGCGGCAGGTGGCGCCCTACGGCCAGTTCTGGGCGACCTGGGGAGTGACCTCCAGCGCCTGGATCAAGCAGGGCGGCACCGGCAACGCCGCCTGGGCGCAGGACTACGCCGTGCTGAAGGTACGGCCCGGACGCGGCGGCAAGTCCCTGGAAGAGACCGTCGGCACCGCGCTGGACGTCGACTTCTCCGCCCCGTCGGCGCGGAGCGTGAGCGCGATGGGCGCCTGGGGCTACCCCGCGGCCCCGCCGCACAACGGCGCGCTGATGTACAAGTGCGTCGACCGTCCGGGCCGCCTCACCATCGCTCCGGGCACGGCCACGATGTACCGCATCGGCTGCACCATGACCGGTGGCGCGTCGGGCGGCGGCTGGTTCTACAAGAAGTCGAACGGTCAGCTGGCGCTGGTGTCCAACACCTCGATCGGCCCGGCCGGCGGCAGTGGCTGGGTCGCGGGACCGCAGCTCGGCGCGGGCGCCAAGCGGGCCTTCGACGCGGCGAGCAAGAAGTAGCGGCGCCGCACCACAGCGCTGAGAAGGCCCGCCTCCCGGAATCGGGGGGCGGGCCTTCTCAGCGCACCGGCGGCTACCGCTTCTACCGCTTCGCGGGCACGAACGTCATCAGCTCCGCGGCGAGCTCCTCGTGCACCCGCGCCTTGAGCAAGGTGCCCTCCGCGAGATGCTCCTCGGAGATCACCTCGCCCTCGGCGTGCGTACGCGAGACCAGCGCACCCTGCGTGTACGGCACCAGGGCCTCGATCTCGACCTGGGGCCGCGGCAGTTCGACGTCGATCAGCTCAAGCAGCTCGCCGACGCCCTGTCCGGTACGCGCGGACACCGCGATCGCGTGCTTCTCGACCCGCAGCAGCCGCTGCAGCACCAGCGGGTCGGCCGCGTCCGCCTTGTTGACCACCACGATCTCGGGTACGTCCGTGGCGCCCACATCGCGGATGACCTCACGCACGGCGGCCAGCTGCTCCTCCGGCGCGGGGTGCGAGCCGTCCACCACGTGCAGGATGAGATCGGACTCGCCGACCTCCTCCATGGTGGAGCGGAACGCCTCGACCAGGTGATGCGGCAGGTGCCGGACGAATCCGACCGTGTCGGCCAGGGTGTACAGCCGCCCGCTGGGGGTCTCGGCCCGGCGCACGGTCGGGTCGAGGGTGGCGAACAGCGCGTTCTCCACCAGTACGCCCGCGCCCGTGAGGCGGTTGAGCAGGGACGACTTTCCGGCGTTGGTGTAACCAGCGATGGCGACCGAGGGCACCTTGTTGCGCTTGCGCTCCTGGCGCTTGATCTCGCGGCCGGTCTTCAGCTCCGCGATCTCCCGGCGCATCTTCGCCATCTTCTCGCGGATCCGCCGCCGGTCCGTCTCGATCTTGGTCTCACCAGGGCCGCGGGTGGCCATACCGCCGCCGCCGCTGGACCCGCCGCCGCCCATCTGCCGGGACAGCGACTGACCCCAGCCGCGCAGTCGCGGCAGCATGTACTGCATCTGCGCGAGCGCGACCTGCGCCTTGCCCTCGCGGGACTTGGCGTGCTGGGCGAAGATGTCGAGGATCAGGGCGGTGCGGTCCACCACCTTGACCTTCACGACGTCCTCAAGGTGGATGAGCTGACCCGGCGAGAGCTCACCGTCGCAGACGACGGTGTCGGCCCCGGTCTCCAGCACGATGTCGCGCAGCTCCTGGGCCTTGCCCGATCCGATGTACGTCGCCGGGTCGGGCTTGTCGCGGCGCTGGATCACGCCGTCGAGCACCAGCGCGCCCGCGGTCTCGGCGAGCGCCGACAGCTCCGCGAGGGAGTTCTCGGCGTCGTCCACGGTGCCGGTGGTCCAGACGCCGACGAGCACCACGCGCTCAAGGCGGAGCTGGCGGTACTCGACCTCGGTGACGTCTTCGAGCTCGGTGGAGAGTCCGGCCACGCGGCGCAGCGCCGCGCGCTCGGAGCGGTCGAACTGGTCGCCGTCCCGGACTCCGTCGATCTCGTGGCTCCAGGCGACGTCCTCTTCCATCAGGGCATCGGCCCGAAGTCCTTCGGGGAGGTTCTGCGCGGGGTTCCGCGCGTCCTGTGCGTCCTGGGAAGGGGAAGAAGAGGAGGTCATTGGATCCTTAGGTCGTTCGCGCCGATGGCCTGTCGCATCGGCTGGGTGGTCAGTCGCGTCAACGTCCGGGACGCCCCGGAGATTCCCCGAGGTCCGGCCGTGCCGTCCGTCCGACGCCTTGATGGTCGCACGACACGCCCCGTCTCGTCACCTGACTTATACCCGGCGGGGCGGGGATCACGCGGCCGACGCGGCAGGGTCGGCGGGAGTGGCGTCGGACTTCCACTCCGGGTGTCCGGGCATCGGCGGCGTGGTCGGGGCGTACAGCCAGTCCTGGAAGAAGCCGCCCAGGTCGCGCCCGGAGACCCGCCCGGCCATCCGGACGAAGTCCGCCGTCGTCGCGGACCGGTCGGCGTAGGTGCGCACCCAGGCACGCTGCAGGCGCTCGAAGGCGCGCTCGCCGATCTCCTGCCGCAGCGCGTAGAGCACCAGCGCGCTGCCGTCGTAGACGACCGGCCGGAACAGGCTGAGCTGCTGTCCCGGCTCGGCCCGCTTCGGTGACGCGGGCGGGCCGCCCCTCTCCCGCCAGTGGTCGGACCACGCGTACGCGCGCTTCATCCGCGCCCGCAGGGTCCGCCCGGCGCGCTCCTCGGCGAAGAGCGCCTCGTACCACGTGGCGTGCCCTTCGTTCAGCCACAGGTCGGACCAGTTGCGCGGGCTGACGCTGTCGCCGAACCACTGGTGCGCCAGCTCATGGACCATGATCGATTCGACGTACCACTCGGGGTACTCGGGCCGGGTGAGCAGCGAGCGCTCGAACAGCGACAGGGTCTGGGTCTCCAGGGCGAAGCCGGTCTTGGCGTCGGCTACCAGGATTCCGTAGGTCTCGAAGGGGTAGCGGCCCACCTTGCGTTCCATCCACGCGAGGTGGTCGGGGGTCTTCACCAGCCAGCGCTCCAGCTTCGCGCGGTCCTTGGTCGGCACCACGTCGCGCAACGGCAGCCCGTGCGGCCCCTGCCCGCGCACCACGTCCGAGCGGCCGATCGAGACCTGGGCCAGTTCGGTGGCCATGGGGTGCCGGGTGCGGTAAGTCCAGGTGGTGTCGCGCGCGCCGCGCAGCCGGCTGGTCGGCAGCCCGTTGGCGACGGCGGTGAGGTGCTTGGGCGCGGTGACGCGGAAGGTGAAGTGGGCCTTGTCGGCCGGGTGGTCGTTGCACGGGAAGACCCGGTGGGCGGCGTCGGCCTGGTTGGCCATGGCGAGGCCGTCGCGGGTGCGTACCCAGCCGCCCGCGGACGCGCCCGCGGGGTCGCTGGTGTGCCGCACGGTGATCCGCAGCGCGCCGCCGGGGGCGACCGGGGCTTCGGGGGTCAGGACCAGGTCCTCGCCGACGCTCTCGTGGCGGACGGCGGAACCGTTGACGTGTACGGAGCGCACGGTGCCGTGGGTGAAGTCGAGGTTGATCCGGTCCAGGCGGTCGGTCGCCCGCGCGTCGATCTTGGTGACGGCGTCCAGGGGCTTGCTGTTGTCGCCACGGTAGGTGAGGGCGATGTCGTACGAGATGACGTCGTACCCCGGATTGCCCAGGTGCGGGAAGAGCGGGTCGCCGATGCCGAGCGGCTCGGCGGCGGGTGCGGGCAGGCTCGCGGCGAGCAGCGATGCGGAGGCGACGGCCAGCAGGGCGGCCCTGAGCCGGGGCGAGAGCGACATGGAACACGGCTATCAGCGCGCACCGCCTTCGCCGCGACGACGCGCGCCCCGCCCACCCGAACGGGGGCCGACCGGGCTACCGCGTTGCCGTCGCCGAGTGCTGGGCGCGGCCCACGTCGTACACCCCGGCCACCTGGCGCATCGCGCGCATCAGCGAGGGAAGCAGGGCTGAGTCGGGGAGCTGGAGTGTGTAGGTGTGGCGTACTCGTCCTTCGGTCGGCGGCTCCACGGTCGCCGAGACGATCTCCGCGCCCTCCAGGGCGATGGCCTCGGTGAGGTCGGCGAGCAGGTGGGGCCGCCCGAAGGACTCGGCGAACAGCGTCACCCGGCACTCGGCGCTGTCGTCGCGGTCCTCCCAGCGGACGCCGACCGGCTCGCGTCCCGCCTCGGCCATCCGCTGCACCGCGGGGCAGGTCACGCGGTGCACGGTGACCACGCCGCCGCGCACCGCGAACCCGGTCACCGCGTCCGGCGGCACCGGGGTACAGCACCGCGCCAGGCGTACGGTCGCGCCGGGCCGGTCGACCACGGCGCTGGGCTGCGCCGGGCGGGTGGCGGCCGCGGGGGCGGGAGGCCGGGGGCCGGAGGCCTCAGCCCTCGGGACGGCCCCCGAGTCGCCCTCGGGGGAGCCGGGCCGCCGTCGCTCGTGCGCGGTGGGAGCGGTGGCGCCCGGCGCGAGGCGCTCGGGGGCTTCGGCAGAGGCGGTGGCGGAGGCGGTGGCCTCGGCCGCTCTCGTGCCCGCACGAGCGGCGGCGTTCTCGGAGGCGGTGGCATAGCGAGCGGTGGTGTCCCCGGCCACGGCTCGTGCCACGGTGTCCGGGCTCATGGCCGCCGGGGGCGCGATGTCCGAGGTCGCGGCGTCCGGGGTGGGGGTTTCCGGGGTGGGGGTTTCCGGCGGGGTGGCCGGGTGGGTGGCGAACCAGCGGCGGATCGCGATCCGGGCGGCCGGGGTGCGGGTGTGGTCGAGCCAGTCGGGAGACGGCCCGGAGCCGGTGTCCTGCGGGGCGAGCAGCAGGTGGACGGTGTCGCCGTCGTGGAGCACCGTGCTGAGCGTCGCCAGGCGGCCGTTGACGCGGGCGCCGATGCAGGTGTGCGCCTCTTCGCCGTACTGCGCGTAGGCCGCGTCCACGCAACTGGCGCCGGCCGGAAGGCCGAGGGTCCCGCCGTCCTCGCGGTAGACGGTGATCTCGCGGTCCTGGGCGAGGTCCTCGCGCAGCGAGCTCCAGAAGGCGTCCGGGTCGGGGGTCGCCTGCTGCCAGTCCAGGAGCCGGGAGAGCCAGCCGGGGCGGGTGGGGTCGGCGCGCTCGCCGTCGCCCGGTTCCTCGGCGCCGGGCGCGTACGGGTTGCCGAGCGCGACGACGCCCGCCTCGGCGACCTTGTGCATCTGGTGGGTGCGGATGAGGACTTCGGCGACCGCGCCGTCCGGGCGGGCGATGGCGGTGTGCAGGGACTGGTACAGGTTGAACTTGGGGACGGCGATGAAGTCCTTGAACTCCGAGACGACCGGGGTGAAGCAGGTGTGCAGCTCGCCGAGTACGCCGTAGCAGTCCGCGTCCTCGTTGACCAGCACCAGGACGCGCCCGAAGTCCGCGCCGCGCAGTTCGCCGCGTTTGATCCGTACCCGGTGCACGGAGACGAAGTGCCGGGGCCTGATCAGGACCTCGGCCTCGATGCCCGCCTCGCGCAGCACGGTCCGCATCTCGTCGGCGATGTCCGCGAGCGGGTCGTGGCGGGCCGCGTTCTCGGCGATCAGGGTCTGTGTCGTGGCGTATTCCTCGGGGTGCAGGATCGCGAAGACCAGGTCCTCCAGCTCGGTCTTCAGGGCCTGCACGCCGAGCCGCTCGGCGAGCGGGATGAGGACGTCGCGGGTCACCTTGGCGATCCTGGCCTGCTTCTCGGGGCGCATCACGCCGAGGGTGCGCATGTTGTGCAGCCGGTCGGCGAGCTTGATGGACATCACGCGTACGTCGTTGCCGGTGGCGACGAGCATCTTGCGGAAGGTCTCGGGCTCGGCGGCCGAGCCGTAGTCGACCTTCTCCAGTTTGGTGACTCCGTCGACGAGGTAGCAGACCTCCGCGCCGAACTCCGACCGCACCTGATCGAGTGTCACCTCGGTGTCCTCGACGGTGTCGTGGAGCAGGGACGCGGTCAGGGTCTTGGTCTCCGCGCCCAACTCGGCGAGGATCAGGGTCACCGCGAGCGGGTGGGTGATGTACGGCTCGCCGCTCTTGCGCATCTGGCCGCGGTGCGAGGACTCGGCGAGTACGTAGGCGCGGCGCAGCGGATCCAGGTCGGCGTCCGGGTAGTACGCGCGGTGGGCTTCGGCCACATGGCCGATGGCGGCCGGCAGCCTGCTCCGGGCGGCCCCGCCGAGCAGCGCGGCCCGCCCCAGCCTGCGCAGGTCGATGCGGGCACGGCCGCGCCTGCGAGGGGCGGGGGGTGTGGGCGGTGTGGCGGGGCTCGCCTGCCCGGCTTCCCCCGCCGCGCGGCCCGAGGCGCTGTGCGCCGCCCCCTTCGGTTCCGTACTCATGGGCACCTCCCGCAGCTCGACCGGCGGCGGGGCGGGCGGCGGCATCCCCCGACCGGGCCGGTGCTTGATGCTACCGAGCCCATCACGCGCTGCTCACCGGCTCTCGCCCAGCATGAAACGGATCACCCATTCGAGCGAAGGTTCAGGGGTTTACGGTTGAAAACCACTCCTCCGTGATCTCGCCCTCCGCGACGATCACGGCGGGTCCTGTCATCTCCACGGTGCCGTCGGGCCGCTCGGTGATCAGCAGTCGGCCGCCCGGCAGGTCCACGGTGTACGTCACCGGCACGCCCGTCACGGCGGGGTCCACGCCGTCCCTGCGGGCCGTGGCGACGGCCACGGCGCACGCGCCGGTGCCGCAGGAGCGGGTCTCGCCCGAGCCGCGCTCGTGCACCCGCATCGCGACATGGCGCTCGCCGCGGTCGGCGACGAACTCGACGTTCACCCCGTCCGGGTAGACGGTGGCCGGGCTGACGGTCGGCGCGGTGAACAGGTCGCCCGCGTGGTCCAGGTCGTCGACGAAGGCCACCGCGTGCGGGTTGCCCATGTTCACGTTCCGCGTGGGCCAGGCGTGGTCGCCGACGGAGGCGGTGGCCTGCTCGTCGGGGAGCAGCGCGCGCCCCATGGAGACCGTGATGTCGCCGTCCGCGGCGCGGCCGTCGGCGTCCTTGGCGATGTGCGCCCGCTTCACACCGCCGCGGGTCGCGACGGCCAGGTCGCCCGCGGATACGTGTCCGGCGCGCTGGAGATAGCGGGCGAAGACGCGTACGCCGTTGCCGCACATCTCGGCGACTGAGCCGTCGGCGTTGCGGTAGTCCATGAACCACTCGGCCTCGCCCGCCATGGCCTCGGCCTCGGGGTGCGCGGCGGAGCGCACCACGTGCAGCAGGCCGTCGCCGCCGATGCCCGCCCGGCGGTCGCAGAGCGCGGCTACCGCGGCCGGGGGCAGCTCGACGGTGTTGTCCGGGTCGGGGATGATCACGAAGTCGTTCTCCGTGCCGTGCCCCTTGAGGAAGGCGGTCCGGGTGCTCATTCCTCGATCGTACGGGGTGGGTACGACAACGCCCGCCGCGCGGTCAGCGCAGCCGGGCCACGCGCCATACGGCCAGCACGGCGACGGCCCCGACGACCAGGGTGTACGCGGCGATCACTCGCCAGTCCGGGCGGCGCCCCGAACCGCGGCCCGGCAGTCCCGGCCAGGTGAGGCCGACGCGGCGGGCGGCCATCACGGCCCAGCCCGCGGCGCAGCAGCTGAGCAGCAGGCCCAGCATCGCCACGACGGCGCCGCCGTCGCCGAAGTCGAAGGCCAGCGGGAAGGCGAACATCAGGGAGCCGACGGTCGCGAGCACCACGATGGGCGCGGTCTGCCAGATCCGCATCCGGCGCTGTGGGCGCAGCTCGACCTCGACCTCGTCGGCGGCCGCCTCGTCGGCGGCTTCGGTCTCGTCGGGGCCGTCGTCCACTACGCCGGGCGAGGTGGCGCTGCGCGAGGCGCCGCCGTGTGAAGTGTCGGGGGCACGGGCTCCCTCAGGACCGTCGGGGCTCTGCTGTCCCCGGTCCTCATGTGCGGTGTCGCGAGGGCTGGCCTCCATCGCCACACGCCCTCCCAACTCGGACTCCACTGGCTCGATCGAAGCTTGATGATGGCACGCTCCCAACGGCCCGGATGACCGCCGGAGCGTCCCGATGCCATCACGTGATCAGGCTGTAACCGCTCGTTCGACCAACGTCAGCGCCCGCGCCGGGAGTTCCCGTCGGTCCGCGGCCGCTCCGCTGAGCCAGTTCACGCGCGCGTCACGGCGGAACCAGGTGTCCTGACGGCGCGCGAAGCGCTTGGTGGCACGTACGGTCTCGGCGCGCGCGTCCTGTTCGCCGCACTCGCCCGCGAGTGCCGCGAGTACCTGCTGGTAGCCAAGCGCGCGGGACGCCGTACGCCCCTCGCGCAGCCCCTGGCGCTCGAGCACGCGCACCTCGTCGACGAGGCCCGCCTCCCACATGCGGTCGACGCGCGTCGCGATGCGCTCGTCGAGCTCGGGGCGGGCGACGTCGACGCCGATCTGGATGGTGTCGTAGACCGATTCATGGCCGGGGAGGTTGGCCGTGAACGGCTGCCCAGTGATCTCGATCACTTCCAGGGCGCGGACGATGCGGCGGCCGTTGCTGGGCAGGATCGCCTTGGCCGCGTCGGGGTCGGCGGCGGCGAGGCGGGCGTGCAGCGGGCCCGGACCGCGCAGGGTCAGCTCCTCCTCCAGGCGGGCGCGGACCACGGGGTCGGTGCCGGGGAACTCGAGGTTGTCGACGGCCCCGCGGACGTAGAGCCCGGAGCCGCCGACCAGGATCGGCCAGCGGCCGTCGGCGAGCAGCCGGTCGATCTCGGCCCTGGCGAGCTTCTGGTATTCGGCGACGCTCGCCGCCTCGGTCACGTCCCAGATGTCCAGGAGGTGGTGCGGGACGCCGTCGCGTTCCTCGGGTGTCAGCTTCGCCGTGCCGATGTCCATCCCTCGGTAGAGCTGCATGGAGTCGGCGTTGACGACCTCGCCGCCGAGTCGCTGGGCGAGGAAGACGCCGAGATCCGACTTTCCGGCCGCGGTGGGGCCGACGACGGCGATGACCCGAGGAGGGGAGGCTGCGGTACTCACCTCCCCAGTCTCGCAAATCACGCGCCTCAACCCGAACGAGCGACGTGACGTCACGCATCCGGGGTCGTTGCCTGTTGCGAGGTTCTGGCCGCCGGTTGTGAGGACCGGAGCCCCTGGGCGATGCGAGGAAACGCTCCGGGCGGTCCGGGATTTCGCCCACACGAACAGCATATGGAGTAGACATGGGCGTATTTGCACGGTTTCGCCGCAAGGCCAAGGACACGGAGGAGACGTCAACAGCCGAGCCGCAGACGGCCACTCTCACGGCCGAGCCCCCGGCACAGGCCGCGGATGAGGCGACCGATTCCGCCGCAAAGGCCCCTGCGGAGGCCTCCGCCGAAGCCAGCACGGACACGGACGCACGCGTGAACGCCGACGCGGACGCGAACGCGCGCGTGAACGCGGACTCTGCCCCTGGTCCGGGTCCGGACGCGGGCTCGGCCTCCGGCCCGGACTCGGACTCGGGCTCGGGCGCTTCCCCAGCCGATGAGGCAGCCCCGGCCGAGGAGGCGTCAGCAGCCGAGGCGGTGGAGATCCCCAAGCAGCAGTCGGCGGACGCGGCGGCGGACAGCACGGCGGGCGAAGCCGCCCGTAAGTAGCACGAGGCGGTCGGCCACCGCCGGACGCCCCCAGGGACGGCCGTGGGGCCTGGCCCCACGGCCACCGGGGAGGCGCGTGCCGCCGGAGCGCCTGCCCGGCGGATCACGCCAGGGGCGCGGCGGCCTGGCACGCACGCCCCCGCTCTCGGCTCCTCTCCGCTCTCGGCTTCCCCGCTCGCGCTCCGCCAGCAGGGGAGACCTCAGCGGTCACGGCCCGCCGAACGTCCTCGCGACGCCTCCGCCGCGACGCCTCCGCCGCGACGCCTCCGCCGCGACGGTACGCCCGATCGCCGCCGCGGGGCCGGGCTGGGCCCCGCAGGACGGACCCGCGCCAGCGTCGTCACCCCAGCCACGCCGGGAGCGCCTACGGCCGTGCGGCCCAGGCGCCCCTAGGGCGTGTGCCCGGTCTTCGCGGGGGCGCGACGCCCGGCCTGCGCCCCAAGCTCTCGGCTCCGCTCAAGCAGCGGCCCCCTTCGCCGTACAGCCGCAGCGCCCGAGCACTCCGTCCCGTACGAGGGCGATCCGGCCGCACGCCGGTACGCCACACCGGACGCCGCGACAAGCGCCCGCACCCGGCACGCCGAGGATCACGCACCTCGGTGACATGAGCTGCTTCGCAGCGGGCGCGAGGCCGCCCTCCGGGCGACGACGGGAGCGTGAAGACAGGGCCTAGGACCAGGCCGCGACCAGATACCCCACGCCGTACGGAGCGTCGTCGTAGAGCAACGCGCCACGCAGCGCGGTGCCTTCGGCCGCGCCCGCGAGTACCTGCCACGGGGCGCGACCGGCCGCCTGGAGTTCGGCCGCCAGGTGCGGGTCCAGCGCCATGAGCGCCGCCGTGTCGGCGGCGGCGAGCGCTCTGGCCGCCGCCGCGTCGAAACCGGCCGCTCGCTCGTCCAGATACCCCGGCGCCTTGAGCGTGCGGCAGGCGCTCGCGTCTCCCATCACCAGCAGGGCCACCCGCTCGGACCACGCCGCGATCTCCCGTCCGGCCTGGGCACACCGTTCGGCCGCGAGGGGTTCCCCCACCCCGAGCCCCTGCACCGGCGACGCCGACCAGGACGTACGGTCGAGCAGCCACGCGCCCACCGCGAGCGAGGGCGGAAGCTCACGCTCCGGGCGGTCGCCGGGCTGGTCGGCCGCTCCCGCGTCCGGCGCCGACCGCCCGAGCCGGACGTCGAACGGCACCCCGAAACCGCGGAACGACCCTCGGGAGCCCTCCGGATGCGCCCCCCGCCCGTCCCGCTCCGCGGGCCCGACGACGACCAGCCGGTCCGGTCTGGCCGCCGCCAGCACCCCCACGGCATCGCTGCAGGCCGCCCGCGCGGCGTCGAGCTCCGACGCCGCGCCTGCGGCGACCTCGGGAACCAGCAGGGGCGGACAGGGGCAGACAGCTGCGGCGACAAGCATGATCGGGAGCTTAAGCGTGCCGGGCCCGGCACTCCGAATCCCCCGTGCGCGTACGGTGCGCCGTCGCACGACCGGCGGGCGGCGCGATTCCGTCGCGTCCTCGCGTCCGTTGCATCCCGCCGCGTCCCGCTGTATCCGCCGCGTCCCGCGCCGTCACCGGCCGCGGCGTCTGCCGAACAGCGGCCCGCGCTCGGCGCGCCGGGCCGCCTTCTCCGCGGCCCTGTGCGCCTCCCACGCCGCCCGCTCGGCGGCGCGTGCCTCGGCGGCCGCCCGCTGGGCCTCCACGCTGTCGTACAGCAGCTCGGCGACCGAGAAACGGCAGTGGTAGGTCCGCATGGACCCCTCGCTGAGCAGCAGGAAGCCCTCGGCGGTCCGGTACAGCTGGACGCTCGTGGGGGTCATCGGGTGCTGCGCGCTGTAGTTGCGCGCCAGCTTCTCCAGCTGGGCGAGTGCATCCTCGCGGGTGCCCTCGACCCGTCCCAGGACCTGGGTGGCCCAGGTCTTGCGGTCCCCCATCCCGTCGTTCTCCTCGACGATGAGGCCCCACCGCGCCGTCATGCTCTCCGCCCCCTGTGACCTGTGCTCTTACGCTCCCGCGCTCCGTACGCCGTGTGGCCCGCCCCGCCCGCCCCGCCCGCCCCGCGTGCGGCCGCTCAGTCGATGCCGCAGCCGCCGGTCGCCGCGGGCAGCGGCTCCGGGACGCCGACCTTCGGCAGCCCGAGCAGCACACCGGCGGGCTTCTCAGTAGGAGCGGAGTTCCGCTTCTCCCAGGCGTCGCCCGCGCGAGTGCGGCGCACCGCCAGCGCCTCGCCCTCGGCGAGCAGGTGGTGCGGGGCCGCGTAGGTGATCTCGACGGTGACCACGTCGCCGGGGCGCACCTCCTGCTCCGGCTTGGTGAAGTGCACCAGGCGGTTGTCGGGCGCCCGCCCGGAGAGGCGGTGCGTGCTGCCGTCCTTGCGGCCCTCGCCCTCGGCGACCATCAGGTCGAGGGTGCGCCCGACCTGCTTCTTGTTCTCCTCCCAGGAGATCTCCTCCTGGAGCTCGACCAGCCGCATATAGCGCTCTTGGACGATCTCCTTGGGGATCTGCCCGTCCATCTCGGCGGCGGGCGTTCCGGGACGCTTGGAGTACTGGAAGGTGAAGGCGTTCGCGAAGCGCGCCTCACGCACCACGTGCATGGTCTGCTCGAAGTCCTCCTCGGTCTCGCCGGGGAAGCCCACGATGATGTCGGTGGAGATGGCGGCGTGCGGGATCGCCGCACGCACCTTCTCGATGATCCCGAGGAAACGCTCCTGCCGGTACGAGCGGCGCATCGCCTTGAGCACGGTGTCCGATCCGGACTGCAGCGGCATGTGCAGCTGCGGCATCACGTTCGGCGTCTCGGCCATCGCGGCGATCACGTCGTCCGTGAAGTCACGCGGGTGCGGCGAGGTGAAGCGGACCCGCTCCAGGCCCTCGATCCGGCCACAGGCGCGCAGCAGCTTGCTGAATGCCTCGCGGTCGCCGATGTCGCTGCCGTACGCGTTGACGTTCTGCCCGAGCAGGGTGATCTCGCTGACGCCCTCGGCGACCAGCGCCTCGACCTCGGCGAGGATGTCGCCGGGGCGGCGGTCCTTCTCCTTGCCGCGCAGCGCCGGGACGATACAGAAGGTGCAGGTGTTGTTGCAGCCGACGGAGACGGAGACCCAGGCGGCGTACGCGCTCTCGCGGCGGGTCGGCAGCGTGGACGGGAACGCCTCCAGCGACTCCGCGATCTCGACCTGCGCCTCTTCCTGTACGCGGGCGCGCTCCAGGAGCACCGGCAGCTTGCCGATGTTGTGCGTGCCGAAGACCACGTCGACCCAGGGGGCGCGCTCCACGATGGTGTCGCGGTCCTTCTGCGCGAGGCAGCCGCCGACGGCGATCTGCATCCCCGGACGCCTGGTCTTCATCGGGGCGAGCCGCCCGAGGTTGCCGTAGAGCCGGTTGTCGGCGTTCTCGCGGACCGCGCAGGTGTTGAAGACGACGACGTCGGCGTCGCCGTCGGCGTCCTCGGGGGCGCGGACGTATCCGGCGCCTTCCAGAAGGCCCGACAGCCGCTCGGAGTCGTGGACGTTCATCTGGCACCCGTAGGTGCGTACCTCGTACGTACGCTCCGCGGCGTCGCCCGCCGCGATGTCGTCGATGTCGTCCACTGCCACTGCTTCACTCCGGCCCGCGCTGCTCATGGAACAAGGGTAAGGGTGTCCCCGGCGTCGCTTGTCCGAGAGCCGGGAGCCGCGATCTCACACGTGCGGAGTGCTGTGCCCTCGGGCGTGCGGAGTGCTGTGCCCTCGGGCGTGCGGGGCGCTGTGACCTCGGGCATAGGGTCTGTCCGCGGGCGGCCCGAGCTGACAGGATCGCGGGCATGTTCCCGGCGCTCCCCCGTCTCGGCCGAGGCCGTGCCCTCCAGGGCGCCGCCGTGGCCCTGGCCGTGTTCGGGCTGCTGGTGTGGTGGCTGCTGCCGCTGGGCGCCGCGTCGCCGAGCGGTGAGGTGGTCTTCAGTACGGGCGTGGAGCGCGGCGTGTACCAGCGCTACGGGCAGCTGCTGCGGCAGGCGGCCGCCCGCGATCTGCCCGATCTCGAGATCGAGCTGCTGGGCAGCGAGGGGTCCCAGCAGAACGTGGCGCGGGTGGCGACCGGGCGGGCGGACTTCACCATCGCCGCCGCCGACGCGGTGGAGAAGTACCAGCGGGACGGTCTGGCGGGCGCCGAGCGGCTGCGCGGGTGCGTCCGCCTGTACGACGACTACGTACAGCTGGTCGTGCTCAAGGGCTCGGCCGTACGCGAGGCCGCGGATCTGCGGGGGCGCCGGGTGGCCGTCGGGCAGCCCGCATCGGGGGTACGGCTGATAGCGGAGCGCGTGCTGACGGCGGCCGGGCTCGATCCGCGCACGGACATCGAGCCGGTGTCCAGCGGGATCGGCGACGCGACCGAGCAGCTGGAGCGGGGGGACATCGACGCGTTCTTCTGGTCTGGCGGACTGCCGACGACGATCATCCGCGAGATGTCGCAGCGGGTCGACATCCGCCTCGTACCGCTGGGCGACCTGGTGGACGAGCTGCACGGCCAGGGCGGCGTGTCCCGGAACTACCGGGCCGCCACGATGCCCGCCGACGCCTATCCGGCCGCGCAGGACGGCACCGCCGTACCGACGCTCGCGGTGGCGAACCTGCTGGTCACCACGGACCGGGTGGACCGGGCGCTGATCGAGGGGCTGACCCGTACGGTCATCGACAGCCGGGACCACATCGGCTCCCAGGTGCACGCGGCCCAGCTGGTGGATCTGCGCACCGCGATCTACACGGACCCGCTCGCGCTGCACGACGGGGCCCGCCGCTACTACCGGTCGGTCAAGCCCTGAGGGGCGTCTCGGGGGACGGTGCACCGCGCGGTACGGTCACCGTCACGCGCAGGCCTCGCGGGGTGTTCTGGGCGTAGCGGATCGACCCGCCGCCCGCCGCGAGCAACGCGCGCGTGATGGACAGGCCGAGGCCGGAGCCGGTGACGTTCTGGTGGCGGTTGCTGCGCCAGAAGCGGTCCCCGATCCGGGCGAGTTCGTCCTCGGTGAGGCCGGGGCCGCCGTCGGCGACGGTGATCGTGGAGGTGTCGCCGTTGGAGCCGACGGTGACCGTGACGGTCTCGCCGTCGGGGGTGAACTTCAGGGCGTTGTCGAGCACCGCGTCCAGCGCGCTGGACAGGGCGACCGGGTCCGCCCACGCGGTGGTCGCCGCCAGACCGTCGCAGGTCAGACGCACCCCCTTGGTGTCGGCGAGCGGACGCCAGGCGGCGGCCCGCTCGGTGGCCAGCTCGCCGATGTCGGTGAGCTGGAGGTCCGGTGCGGCGTGCTCGGCCAGGGCCAGGTCGAGCAGGTCGTCGAGCACCCGCGCGAGGCGCTTGCCCTCGGTGCGGACCGAGGCGACCTCCTCGTTGCCCTCGGGCAGTTCGAGGGCGAGCAGTTCGATCCGGAGCAGCAGGGCGGCCAGCGGGTTGCGCAACTGGTGTGAGGCGTCGGCGACGAAGGCGCGCTGCTGCTCGAGCACGTCCTCGACGTTGTCGGCCATCTCGTTGAACGAGCGGACCAGGCTGCGGAGTTCCGGCGGTCCGCCAGCGGCCGGCACACGGGAGGCGAGCCGTCCGGTGGCGATGTCGTGTGTGGTCGCGTCCAGGGTGCGTACGGGCCGCAGCACCCAGCCGGTGAGCCGTAGCGCGGCGCCGATGGCGAGCAGCATCGCGGCGGCCTCTCCGGCGCCGATGACCAGCCAGCCGCGCAGGATCCGTGAACGCATCTTGCCGGTGGGCGAGTCGGTGACGACGACCGCGACCACATCGCCCTCGCGGATCACCGGCGACGCGATGTACAGGCGCTGCCGCTGCCAGGGCCAGACCTGCTTTGGCGCCTGCCTGCTGTTGCCGTAGAGGGCCTGGTCGAAGGCCTGCCGGGCCCGCTCGTCGCGGAGTATGTGCGCGTCGGGCCGGTGTGCGGCGGGCGCGGCGGCCATGGACTCGCCGTCGCGGTAGACCACCGCAGACCTGATGCCGTACACCTCGTGGTAGCGCTCGAGTTCGCGTTCCAGCCGCCCCAGCCGCTCGTCCTTCCCCGCCTCCGCCCCCGCTCCTGCCCCCGCCGGGCGCGTGCCGGTCGGGCGCTCCGTGACGAACTGGGCGTGTCCGGCGAAGCGCGCGGAGTCGTCGATCCGGTCCACCACGACCCGCTGCTGCTGGGCCGCGGCCAGGCTCACCGCGAGCGGGAAACCGAGCGCGAGCAGTACGCCCGCCATCAGGACGATGAGCAGCGGGAGCAGGCGCGTACGCACCAGGCGGGCCCTAGGTCCGGTCCGGCGGGTCGACCAGCCGGTACCCGACGCCGCGCACCGTCTCGATCAGGGCGGGCATCCGCAGCTTGGAGCGCAGCGACGCGACGTGCACCTCCAGGGTGCGCCCGGTCCCCTCCCAGCTGGTGCGCCACACCTCGCTGATGATCTGCTCGCGCCGGAAGACCACGCCGGGCCGCTGCGCGAGCAGCGCCAGCAGGTCGAACTCCTTGCGGGTCAGCTGGACGGCCTCGCCCTCGACGGTGACCCGCCGGGTGGGGAGCTCGATCGCCACCGGGCCGAGTTCCAGGGGGCGGCCGTCGTCGCCGGGCGCGGCGTCGTCGGCGGCGTTGCGCCTGCTGACCGCGTGGATACGGGCCAGCAGTTCGCCGGTGTCGTACGGCTTGACCACATAGTCGTCGGCGCCGAGATTGAGGCCGTGTATCCGGCTGCGTACGTCGGACCGGGCGGTCACCATGATCACGGGGATGCCGCTGCGCTTGCGGATCTTGCCGCAGACCTCGTAGCCGTCCTGGTCGGGCAGGCCCAGATCGAGCAGGACGACCCCGAACGGGGGCTTGTCGCCCTGCCCGGCGGCGTACGGGTCGCTCGGCAGCAGGGCCTGAAGCGCCTCCTCGCCGCTGCGGGCGTGGACGACGTCGAAGCCGTGCCGGGCGAGGACGGCGGAGAGCGCGGCGGCCACGTGGTCGTCGTCCTCGACGAGCAGCAGTCTCATTCCGGCCTCCCCCGGTCGTCACTCGTTCGGTCAGCCCTGCCCCGGCGCCCGCCCGGAGCGGGGGCGCGCGGTCACGGCGTGCGCGGGCACGCACCATGGCATCCACGCCGATACTCGGGGATCCCGTCAAGTGCGTTCCGGTCACGGGGTTGTTCCGTTATGCAGCCGGTACGGAGTGCGGCGTCCCCTTCACGCGGTGTGTCCGGTTGCGGCCGGATCGTTATGCTCAATTTCCGCTCAGATGTAATGACGCTGGTCGCGCCGGGTTACTACTGTCCTCTGCAACCGAGGAGGACGGAGCAACAAGCCGATGACCGAAGTTTCGGCGACCAAGGACGCCGCGGAGGCGACCGACGACCTGGTCGTGCTGAAGAACGTCAACAAGCACTTCGGCGCGCTGCATGTGCTCCAGGACATCGACCTGACCATCGCCCGTGGCGAGGTCGTGGTCGTCATCGGACCGTCCGGTTCGGGGAAGTCCACGCTGTGCCGCGCCATCAACCGCCTGGAGACGATCGACTCCGGCAGCATCTCGCTCGACGGAAGGCCGCTGCCCGCCGAAGGCCGCGCGCTGGCCAGGCTGCGCGCCGACGTCGGCATGGTGTTCCAGTCCTTCAACCTCTTCGCGCACAAGACGGTCCTGGAGAACGTCACGCTGGGGCAGGTCAAGGTACGCAAGAAGGGCAAGGCCGCCGCCGAGGAGTCCGCCCGCGCACTGCTCGACCGGGTGGGCGTCGCCAACCAGGCGGACAAGTACCCGGCCCAGCTCTCCGGCGGCCAGCAGCAGCGCGTGGCGATCGCCCGAGCCCTGGCGATGGAGCCGAAGGTGATGCTCTTCGACGAGCCGACCTCGGCCCTTGACCCGGAGATGATCAACGAAGTCCTCGAGGTCATGCAGCAACTGGCCCGCGACGGTATGACCATGGTGGTCGTGACCCACGAGATGGGGTTCGCGCGCTCCGCCGCCAACCGGGTCGTGTTCATGGCCGACGGCCAGATCGTCGAGGAGACGACGCCGGACCAGTTCTTCACCAACCCCCGCAGTGACCGGGCCAAGGACTTCCTGTCGAAGATCCTGCACCACTGAGCTCCCCGCACTCCGAGAATTAAGACAAGAGGATGTTCACGATGAATCTCCGTAAGGCCAGCGCTGCCGCCGCTACCGTTCTCGCTCTGTCCCTGACCGCCACCGCCTGCGGCTCCGACGACGACAGCTCGGACTCGGGTGACGGCGGCAAGAAGATCACCATCGGCATCAAGTTCGACCAGCCGGGTCTCGGCCTGAAGACGCCCGACGGCTACACGGGCTTCGACGTCGACGTCGCGACGTACGTCGCCAAGGAGCTCGGTTACGACGCCGACGACATCACGTGGAAGGAGACCCCGAGCGCCGACCGCGAGGAGGCCCTCAAGCGTGGTGACGTGGACATCATCGCGGCCACCTACTCGATCACGGACGAGCGCAAGGAGAAGGTCGACTTCGCCGGTCCCTACCTGCTCGCCCACCAGGACCTGCTGATCCGCGCCGACGACAACATCGCCAAGGGCGCGGACATCAACGGCAAGAAGCTCTGCTCGGTCGCCGGGTCCACCTCCGCGCAGAACGTCAAGAAGAAGATCGCGCCGGAAGCCCAGCTGGACGAGCGCGGTACCTACTCGGAGTGCCTGGACGCCGTCGCGAACGGCACGTTCGACGCGCTGACCACGGATGACGCGATCCTCGCGGGCTACGCGGCGCAGGACGCGTACAAGGGCAAGTTCAAGCTGGCCGGGCTCAGCCTGAGCAACGAGAACTACGGCATCGGGGTCAAGAAGGGCGACACCGAGATGCTGGACAAGGTCAACAAGGCGCTCGAGAAGATGGTCGAGGAGAAGGCCTGGGACAAGGCGGTCGCGGACAACTTCGGCCCGGCCAACTACAAGAACGAGCCCGCGCCGAAGATCGGCGACATCGTCAAGTAACCCGGCCCGCCTGACCTCATCACCGGTGCGCCGCCGGAGTCCGGCGGCGCACCGCGTCATCAACACACCCGAGAGCGCGGGAGATCGTGTTCGACTTTCTTGAAGGCTACGACCTGCTCGGGGCGTTCTGGGTGACGGTGAAACTCACCGTCCTTTCCGGAATCGGCGCCCTGGTCTGGGGCACCCTGCTGGCCGCTATGCGTGTCAGCCCGGTTCCTCTGATGCGCGGCTTCGGTGCCGCTTATGTGAATATCGTCCGGAATATTCCGCTGACCGTCATCATCGTCTTCACCTCGCTGGGTCTCGCCGACATCCTCGGCGTCACGCTCGGCGCGGCCGATGACTTCAAGGCCAGGGGTTTCCGGCTCGCCGTACTCGGGTTGGCCGCCTACACGGCCGCGTTCGTCTGCGAGGCGGTACGTTCTGGCATCAACACGGTCCCGGTCGGCCAGGCCGAGGCCGCCCGCGCCCTCGGGCTCAGCTTCACCCAGGTGCTGACCAGCGTCGTGCTGCCCCAGGCGTTCCGCTCGGTCATCGGCCCCCTCGCCAACGTACTGATCGCGTTGACCAAGAACACCACGGTCGCATCAGCCATCGGCGTGACAGAGGCCGCGCTGCTCATGAAGGAGATGATCGAGAACGAGGCGCAACTGCTCCTCATCTCCGTGATCTTCGCACTGGGATTCGTGGTGCTCACCCTGCCCACCGGCCTCGCACTCGGGTGGCTCAGCAAGCGACTGGCGGTGAAGCGATGAGCTCCGTTCTGTACGACAACCCCGGACCCGCCGCCAAACGGCGCAACCTGATCTGGTCGATCGTCTTCTTCGTCCTCCTGGCGCTGGGGCTGTGGTGGGTCTGGCGCACCATGGACGACAACGGCCAGCTGGAGTGGGACAGGTGGCGCCCCTTCCTCGCCGACACCGAGGCATGGACGACATATCTGCTGCCCGGTCTCGCCAACACCCTGAAGGCCGCCGCCCTGGCCATGGTCATCGCGCTCCCGCTGGGCGCGCTCTTCGGCATCGCGCGGCTCTCCGACCATCTGTGGATCAGCGTCCCGGCCGGTGCGGTCGTGGAGTTCTTCCGGGCCATCCCGGTACTCCTGCTGATGCTGTTCGCCAACACGCTCTACGCCACGTCCACCGACATCAGCTCGGACATCCGCCCCCTGTACGCGGTCGTCACCGGCCTGGTGCTGTACAACGCCTCGGTGCTCGCCGAGGTGGTGCGCGCCGGAATCCTGTCACTGCCCAAGGGGCAGACGGAGGCCGCCAAGGCGATCGGGCTGCGCAAGGGCCAGACGATGCGGTCCATCCTGCTGCCGCAGGCCGTGACCGCGATGCTGCCCGCGATCGTCAGCCAGCTGGTCGTCATCGTCAAGGACACCGCGCTCGGCGGCGCGATGCTCGGCTTCGCCGAGCTGCTCGACTCCCGGAAGACGGCGGCGGCGTTCTACGCGAGCGTCATCCCCAGCTTCGTCGTCGTCGCGGTGGTCTTCATCGTGCTGAACTTCATCCTGACCAGTCTCGCCTCCTGGCTGGAGCGCAGGCTGCGCCAGGGCAAGAAGAGCACCGGCACGGTGGTCGGCGTGGACGCGGCCGCGGAGCTCGCGACGCCGGGCGCTCAGGAGCACCCGGACTTCCCCGCGCCGGACAGCAGACCACCGGACAACAGGCCACCGGACAAAACAATCTGACGCTGTGTGCGGGACAAGAGCGAGACAGGAGGCAGCGGCGGTCACGCCGCTGCCTCCGTCACTTGACGCAAGCACCCGCAGTAGGTTGCATACGTTCTGTGATCGTGCGCCTTGCTCCCCTTGCCGGTAGCTGTATCTCCCATGCACCTCGTGCGGCCTTCACCAGCGCGGGAAGGTCCGTGTCGTGGATCCGGTGATCGTGGTGGGGGCGGGGCCCGTCGGGCTCGCGCTCTCCCTCGCCCTGGCCCGCCAGGGCGTTCCCTCCGTCGTGCTGGACGAGGGGCCCGGCAAGGACGAGCAGCGGCCCGCGCGTACGGCCGTGCTGCGTCCGGACATCGTGGACCTCGTCGAACGGCTGACCGGAGTCACCTTCGGTGACTGCCGGTGGGCCGGGTGGCGGTCGATGCGCCGTCGGCAGGAGATGCGGCGGCTCGCCTTCGACTACGTCGAGGATCTTGACGCGGGCGTGGAGGCGAAAGCGGACGCGGACGCGGGCATGACGACGGGCGCAGCCGCGCCGAGCGACGCCGTGGACGTGCTGGACGGCGGACCCTCACCCGTGCACGTGGCCCAGCATGTGCTCACCGGCGCGCTGCGGGACGCGGTGGCGCGGGAACGGCTGATCAAGGTCGCGACCGAGAGCCGGCTCGACTCCCTGGAGCAGGACGCGGGCGGCGTCACCGCCCATATCAGGGGGCCCAAGGGCGCCTGGTGGCGTGGCAGTTACCTGGTCGGGTGCGACGGACCGCGCTCCACGGTGCGCAAGCTCCTCGACATCCGCTTCCCCGGACGTACGGCGGTCGAGCGGTACGCGGTCGCCGCGCTGCGCACCGAACTGCCCTGGCCGGGCGAGGCCGTGCTGCACCGGATGCCGCCATGGCGCGAACCGTCGCCCGAGGTCACCGCGCGGCCGCTCACCGACGGCGTCTGGCGCCTGGACTGGCTGCTGCCCTCGCGCAGCGAACTGGTCACGCCGGACGCCCTGGTGGCACGGATCAGGGACACCCTGGCCGGGTGGTGCGCGGGCGGCACGCCCCCCTACGAGCTCCTCGACACGGGGGTGCACACCGTGCACCACCGGCTGGCCCGGCGCTGGCGGGTAGGCCGCTGCTTCGTGGCGGGGGACGCCGCGCATCTGCTGGGCGTGCTGGGCACCCAGGGGGTCGACGAGGGGCTGCGGGACGTCGACAACCTCGCCTGGAAGCTGGGGCGGTGCTGGCATGACGGGCCGTCCAAGGTACTGCTCGGCAGCTATCAGGCGGAGCGGCGGACCGCGGTCGCCGCCCGGCTGCGCGCCTGCGACCAGGCGCTGCCGATACTGCGTGGCGGCGGTGGGCTGCGCGCGTATCTGCCGGGTGCGGCACGCGGGCACGACGTGCTGCTGACCGACGGCCACCTGGGGCGCGGGGCGCTCGGAGCGCCGCCCTCGTACGACGACTCGCCGCTGTCGCCGAAGAGTTCGTCGGCGGTCACGGCGGCGGAGGTCACGGTGGGAACCAGCAGGGGGGCACCGGTCGCGGATGTGCGGGTGACCGCGCCGGACGGCTCGTTTGTGCGGCTGCGGGACCGGCTGGGGCTCGATCGTCTGCTGGTGGTCCTGGTCGCTCCCGGTACGGGTGTCTGGGAGCGGCGGCACTGGCTGACCGCTGGAGTGATGCCCCGGCTCGCGGGGGCGGTGTCGGCCCTGCCGGTACACGCCGAACTGCTGGTCGCGGAGAGCTACCCAGGGGCCGCCGCGCACACCGTGCTGCTGGTACGCCCCGACGGCCACCTGGTGACCGCGCTCGCCGGGGTGCGCCCCGCGGAGCTGTACGCCGCCGCCGACGCGGCGAGAGGCGGGGAGCCGGTGGTCCGGCAGCCCAAGGACACGGACCCGGAGCAACACGAAGGCCGCGAGGACCGCGAGCGCGGTGAGGATCACAGGCCCGGTGAGGACCGCGAGAACCCCGAGGCTCGCGACGACCGCGAGGAGCCTGCCGCCGCCGAGCCGGAGCCGCGGGGTGCGGGTGCGGCCCCAGCGGCAGGCGCCGGGTGACGCCAGGGCCGAAGGGCGGCGGGCACCCGCCCGTCAGGTGAGGGGCGGCGCGGCGGAGCAGAGCCGCGACGCGGCGGACCTAGAGACCCCCGTACTCCAAGTCCTCCGTGTCCTCGCCCTCTTCCTCCAGCGCCTGCCGCACCACCCGAAGCGCCAGGCCCTCCGGGTAGCCCTTGCGGGCCAGCATGCCCGCGAGGCGACGTATCCGCCGGTCGCGGTCCAGGCCACGGGTCGACCGCAGTTTGCGGGCGACCAGTTCGCGGGCGGTCTCCTCTTCCTGCTCGGAGTCGAGCTGCCCGACCGCTTCGTCGATCGTCGCGGAATCGACGCCCTTGGTGCGCAGTTCCCGTGCGAGCGCGCGCCGGGCCAGGCCCCGGCCGTGGTGGCGGGACTCCACCCACGCGCTCGCGAAGGCCGCGTCATCGATCAGGCCGACGTCCTCGAAGCGGGCGAGCACCTCCTGGGCGACCTCGTCGGGGATCTCCCGCTTCCGCAGCGCGTCCGCGAGCTGTCTGCGGGTGCGCGGGGTGCCGGTGAGCAGGCGCAGGCAGATCGCCCGCGCCCGCTCGGCCGGGTCCGCCGCCCGTTCGTCCGGCCCGCGCGACTCCCCGTCCCCTGCCCTCGACGGGTCAGGGGAGCCGCTGTCCTGCGTGCCGAAGGCCCGCCGACGGCCACGCCGTGAACCGCCGTCACACGGTTCGCCAGCGGGCGGCGGTGAGGCGTCCACCGGGTCGAGGCCCCTGGGCGACCCGGCCTCCTGCGGCCAGTCCGTTCGCCGTACCACGGGCTAGCTCTTGGCCGCCGCGGCCTTGGTCGCCTTGGCCTTCGTGGCGGGTGCGGGCACCGACTTGCTCACCGTGTCCTTCGGGTCCTTCGTGTCCTTGGCCGCGCCGTCGACCGCGGCCACGCCCGACTCGCCCTCCGTGCTCCCCGGCTTCACACCGACGCCCAGCTTCTCCTTGATCTTCTTCTCGATCTCGTCGGCCAGGTCGGGGTTGTCCTTCAGGAAGTTGCGGGCGTTCTCCTTGCCCTGCCCCAGCTGGTCGCCCTCGTACGTGTACCAGGCGCCGGCCTTGCGCACGAAGCCGTGCTCCACGCCCATGTCGATCAGGCCGCCCTCGCGGCTGATGCCCTGGCCGTACAGGATGTCGAACTCGGCCTGCTTGAAGGGCGGCGCGACCTTGTTCTTGACGACCTTGACGCGAGTGCGGTTACCGACCGCGTCGGTGCCGTCCTTGAGGGTCTCGATCCGGCGGATGTCGAGCCGCACCGAGGCGTAGAACTTCAGCGCCCGGCCACCGGTGGTGGTCTCCGGGGAGCCGAACATCACACCGATCTTCTCGCGGAGCTGGTTGATGAAGATCGCGGTGGTCTTGGACTGGTTCAGCGCGCTGGTGATCTTCCGGAGGGCCTGGCTCATCAGGCGGGCCTGCAGGCCCACGTGCGAGTCGCCCATCTCGCCCTCGATCTCCGCCCGCGGGACCAGGGCGGCGACGGAGTCGACGACGATCAGGTCGAGTGCGCCGGAGCGGACCAGCATGTCGGTGATCTCGAGCGCCTGCTCGCCGTTGTCCGGCTGGGACAGGATGAGGTTGTCGATGTCGACGCCGAGCTTGCGCGCGTACTCCGGGTCGAGTGCGTGCTCGGCGTCCACGAAGGCGACCTGGCCGCCCGCCTTCTGGGCGTTGGCCACGGCGTGCAGCGTCAGCGTCGTCTTACCGGAGGACTCCGGGCCGTATACCTCCACCACGCGGCCGCGCGGGATGCCGCCGACCCCGAGGGCGATGTCGAGTGCGGTCGATCCGGTGGGGATGACCTCGATGGGCTCGTTCGGCCGCTCGCCCATGCGCATCACGGCGCCCTTGCCGAATTGCCGTTCAATCTGTGCGAGCGCGGCGTCGAGCGCCTTCTCGCGGTCAGTACCTGCCATGGGCTCCACCCGGTTTGCTTGAGTCGATCGCTTCACGTCCATGACGCTAACGCCTGCCACTGACAATGCGCCCTGACGTCGGCCCCGGCCTGTGGATAACTCCCTGGAGACGCCCGGAAGACCGGGCTGGAGCTGGACCGGAGCAGGGCCGGAACGAGGCCGGAGACTCCATCAGAATGGATGTTCGATTTGTGTGTCAAGCGCACCACGCGGGGGAAGTGAGCTCGCATGACGCGCGTCATCGCTGACATCTCGGTCTCTCTCGACGGCTTCGTCACCGGACCCGACCCAGGCCCGGACCGCGGTCTGGGCATCGGCGGCGAGGCCCTGCACACCTGGGCGTTCTCCGACGATCCCGACGACCGCCGGATCCTGCGCGAGGCGACCGCCCGCTCGGGCGCCGTCGTGCTCGGCCGCCGCCTCTTCGACCTGGTCGACGGGCCGAACGGCTGGGGCGACACGACCGGCTACGGCGCGGGCGAGGCCGGCGAGCCCGCGTTCGTCGTCGTGACGAGTTCGCCACCGGAGTCGGTGCGGCTCACCCACCTCGACTGGACGTTCATCACCACTGGCCTGCCCGATGCCGTCAGCGCCGCGCGTGAACGTGCCGAAGCGGCCGCGTCGGGCGGCGGCCAGGACCTCGACGTCGTGCTCATGGGCGGCGGCGCCACGATCAGCTCGGCGCTGGGGTCCGGGCTGGTCGACACGCTGTCGCTGCACCTGGCCCCCGTCCTGCTGGGGTCCGGGACGCCGCTGTTCACCGGCGGGGCGGCACGCACGCTGGCGCGGCGGAGCGTGACTCCCACATCGACCGCGACACATCTGGCCTACGACGTCCTCCGGTGAGGCCGCGGCGGTAGGGCCCCGCCTCCGTCCGCACCCTGGCCGCCCGCCCGGACCACCGCCCGCCCTATCCTTCGGGCATGGCCTTTGCCCCGACCCCGCACCGCGCACGCCAGCTGTCCGAGCACGGCAAGGACGTCGCGGTCACCCTCACGGTCGCGGTCGTCGTCGCGGGCGGCTCCCTCATCGGGATGCTCCGGGCGTCCGAGACCTGGTGGCAGTCCCTCGCGAGCTGGTCGCTGATCGCCGTGGCCTGTGCCGCGATCTACTACCGGCGCCGGTGGCCGGTCGGGGTCGCCGCCCTGACGCTGGCCGTCTGCGGCGCGTACTACCCGATCAGCGACAACGACGGCCCGCTGATGATCACCTTCGTCGTCGCGCTCTACACGGCGGCGCTCTCCAGCCGGTTCGCCGCCGCCGTGTCGCTGGGCGTCGTCGCCATGCTGGTGATCGTCTACGCCGAGGTCCTCCAACCGTCCGGCCAGCGCCGGGTCGACGACATGTCGATCATCATGCTGGCCGGCTGGCTGCTCAGCCTGCTGGTGCTGGCCCGCTCCCAGCGCACCCGTGCCGCCTACCACGAGGAGGTTCGGCAGCGGGCGCTGGCCGCCGAGCGGGAACAGGAGGCACGGGCCGAGCAGAGCGCCACCGAGGAGCGGCTGCGGATCGCGCGTGAGCTGCACGACGTACTCGGCCACAGCATCTCGCTGATCAATGTGCAGTCCAGTGCCGCGCTGCACCGGCTGAGCAAGAAGCGGGCCGCCGACGCCGCCCCCGCCGCGCTCGCCTCGGCCGAGGAGGCCCTGGAGGCGGTCAAGGGCACCAGCAAGGACGCCCTGCGCGAGCTGCGCTCCACCCTCGGCATGCTGCGCCAGGCGGAGGAGACGGCGCCGACCTCGCCCACCTCCGGGCTCGACCGGCTCCCCGAGCTGGTCGAACGGGCCCGGAGCGCGGGCCTGGACGTCCGTACCCGCACCGAGGGGGCCGTACGCGCGCTGCCGCCGCCGGTCGACCTGGCGGCGTACCGCATCGTCCAGGAGTCGCTCACCAATGTGACCCGGCACGCGCGCGCGGGCGGAGCTCTGGTCACCATCGCCTACGCCGACGACGCCGTACGGGTGCAGATCGACGACGACGGGCAGGGCACCCCCGACCCGCAGGCGCAGGGCAGCGGCATCCGCGGCATGTCCGAGCGCGCGAGGGCCTTCGGCGGCGAACTGACCGCGGCGAACACCGCTGGGGGCTTCCGGGTCAGCGCCCGGCTCCCGCTGGAAGGACACGGGAAGGGCACCGAATGATTCGCGTCGTGCTGGCCGACGACCAGACACTCGTACGGGCCGGGTTCCGGTCCATGCTCGACGACGAGGACGACATCGAGGTGGTGGGCGAGGCCGCGGACGGCGAGCAGGCGCTCGCGCTGGCCCGCGAACTGCGTCCGGACGTCGTGTTGATGGACATCCGGATGCCGGGGCTCGACGGCTTGGAGGCCACCCGCCGGATCACGTCGGACTCCGGCCTGGAAGGCGTGCGGGTCGTCATTCTCACGACCTTCGACGTCGACGACTACGTGTACGGCGCGCTGCGCGCCGGCGCCTCCGGCTTCCTGGTCAAGGACACCGAGCCGATGGAGCTGTTGCACGGCGTACGGGTGGTGGCGCGCGGGGACGCGCTGATCGCGCCCGCCGTCACGCGTCGGCTGATCGCCGAGTTCGCGGGGCGCAGCAGGCAGCCCGACCCCAGCCCCCGGCTGAACGCCCTGACCGAGCGGGAGCGTGAGGTGATGGGCCTGGTCGGCGCGGGGCTCTCCAACGACGAGATCGCGCGCCGCCTGGTGTTGTCGCCGGCCACCGCGAAGACGCATGTGAGCCGGATCATGACGAAGCTGGATGTACGGGACCGGGCCCAGCTGGTGATCCTCGCGTACGAGTCCGGGATGATCACTCCGGGCTGGCTGAACTGACTGACGTCCGTGTTCGGCTGACTCGCGTGTTCTGCTGGCTCCCTGCCTGACGTCCGCGTTCGCCGTCACGCGCGTGTGGCCGCAACTTTCGCGGTACGCGCGCGTGGGCGTCCGCAACTGAGGATGTACGCCGGGTGTACTCGCCGGACCGACGCCCCGCCCCGAGCCGTACCCCGACGCTGTGGGCGTGACCGAGGAAACGCTTGATCTCGCGCGGCTGCAGTTCGCCCTCACGGCGGGCGGCCACTTCCTGTTCGTCGCCCTGACCCTGGGGCTCGCGACGGTGGTGGCGTGCCTGCAGGCCAGGGCGACGGTCAGCGACAGCCCGCAGCACGCGCGGATGGTCCGCTTCTGGGGTCAGCTGTACGTCATCAACTACGCGGTCGGGATCGTCACCGGCATCGTGATGGAGTTTCAGTTCGGGTTGAGCTGGAGCGGGCTCACGCACTACGCGGGCGATGTCTTCGGGGCGTCGATGGCGCTGGAGACCGTGGTCGCGTTCTTCGTCGAGTCGACCTTCCTGAGCCTGTGGATCTTCGGCTGGAACCGCTTCAACAAGTGGGTCCACCTGGCGCTGATCTGGACGGTCACGCTCACCGCGTACGCCTCGGCGTACTGGATTCTGGTGGCCAACGGGTTCCTCAACAACCCGGTGGGCCATCGCGCCGAGGGCGACGGCCTCGTACTGGCCGACGCCGCGGCCGTGTTCACCAACCCGAACACC
Source organism: Streptomyces sp. O3 (assembly GCF_054788135.1). Classification (NCBI taxonomy): domain Bacteria; kingdom Bacillati; phylum Actinomycetota; class Actinomycetes; order Kitasatosporales; family Streptomycetaceae; genus Streptomyces; species Streptomyces sp. O3. The sequence goes on from NZ_JBTVYK010000001.1 coordinate 264,575, forward strand.
CTGCTGGCCTTCGCGCACGTGCTGGGCGGCGCGCTGCTGACGGCCGGTTTCTTCATGGCGGGGGTCAGCGCGTACCACCTGTTCAAGCGCACGCCCGAGTGGGACTTCTTCCGGCGGAGCCTGCGTGTCGGGGTCTTCGTCTCGCTGCCCGCGCTGTTTGTGACGGTGGTGTTCGGCGGTCTGCAGTTCGCCTCGATGCAGCCCATGAAGAAGGCGGTCTTCGGCCGGGAGACCGCCGACATCGCCCGGTTGCAGGCGGAGATGGCGGCCCGCTTCGGCCCCGGCGACTATGTGCCGTCGCAGGGTCTGACGCGCGGCGCCGGTCTGGTGATGCTGCTGGCCTTCGCGTTGATGATGTACCTGTGCCTGGGCGGTGTCGTCCTGGCCTGCTTCAAGAAGGTCGTCTACCGCTTCCGGCTCTGGCACGTGGTGCTGATGGCCGCCGTGCCGCTGCCGTATCTCGCGATGATCAGCGGCTGGGTCTTCCGTGAGGCGGGTCGGCAGCCCTGGGTCGTGTACGGGCTGCTGAAGACCGAGGACGCGGTGTCCGATGTCTCGCCCGGCGCGATGCGCGTGTCCCTGATCGTCTTCACCACTCTGTTCGCGCTGCTCGCCGCCGTGAACGCGTGGCTGCTGGCGCGCTGCGCCCGCGCGGGTCCCGGCCAGACCGGACTCGGCCGTGACGACCGCACCGACGGCGACGGCGACGGCGACGGCGACGACCGGAACCCCGTCGATTCCCTGTCTCTGGCGAGCTACTGAGGAGTGCCCATGGAATCCCTCGCCATCGCCCTGCTCGCCTTCTTCGCCATCGGATACTTCGTGCTCGCCGGCGCCGACCTGGGGACCGGGATGCTCACCCCGTACCTGGGGCGCTCCGACGACGAACGCCGACTGGTGATCACGTCGTTCGCGCCCTTCTTCCTCGGCAACGAGGTCTGGCTCATCGCCACCGCCGGACTCCTCGTCGGCTGCTTCCCCGACCTCGAGGGAGAGCTGCTGAGCGGCCAGTTCGCGGTGCTCGTGCCGCTGCTCGCCGGATGGGTGGTGCGGGACACGGGCCTGTGGCTGCGGGGCCGTACGGGCGGCCGCCGCTGGCGCGCCGGGTGCGACGGGGCGGTGGTGTGCGGCAGCTGGACCGTCGCGCTGGCCTGGGGCTGGCTGTTGGCCGCGCTGTTCAACGGCTCGGTGGAGCATCCGGCGACCGGCCCGGTCGCGGTGGTCACCGCGCTGTCAGTCGCCGCGCTGTTCGCCGCGCACGGCCTGGGCTTCGCGGCCGGGCGGCTGACCGGCGCTCCGTATGAGCGGGCCCGTCGGCTGGTCGGGCGGAGTCGGCACGCCTGGCAGTCGTTCGCGCTGACCGCCGTGCTGCTGGCGGTCCTGCCGGTGCTCGCGGGTGCGGCCCTGCCGCTGGCCGACTCGGCCGCCGACGGCGGCACGCTCGCCTTCCTGGTGCCCGCGCTCCTGGTCGTGACGCCGCTGCTGGTGGCCGCGCAGGCCTGGACCTGGCACACGTTCCGCGACCGCGTCACCCGTCCCTCGTACCTCTGACCTCACTGTCCCTGCTATCTCGCTGTCCCTGATACCTCACCGATTTTGTTCGCCCACCGTTCTCACTCAGGAGGCCCCCAATGACTCCCGTGACCGAGGTCCCGCGCACCACGCGCCGGGCCAGCGCCTTCGAACGCATCGCCGCGTTCTCCTATCGCCGCCGGTGGCAGGCGCTGGTCCTGTGGGTGGTGGTGCTGGTCGGTATCACTGGCGCGTCGATAGCGGTGGGCAGCGCGTACCACAATGACTTCTCGCTGCCCGGCACCGAGTCCCAGCAGGCACAGGAGGTGCTGGAGAAGCATGGGGCGGTGCAGGCTGACACATCCGTACAGATCGTGTTCGCCGACGACGGCGGTATCCGCGAGGCGGTCGTCAAGGACCGCGTCGAGTCGCTGCTCGACGAGGTCGAGACGCTGCCGAGCGTGACGGGCGTGCGCAGTCCGTACGACGACGCCACCGCCGTCGCCCAGGACGGCACCGTCGCCTATGCCACGGTCTCCCTCGACGGGGATGCCCAGAGCGTTCCCAAGGAGGACGTCCGGCGGATCATCGACACCGCGACGGACGCGGCGGGTGACGGACTGCGCACCGCGGTCGGCGGCGACCCGGTGCGCGGGGCCGAGGAGAGCGGGGGCGGCGGCGCCGAGGGCGCGGGGATGCTCGCCGCGCTGGTGATCCTGGTCTTCCTGTTCGGCTCGCTGGTCGCGGCGAGCCTGCCGTTGGTGACCGCCGTGTTCGCGGTGGGCGGTTCGGTCGGGCTGATCGCTCTGGCCTCGCAGCTCGCGACCATCGCCGACTTCACTCCGTCGATCATGATGCTGGTCGGTCTCGGTGTCGGTATCGACTACGCGCTGCTGATCTTCTCGCGCTACCGGACCGAGCTGCTGCGCGGCGCGGAGCCCGAACAGGCGACCCGGCTGGCCCTGGACGCGGCGGGGCGTACGGTCTTCTTCGCGGGCTGGACCGTGATCATCGCGCTGATGGGTCTGGTGGCGCTCGGCCTCGGCTCGCTGCAGGGCGTCGCACTCGCCGTCGCCCTGACCGTCCTGGTGACCATGGCCGCCTCGCTCACCCTGCTGCCCGCGCTGCTCGGCGTGTTCGGCGGCCGCATCCAGCGGAACGTGGCCAAGCGCGCGGCCAAGGCGAAGCACACCGAGGGCACCGGATGGCGGCGCTGGGCCAGCGGTGTGCAGCGGCGTCCGTGGGCGGCACTGCTGGTGTCCGTCGTCGCGTTGGGCGCGCTGGCCGCGCCCGCTCTGGACATGCGGCTCGGTTTCGCCGACGCGGGTAACGGGGCCGAGGACCGGACCAGTCGGCAGGCGTACGACATGCTGGCCGACGGCTTCGGTCCCGGCTTCAACGGGCCGCTGTTCGTGGTCGCCGACGCGACCTCCGGAGGCCAGGGCGGCACCCAGGCGGCGTCCGCGGTGCGGAAGGCGCTGGAGGACACTCCGGGCGTCGCGGCCGTCGCCGGGCCGATGCCGTCGCAGGACGGTTCGGTCGCCACAGTCATGGCCTTCCCGGAATCGGCCCCACAGGCCGTGGAGACGTCCCGGCTCGTCGACCGGCTGCGCGGCGAGATCCTGCCGCCCCTGGAGCGGGAGACCGGCACCCAGTTGCTGGTCGGTGGCTCCACCGCCGCGTCCGAGGACTTCGCGTCCACAGTCTCGGACCGGATGCCGCTGTTCGTCGCCATCGTGGTGGGTCTGTCGGCGCTGCTGCTGCTCGTCGTCTTCCGGTCGGTGCTGATCCCGCTGAAGGCCGCGGTGCTCAACCTGGTCAGCATCGGCGCCGCTCTGGGCGCGGTCACCATGGTCTTCCAGCACGGCTGGTTCGGTGTGCAGGCGGGTCCGGTCGAGGCGTTCATCCCGGTGATGATCTTCGCGATCGTGTTCGGGCTCTCGATGGACTACGAGGTCTTCCTGTTGTCCCGCATCCACGAGGAGTGGGAGCGTACGAAGGACCCGCAGGCCGCCGTACGCGAGGGTCTGGCCGCCACCGGCAAGATCATCACGGCCGCCGCGGCGATCATGATCGTGGTGTTCTCGGCCTTCATCCTGAGCCCCGACCGGATGCTTCAGCAGTTCGGGCTCGGCCTGGCGGTGGCGATCCTGCTGGACGCTGTAGTGATTCGCTGCCTGATCGTGCCCGCCGTGATGCAGCTGATGGGCACGCGCGCGTGGTGGCTGCCCGGCTGGCTGCGGAGGGTGCTGCCGAGGGTGGAGCTGGAGCGGCACTGACCCGTAACCACCGCGTGCCCCTCAGCGCCCCCGCGCCCCCTCATCGCTGAGGGGGCGCGGGGGCCTCAGCGGCGCTCGGGCGGCACCCCCATAGAGGCGCACACCGCGCGCCAGACGTCCTTGGCCTCAAGACCGGCGTCCAGCGCCTCGTGCACGGTGCGTCCGCCGAGTTCCGACATCACATGATCGCGTGCGAAGGAGTCGACGTACCCCGCGCCGAAGTGCTCCGCCATCCGTTCCCAGAAGACCGTCAACCGCATGCCTCCAGTATCACGCCCCTGAGAGTGCAGCACGGACCGAGGGGCTGCCCCGGAGCGCTGACCGTCCTACGGTCGGTGCATGCCTGAATCCGCATCCGGAGTTCCTGCGGGCTCCGTCGGCCCCCGGCGCGCCGAGCACTCGCGGCTCGCCCTCGCCGAGCAATTCGTCTGGCTCACCGCGCGCGTGCTGGAGCAGCGCCGGTTCGCCTACCACTTCCTCGGCGGCTCGGCGGACTCGGTCGAGGCCGCGCTCGCCGCGTACCGCAACGAGGACGACGGGTACGGCCACGCGCTCGAACCCGATCTGCGCGGCCCCGTCAGCCAGCCGCTGCACACCGCGCACGCGCTGCGCGTCCTGGACTCCATCGGGCGCTGCGGCGGGCAGCGTGTGGAGCGGGTGTGCCGCTATCTCTCGGAGGTGTCGACCGCCGACGGCGCTCTTCCGGCGATCCACCCCAGCCAGCGCGGCTATCCCGCGGCGCCGTTCGTGCCGGTCGTCGACGATCCGCCGAGCGACCTGCTCGCCACCGGCCCTGTGGTGGGGCTGCTGCACCGCAACAAGGTGTGGCACGCGTGGTTGTTCCGCGCCACCGACTTCTGCTGGACGGCCGTCGAGCGGCTGGAGACGTCCCACCCGTACGAGATCCACGCGGCCGTCGCGTTCCTTGACGGCGTCCCCGACCGGTCGCGCGCACAGGTCGCGGCCGACCGGCTGGGCCGCCTCGTGCGCGAGCAGCGGTTGGCGGTGCTCGATCCGCGGCGGCGCGCCGACTACCCGGTGGCGCCCGGCTACGCGCCGGGTGAGCAGCACTTCCCGCATGACTACGCGCGCGTGCCCGAGTCGCTGGCCCGCTCCTGGTTCACCGACGAGGAGACGGCGCGCTCGCTGGACTTCCTCGAGAGCGAGCAGTGCCAGGACGGCGGCTGGCCGGTCAACTGGCGCCAGTGGGCTCCGGGCCCGGTCATGGAGTCACGGCCGATCGTCACCCTTGAGGCACTGCGTACGCTACGGGCCTACGGGCGCGCCCTGGACTGACTCCCGGACTGGCTCCTGGACTGACTCCTGGGCCGACCGGCAGGGCCGGCCGCCGGGGCCGACGTCCGCGGGTGGTGTGTCCTGGGATCAGCCGCCGATGGCCCGTACGCCAGCGGTCACCACGACGGCGGCGGCGATGATCACCAGGAAGGGCGCGCGCAGCAGCAGCGCGACCGCCGCCGCGACGAGCCCCGCCGCCCTGGCGTCCAGCACCAGCTGGCCGTCGGCGGAGAAGGTCTGCTGTGCGGTGAGCGCGGCGAGCAGCGCGACGGGCAGCAGCGCGGCCAGTCGCTTGACCAGCGGGCGTTCCACCATGCCCGCTGGCACCAGCAGGCCCAGCAGTTTCACGGCGTAGCAGCCGACCGCGGTGACCGCGATCGCGATCCAGACGGTCACCGCCCCGCCCCTTCCGTGGTCGTGCGACGGCCCCGCGCGATGAGCACGACGGGCGCCGCGAGCGCGGCCACCAGCACCGGCGCCCCGGCGGGCAGGACGGGCAGCAGGCCGAGGCCGAGGAGTACGGCGAGCGCGGCGACGGCCCGCTCGGTCGCGGTCCGCAGCATGGGCGCGAGCAGGGCGAGGAACGTCGCGGGCCCCGCGGCGTCGAGTCCCCACGCCTCGGTGTCGCCGATGGCCTCGGCGCCCAGGGCGCCCAGCAGCGTGGTGAGGTTCCACAGCACGTACAGGGTCAGCCCGGTGACGGCGAAGCCGATGCGCCTGGCCCGTCGGGTGGGCTGGGCGAGCGTGACCGCGGTGGTCTCGTCGATGACCCAGTGCGCGCCGAAGGGGCGTACCCAGCGCGGCAGCGCGAGCAGCTGCGACAGGCGCAGGCCGTAGAACGCGTTGCGCACGCCGAGGAAGAAGGCGCCCGCGGCGGCGGTGACCGGGTTGCCGCCGCCCGCCAGCGCGCCGACGAGCGCGAACTGCGAGGCGCCGGTGAAGACCAGCAGGCTGAGCGCGCAGGCCTGTGTCAGGCTCAGGCCGTTGCCGACCGCGGTGACGCCGAAGGCGAACCCGGACAGGCCGACGGCGACGCCGACGCCGAGCGAGTCCCGGACGACGGCGGAGTCCGGTTTGCCCACGTCAGCCGGTGCGGCTGGCTCACTCGCCTCCCGAGGCCCGGCCTCGGGGGGTATCACTACGGGTGTTGTTGGTTGTTCTGCCACGCGGGTGACGCTACGTGACTCTCGGCGGCCTGGTCTTGTACGTTTCTGCGCCCTCGCTGGTACGCCCCCGGAGGCACCCCGACGATCCGCGTGAAGTGCCGGTTGAGGTGCGGCTGGTCGGTGAACCCGACGGCGGCTGCCGCCCGCGCGGGGGCGGTGCCCGCGTCCAGGAGCCCGCGGGCGCGCCGTACTCGGGCGTCGGTGAGCCAGGTGTGCGGCGGCATTCCGTACGCCGCCTTGAAGGCGCGCAGCAGCGCGAAGGGGCTGGTGCCGAGGTCCTGGGCCAGCCGTGTCAGCGACGGCGGGTCGGCCATCCGCTCCTCCAGGACGGCTCGCGCGCGTGCCGCGTCGCGTGCTCCGGCGGAGAGGGGGCGGCGCGCGGTGAGCCGGCCTCCGTGGCTGCGCAGCATCCGCGCCGTGACCAGTCGCAGCAGGCTGTCGGCCGCCAGCGCGTTGCCCTGCTCGGCGGCTCGGTGTACGGCGACGACCAGCCGGGCCGCGTAGGGGTCGTCCACGACGGGGGCGGTGAAGGCCACCGAGCCGCGCAGTGTCGTGGCGTCGGCGGCGATCGACCGCACCAGGTCGGCGGCCGGGTAGAGCGTGCGGTAGGTCCAGCCCTCGGGGACGGCCGCGTGCCCGGTGTGCGGGGTGTCGGGGTTCACCAGGGCCAGCTGGCCGGGTGCCGCGCGCACCAGTTCGTCGCGGTAGTGGAACGCCTCGGCTCCTTCGGTGACCGCGGCGAAGACGAAGGTCTCGTGTGTGTGCCGGGCGAACGTCTTGTGGATGTAGCGGGCGTGCAGCAGGTCCACTCCGGGCAGGTCGGGGTACTGCCAGTACCGTGCCCGCTCGCCTGCCGCCATGCGCCCATTGTGTGTCACGGGGCCGGGTGCCGCGCCACTGGATTCCTTCGGCGCCCCTGAGTTTGTGCAGGTCCGGGCGATTGTCAGTGGCGCGGTGCACGATGGGGACCATGACCGGGAAAGCTCTCGACTCGTTCTCCCCCGCGACTCGCGGCTGGTTCGCGGGGGCCTTCTCCGCGCCCACGGCCGCCCAGGAAGGGGCCTGGCGGGCGATCGGCGAGGGTTCGGACGTCCTGGTCGTGGCCCCGACCGGTTCCGGCAAGACCCTGGCCGCCTTCCTCTCCGCGCTTGACTCGCTCGCGAGCACGCCGCCGCCCGCGGACCCCAAGAACCGCTGCCGGGTGCTGTATGTCTCCCCGCTCAAGGCCCTCGCGGTCGATGTGGAGCGCAATCTGCGCTCCCCGCTGACGGGCATCCGGCAGGAGTCCGTGCGCCTGGGGCTGCCGGAGCCCGATGTGCGGGTCGGTATCCGCTCCGGGGACACTCCGGCCGCCGAGCGGCGCTCGCTGGCGACCAGGCCGCCGGACATCCTGATCACCACCCCCGAGTCGCTGTTCCTGATGCTCACATCGGCCGCCCGCGAGGCCCTGACCGGCGTCGAGACGGTGATCCTGGACGAGGTGCACGCGGTGGCGGGCACCAAGCGCGGGGCGCACCTGGCGCTGTCCCTGGAGCGCCTGGACGAGCTGCTGCCGCGTCCCGCGCGCCGGATCGGCCTGTCGGCGACGGTGCGTCCGGTGGACGAGGTGGCGCGGTATCTCTCGCCGCGGCGCCGGGTGGAGATCGTCCAGCCTCCCTCGGGCAAGGAGTTCGACCTGTCGGTGGTCGTCCCCGTGGAGGACCTGGGCGAGCTGGGTGGTTCACCGGCCGCCGACTCCGGTCAGGACGAGGGCGAACGGCCTTCCATCTGGCCGCACGTCGAGGAGAAGATCGCCGACCTGGTCCAGGCGCACCGTTCCACGATCGTGTTCGCCAACTCCCGGCGCCTCGCGGAGCGGTTGTGCAACCGCCTCAACGAGATCGCCTACGAGCGGGCGACGGGGGAGCCGCTCCCCGAAGCCCACTCGCCCGCCGAGCTGATGGCCGAGTCGGGTGCGGCCAAGGGCGCCCCGCCGGTCCTGGCCCGTGCGCACCACGGCTCGGTCTCCAAGGAGCAGCGCGCCCAGGTCGAGGAGGACCTCAAGGCGGGGCGTCTCCCGGCCGTCGTGGCCACCTCCAGCCTGGAGCTGGGCATCGACATGGGCGCCGTGGATCTGGTGGTGCAGGTCGAGTCGCCTCCTTCGGTGGCTTCCGGGCTCCAGCGCGTCGGCCGGGCCGGGCATCAGGTGGGCGCGGTCTCCACGGGCGTGGTCTTCCCCAAGTACCGGGGCGACCTGGTGCAGGCCGCGGTGGTCACCGAGCGGATGCGCACCGGCGGCATCGAGTCCCTCCGGGTTCCCGCCAACCCGTTGGACGTCCTGGCTCAGCAGCTCGTGGCGATGGTCGCGCTGGACAGCTGGCAGGTGGACGATCTGCTGGCGGTGGCCCGCAGGGCGGCGCCCTTCGCCACCCTCCCGGAGTCCGCGTTCCACACCGTCCTGGACATGCTCGCGGGCCGCTATCCGTCCGACGCCTTCGCCGAGTTGCGCCCGCGCGTGGTGTGGGACCGCGTCGCCGGTACGGTCACCGGGCGTCCCGGAGCGCAGCGCCTCGCCGTCACCTCGGGCGGCACGATTCCGGACCGCGGGCTTTTCGGGGTGTTCCTCGCGGGGGCCGATCCGAAGAAGGGGGGCGGCCGGGTCGGGGAGCTGGACGAGGAGATGGTCTACGAGTCCCGAGTCGGCGATGTCTTCACCCTGGGAACCAGCTCCTGGCGTATCGAGGACATCACCCGTGACCGCGTCCTGGTCTCCCCCGCGCCCGGTGTCCCCGGACGGCTGCCGTTCTGGAAGGGCGACCAGCTGGGCCGGCCGCTCGAACTGGGCCGCGCGCTGGGCGCGTTCCTGCGTGAGGTCGGCGGCCTGGCCGCTGAGGACGCCCGGCTGCGGCTGACGGACGCGGGCCTGGACGCCTGGGCCGCGGACAACGTCCTGGCGTATCTCGCCGAGCAGCGCGCGGCCTGCGGCCATGTGCCGGACGACCGGACCATCGTGGTGGAGCGCTTCCGCGACGAGCTGGGCGACTGGCGCGTCGTCGTGCACTCCCCTTTCGGGGCCCAGGTGCACGCCCCCTGGGCGCTGGCCCTGGGCGCCAGGCTCACCGAGCGGTACGGCATGGACGCGCAGGTGTTGCACGCCGACGACGGCCTGGTGCTGCGGCTCCCCGACGCCGATCTGCTGGGCCTGGACCTGCTGGACCAGGAGCCGTCGGAGCCCGGCCCGGAGTATGACGCGGAGCAGGCTCCGGTGGGCGCCGCCGACGTCGCCTTCGATCAGGGCGAGGTGCAGCAGCTGGTCACCGATCAGGTGGGCGGCTCGGCCCTGTTCGCCTCCCGGTTCCGCGAATGCGCCGCCCGTGCGCTGCTGTTGCCGCGCCGCAGCCCCGGCAAGCGCACGCCGCTGTGGCAGCAGCGTCAGCGCGCCTCGCAGCTCCTTGAGGTGGCGAGCGAGTTCGGCTCGTTCCCGATCGTCCTGGAGGCGGTGCGCGAGTGTCTCCAGGACGTCTTCGACGTACCGGGGCTCACGGAGCTCATGGGCGACATCGAGGCCCGCCGTGTCCGCCTGGTCGAGGTGACCACACCGGAGCCGTCGCCGTTCGCCCGCTCGCTGCTGTTCGGCTATGTCGCGCAGTTCCTCTACGAGGGTGACTCACCGCTCGCCGAGCGCCGTGCCGCGGCCCTCTCGCTGGACTCGCGTCTGCTGGCCGAGCTGCTCGGCCAGGCCGAGTTGCGCGAGCTCCTGGACGCCGATGTGCTCACCGAGCTGGAGCGCGAGCTGCAGTGGCGCACCGACGACCGGCGCGTCAAGGACGCCGAGGGCGTCGCCGACCTGCTGCGGCTGCTCGGCCCGCTCACCAAGGAGGAGCTGGCCGAGCGGGGCGCCGAGCCGGACTGGGCCGGTCAGCTCGCCGCGGCCCGCCGCGCCATCCGGGTCCGGATCGCGGGGGCCGACCACTGGGCGGCGATCGAGGACGCGGGACGCCTGCGCGACGCGCTCGGCACGGCACTTCCCGTGGGGGTGCCGGAAGCGTTCACCGAGCCCGTCAAGGACCCCCTCGGCGACCTGCTCGCCCGCTACGCGCGCACGCACGGCCCGTTCACCTCGGCCGCCGCCGCTACCCGCTTCGGCCTCGGCACGGCCGTCACCGAGGGCGTGCTACAGCGCCTGGCAGCCAACGGCCGTGTCGTCCAAGGGGAGTTCCACCCGGCGGGCATCGGCCAGGAGTGGTGTGACTCCGCCGTGCTCCGCAGGCTGCGCCGCCGCTCCCTGGCCGCCCTGCGCCAGGAGTTGGAGCCGGTGCCGCCCGCCGCGCTCGCCGGGTTCCTGCCCCAGTGGCAGCACCTGGGCGGGCACGGGCTGCGGGGCGTCGACGGACTGGTCCGCGCCGTCGAGCAGTTGCAGGGCGCCGCGGTCCCCGCGTCGGCGCTCGAGAAGCTCGTCCTGCCCTCGCGTGTCCAGGACTACACCCCCGCCCTGCTGGACGAACTCACCACCACCGGAGAGGTGGTGTGGGCGGGGGCCGGGGCGCTGCCCGGCAAGGACGGCTGGCTGTCGCTGTATCTGGCCGACTCCGCGCCCTTGTTGCTGCCCGAGCCCCACCCGCTGGAACTCACCGCGCTCCACCAGTCCGTCCTGGACGCCCTCTCGGGCGGTTACGGCCTGTTCTTCCGCCAGATCACCGATCAGGTACGCGCCACCACCCACCCCGACGCCACCGACGCCCAGCTGGCCGACGCCCTCTGGGACCTGGCGTGGTCCGGGCGGCTCACCAACGACACCCTCGCCCCCATGCGCTCGTTGCTCGGCTCGGGGCGTACGGCGGGCTCCACCGCCCACCGCGCCCGACGCCCTGTCCCCCGAGGCCGGTACGGCTCCCTCACCGGCGCCGCCCGCCCGGCGTCGCGCAGCGGTCCGCCCACCGTCGCGGGCCGCTGGTCGCTGCTCCCGGCCCGCGAACCCGACCCCACGCTGCGCGCCCACGCCCGAGCTCGTACGCTCCTGGACCGGCACGGCGTCGTCACCCGAGGCGCGGTCGCCGCGGAAGGCGTCGAGGGCGGCTTCGCGGCGACGTACCGCGTCCTGTCCGCCTTCGAGGACAGCGGTCAGGCCCGGCGCGGCTATGTCGTCGAGGGTCTCGGCGCGGCCCAGTTCGCGATGGACGGCGCGGTGGACCGGCTGCGGGCAGCGTCGAACGCCCTGGATCGCGGCGACAGCCCCGAGGGCCCGCGGGCCACAGTCCTCGCGGCGGCCGACCCGGCGAACGCCTACGGCGCGGCGCTCCCCTGGCCGGATCCCCCCGCGCAGGCCGGGCATAAACCCGGCCGCAAGGCCGGTTCGCTGGTCGTCCTGGTCGACGGCGTCCTGGCGCTGTACATGGAGCGCGGCGGCAAGACCCTGCTCGCCTGGCCCGCCGACCCCGAGGACCCGGCCGCGGCGGACGACGCCCGGCTCCATCGCGCCACCGAGGCGCTGGCGTCCGCGGCCCGCGCGAGCGCCCTCGGCACGACGGTCACCGTGGAGCGCGTCAACGGCGCCCCCGCCCTGACCTCGCCGCTGGGCCGCCTGCTGGAGTCCGCGGGCTTCCACGCCACGCCGCGCGGCCTGCGCATACGCGCGTGACGTGGGACGCGCGGGACGTGCAGGACGTCCAGGACGCGCGGGCATCCGGGGCGCGGTGCGTGTCACCCTGGCCCCATGCCCGAGGGAGACACCGTCCACCAGGCCGCCCGGCGTCTGAGCAGCGCGCTCGCGGGCCGGGTCCTGACCCGCTCGGACCTGCGCGTACCCCGGTACGCCACGGCCGACCTCACCGGCCGGACCGTCCGGGACGTCACCGCACGCGGCAAGCACCTCCTCGCCCGCGTCGAGGGCGGCCTCACCCTGCACTCGCATCTGCGGATGGACGGCGCCTGGAAGGTCTACGCCTCCGGGGAGCGCTGGAGCGGCGGCCCCGCCCACCAGATCCGCGCGATCCTCGGCACCCATGAGCACACCGCCGTCGGCTACCGCCTCCCCGTCCTGGAACTGCTCCGCACTCAGGACGAGGCGAAGGCCGTAGGCCATCTCGGCCCGGATCTCCTGGGCCCTGACTGGGACCCGCGAACCGCCCTGCGCAACCTCCTCCAAGACCCCGCGCGCCCGCTCGGCGAGGCCCTGCTCGACCAGCGCAACCTCGCGGGCATCGGCAATGTGTACAAGTCCGAGCTGTGTTTCCTCGCCGCCGCCACTCCCTGGCTCCCCGTCGGCGAGCTCCCGGCGGCCACCGCCGAACGGCTGGTCACCACCGCCAAACGGCTCCTCGAAGCCAATCGTGACCGCCCCGCCCGCAGCACCACGGGCCGCCGTGACCCCCGCCTGTACGTCTACGGGCGCGCGCCCCGCCCCTGCCTGCGCTGCGGCGCCCCCGTCCGCTCGGCGAACCAGGGCGACGGCTCCCGCGAACGCCCCACCTACTGGTGCCCTCGCTGCCAGCCCGGCCCCACCCCGTAACCCCACCCCGTAACCCCGCACCGCGCCTGCACCCGCACCTGCGCCCGCTCCCGACCCCGATCCCTCACCGGCGATTGACGCTCTGTCAGGAGAGCTCGTACGGTCCGGTCATGCCCGTCACGGCGTACGACCTCACCGGCCGCACCGCGTTCCTCACCGGCGCCGCAAGCGGCATAGGCCGCGCGAGCGCCATACTCCTCGCCCAAGCGGGCGCCACCGTGCACTGCGCCGACCGCGACGAGGTCGGCCTGCACGAGACCGCCACCACGATCAGAGCCGCGGGCGGCACGGCGCACACCCACCCCCTGGACGTCACCGACCGCGCCCAGCTCAAGGCCGCGCTCCACCGCCCTAAGCGGCTGGACATCCTGGCGGCGATCGCGGGCGTCATGCACAGCAGCCCAGTCCTGGAGACCGACGACGCGGACGTCGACCGCGTCTTCGCGGTCAATTTCAAGGGCATCCTGTACGCCTGCCAGGAGGCGGCCCGCCTGATGATCGCCGCCGGAACCCGAGGCAGCATCGTCACCATGGCCTCCGGAGCCGTCGACACCGGCGGCCCCGGTCTGCTCTGCTACGGCGCGTCCAAGGCCGCCGTCGTCCAGCTCACCAAGACCCTGGCCGCCGAGATCGGCCCGCACGGCATCCGCGTCAACGCCGTCGCCCCCGGCTGGGTCCGGACCCCCATGACCGAGCGGCACAACAACGACGAGGCCCAGTCCCACACGGCGGCCCTGATGTCCCGCATGGCACCGCTGGGCCGGGTCGGCGAGCCCGAAGACGTCGCGCACACCGTGCTGCACCTGGCATCCGACGCCGCGTCGTTCACGACGGGCCAGATCCTCCGCCCGAACGGCGGCGTCGCCATGCCCTGGTAGTCGCCTTCGGCGCACAGTGCACCGGCAGCAGACTCAGCCCCCATCCCCCCGCCGCGACCGCCCCCTCCAGCACCCCCGCCCGCTCGGGCGCCACCGCCAGCCGCAGCACGGCCCACCACCACACCGCCCCCAGCCCCAGGGCGACCGGCACGGCCAGCGCCCTGGGTATGGACCACCTCCGTCCGCCGCACGTCGCCATGGACAGCCTCCTCCGGCCACGCTAGAGCCACGCGATCACCCAGCGGGAGGGCGCACAGGAGGCACCGGAAGCACCGGGGGCGTCCGAGGCCCACACAGGGCGCGACACAGCGTGCGACACAGCGCGCGACACAGGACACACGCGCACACGGGTCACACGGCGCGCCCAGCCGTCCTCGACCGCGCGCAGCCGCGCCCCACCCCGCTCACCCGTTCTCGGCCTGGAACATCCAGTGATGCTTCTCAAGATCGGCGGTGATCCCGATGAAGATGTCCTGGCTCACCGGGTCCGCGTCTCCGGTCGCCCCCACCCGCTCCCGCATCCGCGTGATCACCGCACCCAGCGCGTCGACCAGGACCCGCACCGCGTCCGCGTCCTTGACCCAGCCCCCGGACACCGCTCCGATGCCGCTGCTCCCCGCCACCGTCGCCGCCCGCCCGTCCGGCGAGACCCCGAGCGTCGAGGCCCGTTCGGCGACCGTGTCCGAGTGCAGCCGCGCCGTGTCCACGACCTCGTCCAGCTGCAGGTGCACGGAGCGAAAGCGCGGTCCGACCACGTTCCAGTGGATCTGCTTGGCCACCAGCGAAAGGTCCACCAGGTCCACCAGAGCGCCTTGCAGCGCCTCGGAGACCGTCTTCAGATCCGCGTCGGGGAGCGGGCTCTTCACAACGTACATACGGGTTCCTCCAGCCGTCCGCACTTCCCCGAGTACCCACCAACCATGACATAGCCCACAAAAAACGACATGCGAAAACCCCGGCCGGGATCACCCCGGCCGGGGTTCGGACACACTCGCGGTTCGTCAGGCCGCGACGACGTCGACCGCCTCGGCGGGTGCCTTGATCGTCACGCGTTCTGGTGGGACGCCCGTCACGGACACCGCGTTGAGCATGGGGCGCACCCCGGCGGGAACGGCCTCGCGCACCGGCTCGGCCGCAGCCGAAGCGGCCAGTTCGGCAAGCGAGAGCTCGTCGCTCACTTCACGCATGAGCTCGGACATCCGTACGTCAAGCGCGTCGCAGATCGCGGAAAGCAGCTCGGAGGAAGCCTCCTTCTGCCCCCGCTCCACCTCGGAGAGATAGCCGAGTGAGACTCGGGCAGACGAGGAGACTTCGCGCAGAGTACGGCCCTGGCGTTGGCGCTGCCGACGCAGCACGTCACCCAGCAGGCGACGGAGCAGAATCATCGGTGGCTCCCTCCTCGGACCGTGTAACCGCATCCTTCATGCACCACCGTACCGCCTCGCGACGCGGCCGTGCGGGGAGCGATGTCGTGTTCACTCAGGGCTGCAAACATCAAATCCCCCCGTGTTGTTCCGTATCCTGTGCCCCCGCATTCGCGATCAGTTCGCTCGACGGCCTGGTCAGTTGGCCTCTGAGCAGCTCCAGCACGCTCCGTACACTCTCTCTACGGATTTCCGCTCGACTGCCTTTCAACCGCAGCTGGACGACTTTCCCACCCACCGGACCACCGGAACCAGCCACTCCGCGCACCGTCCCGGCCATTTTGGCCTCGGGGTCGGCGGACAGGTTCTGTGCTTCTCCGGGGCCCGGCGGAGCGCCGGGCCCCGGAGAAGCACAGGACCCCGGCCCGGCCACGGCGACGTAGACCGTACCGACCGGTTGCCCGTCCTGGGGCTCGGGCCCGGCGACGCCGGTGGTCGCGATCCCCCAGTCCGCCCCGAGCGCCCGGCGTACGCCCTCGGCCATCTGCCGGGCGACCTCGGGATCCACCGCTCCGCGTTCGGCCAGAAGGGTGCCGTCGACCCCGAGCAGCCGCCCCTTGAGCTCGGTCGCGTACGCCGTCACCGACCCGCGGAAGCACCTGGACGCACCGGCCACCCCGGTGAGCTCCGCCGCGACGAGACCGCCGGTCAGCGACTCGGCGACGGCGAGCGTCTCGCCCCGCCCGGCCAGCAGCCCCAGCACCTCGGCGGCGCTCGGGTCCGTGGCGCCCCCGGTGGCGTCGGGCCGGTCGGAGCCGGTGGCGCCGGGTCGGCCGGGAACGGAAGAGTTCACGCCGACCGCTCCGCCGCCCGCCCGCGCCGCCGCAGCACCACGGCCTGCCGCACATAGTCCAGCCCGGTGCCCACGGTCAGCACCACGGCCACCGCCATCACCCAGAACCGAATGGTGGCCAGCGGCCCGGTCAGCGCCAGGATGTACATCCCGACCGCGATGCCCTGCGACAGGGTCTTCAGCTTCCCGCCCCGGCTGGCCGGGATGACGCCGTACCGGATCACCCAGAACCGCATCAGCGTGATCCCGAGCTCCCGCCCGAGGATCACCCCGGTCACCCACCAGGGCAGGTCGCCGAGCCAGGACAGACAGATCAGCGCGGCCCCCATGATCGCCTTGTCGGCGATCGGGTCCGCGATCTTCCCGAAGTCGGTGACCAGGTTGTACGTACGGGCCAGATGCCCGTCGAACAGGTCGGTGATCATGGCCACCGCGAACGCCGCCCAGGCGAAGGAGCGCCACGCGGGGTCATACCCGCCCGCCGCCAGCATCAGCATCACGAAGCCCGGCACGAGCAGCAGCCGCACCATGGTGAGGATATTGGCGATGTTCCACAGGCTGGCCTGGTTGACGGCCGCGGTGCCCAGCTTGCCGCCGCCGGCCGCGGGCTTGCGCCCGGTACCGCCCGCCGCGGACGCGGGGACTCCGGTCATCTGCCCGCCTCCTCGACGCCTTCCAGCGGTTCGGCCACCAGGTCGACGCCTTCCGTGCCGACCACCTTCGCCTCGACCATACGACCGACAGTCAACCCCCGGCTCGTGGTGAACACCACCTGCCCGTCGGTCTCCGGCGCCTGGTGGGCGGCGCGGCCGACCGCGCCGTCCGCGCCGTCGACCGACTCGACCAGCACCCGCACGGTCTCGCCGATCCGCTCCTCGGCCCGCTGCGCGGTCAGCTCCTCCGCGAGCCGCGAGACGCGGGCGAGACGCTCGGCGACCACGTCCTCGTCCAGCTTGTGCTCGTACGTCGCCGCCTCCGTGCCGTCCTCGTCGGAGTAGCCGAAGACGCCGATGGCGTCCAGCCGCGCCCCGGTGAGGAACCGCTCCAGCTCGGCGACGTCGTCCTCGCTCTCGCCGGGGAAGCCGACGATGAAGTTGGACCGCACACCGGCCTGCGGGGCCTTGGCGCGGATCTGGTCGAGGAGCTCCAGGAACCGGTCGGTGTCGCCGAAGCGGCGCATCGCCCGCAGCACGCCGGGCGCGGAGTGCTGGAAGGACAGGTCGAAGTAGGGCGCGACGTTCGGCGTGGAGGTCAGGGCGTCGATGAGTCCGGGCCGCATCTCGGCGGGCTGCAGGTAGCTGACCCGTACCCGCTCAAGACCGTCGATCTCGGCGAGCTCGGGCAGCAGCGTCTCCAGGAGCCGGATGTCGCCGAGGTCCTTGCCGTACGAGGTGTTGTTCTCGGAGACCAGCATGATCTCCGAGACGCCCTGCTCGGCGAGCCAGCGCGCCTCGTTCAGCACGTCGCTCGGCCGCCGCGAGATGAAGGACCCGCGGAAGGACGGGATGGCGCAGAAGGAGCAGCGCCGGTCGCAGCCGGAGGCCAGCTTCACGGAGGCGACCGGTGCGGTGCCGATCCGGCGGCGCAGCGGCGCGCGCGGTCCGGAGGCCGGGGCGAGGCCGTCCGGCAGGTCGGCGGGCTGGTCGGTGGGCTGGCTCGCGGGTTCCTGGGCGTGTCCTGGCAGCGCCACGTCGGCGGCGTCCTGGCGCTCGGCAGGGCTGATCGGCAGCAGCTTGCGCCGGTCGCGCGGGGTGTGGGCGGCGTGGATGCCGCCGCTGAGGATGGTCTGCAGGCGGTCGGAGATGTCGGTGTAGTCGTCGAAGCCGAGCACGCCGTCGGCCTCGGGCAGCGCCTCGGCGAGCTCCTTGCCGTACCGCTCGGCCATGCAGCCGACGGCGACCACGGCCTGGGTCTGGCCGTGGTCCTTGAGGTCGTTGGCTTCGAGCAGGGCGTCGACGGAGTCCTTCTTGGCCGCTTCGACGAATCCGCAGGTGTTGACGACGGCGACATCCGCGTCCGCGGCGTCCTCGACGAGCTGCCAGCCGTCCGCCTCCAAGCGGCCTGCGAGCTCCTCCGAGTCCACCTCGTTACGGGCGCAGCCAAGAGTGACGAGAGCGACGGTACGGCGTTCAGGCATGGGGTCAAGCGTACGTGCTCAATCGCCCGTCCCCTGCCGCGAGGGCCCCGAGCCGTTCCGGGGGTATGTCACAACCCGCCTGACGGCCCGCGTCCGGTCAGCCGACTCCGGCGTCGCCGCGCGGGTCGTCCTTGGTGTAGGAGAGCCGCTCGACCGCGCCCGGCTCGAACTCGTCCTTGATCTCCTTGCCGTTCACAAAGAGCTTGACCGCGCCCGCCTTGCCCAGGACGAGGTCGATCTGCTCCTTGGCCGTGAACGACTTGGAGTCGCCCTTCTCCAGGATGCCGTCGAACATCAGCCTGCCGCTGCCGTCGTGGGCCGAGATCCAGCTGCGGTCGTCCACGGCGCTCACCAGCACGGTGACCTTGTCCTTGGAGACGCCCGCGATCGCGCTCTCGGTCGGGTCCGGCTTGGGGTCGGCCGGCTTGGTCTGGGTGGGTGACGGCTGGGCCTTCGGCGACGGCGAGCTGCCGGCGACCGGGTCCTTGGCGCCGGGCCCGTCGTCCTCCCCGCTGAACAGGGTGAAGCCCACGAACCCGACCACGGCGACGATGGCCGCGACCATGGCCGCGGTCCAGTTGGGACGACGTCGTTCCGGCCTGATCCGCTCGGCCTCGAACAGCGGTGCGGCCGGGGTCGGGGCGGGGCGTCCGCCGTGCTCGTCCTCGTACTGGGCCACCAGCGGGGCGGGATCCAGGCCGACGGCGCGCGCCAGCGTCCTGATGTGTCCGCGGGCGTAGACGTCGCCGCCGCAGCGCGAGAAGTCGTCCTGTTCGATCGCGTGCACGATCGGGGTGCGCACCCGAGTGGACGCGCTGACTTCGTCGACGGTCAGCCCGGCGTCGATACGCGCGCGCTGGAGCGTGCGGCCCACCGAGGGGCGTTCTTCTTCGGCCACGGTTTCTTCTTCGACCAGGGGTTCGACGTCGACCGAGTGGTCGGCCGTAATCGCGGGGTCAGCCGAACGCTCGACCGAAGGACGGTCCTCTTCAGGGGAGTTGCCGATGGACACGGGGGCGCCTTTCGAGCGTGTAGCCACCTGCCGGATGTTCAGTCTAGAGGGGGTGGGAAAGGGTGGGGCAACCGGGCGGTGCACTTTGTACGCCATCGGAATGGCCAGACATCCCGATGGTGGGACATGCCTCCGTCCCGTTGTCCAACTTGACGTCACAAGAAGGGAAACGGTTGCTCGACGTCCCCTTATGGATGAGTTTCCCCCCGGAGTACCGCGAGCACTCCCTCCAAATCGTCCGGTTTCACCAGAACGTCGCGTGCCTTGGAGCCCTCGCTCGGTCCGACGACGTTCCGCGACTCCATCAGGTCCATCAGGCGTCCCGCCTTGGCGAAGCCGACCCGCAGCTTGCGCTGCAGCATCGAGGTGGACCCGAACTGCGTGGAAACCACCAGTTCGGCGGCCTGGCACAGCAGGTCGAGGTCGTCGCCGATGTCCTCGTCGATCTCCTTCTTCTGCTTGGTGCCGACCACGACGTCGTCCCGGAAGACCGGGGCCATCTGGTCCTTGCAGTGCCGTACGACGGCGGAGACCTCGCCTTCGGTGACGAACGCGCCCTGCATCCGGGTCGGCTTGTTCGCCCCCATCGGCAGAAAGAGCCCGTCGCCCTTGCCGATCAGCTTCTCGGCGCCCGGCTGGTCGAGGATGACCCGGCTGTCGGCGAGTGAGGAGGTCGCGAAGGCGAGCCGGGACGGCACATTCGCCTTGATCAGGCCGGTCACCACGTCGACGCTGGGCCGCTGGGTGGCGAGCACCAGGTGGATGCCCGCGGCGCGGGCCAGCTGGGTGATGCGCACGATCGAGTCCTCGACGTCGCGCGGCGCGACCATCATCAGGTCCGCGAGCTCGTCGACGATCACCAGCAGATACGGATAGGGCTGCAGCTCCCGCTCGCTGCCCTCGGGCGCGCTGACCTTGCCGTCGCGCACGGCCGCGTTGAAGTCGTCGATGTGCCGGAATCCGTACGCGGCGAGATCGTCGTAGCGCAGGTCCATCTCGCGGACGACCCACTGCAGGGCCTCGGCGGCCTTCTTGGGGTTGGTGATGATCGGTGTGATGAGGTGCGGAATGCCCTCGTACGCGGTGAGTTCCACGCGCTTGGGGTCGACCAGCACCATCCGTACGTCCTCGGGGGTCGCCCGCACCATGATCGAGGTGATCAGACAGTTGATGCAGGACGACTTTCCGGAGCCGGTGGCGCCGGCGACCAGTACATGCGGCATCGTCGCGAGGTTGTGCATGACGTAGCCGCCCTCGACGTCCTTGCCGAGCGCGACCAGCATCGGGTGGTCGTCCTCGGCGGCGTCCGCCAGGCGCAGCACGTCGCCGAGGTTGACCATCTCCCGGTCGGTGTTCGGGATCTCGATGCCGACCGCGGACTTGCCGGGGATGGGGCTGATGATCCGGACGTCGGGGCTGGCGACGGCGTAGGCGATGTTCTTGGTCAGCGCGGTGATCCGCTCGACCTTGACGGCGGGGCCGAGCTCGACCTCGTACCGGGTGACGGTCGGGCCGCGGGTGAAGCCGGTGACGGCCGCGTCGACCTTGAACTCGGTGAAGACGTTGGTGAGCGAGGCGACGATCGCGTCGTTGGCGGCGCTGCGCGCCTTGCCGGGGCCGCCGCGCTCCAGGAGGTCCAGCGAGGGCAGCGCGTAGGTGATGTCGCCGGAGAGCTGGAGCTGCTCGGCGCGGGGCGGCAGGTCCCGTGGCGCTTCGGGGGCGGCCTTGGTCAGATCGGGTACGGCGGAGTCGGCGGCCCCGGAGCGCGCGGCCGCGGGCCTCGTGGACCCGGACTCGGCGGCCCCTGGCTGCCCCGCCGCGCGCTTGCCGGGTACGCCCTGGGCGGCGGCGCCCCCGGTCTGCGGCCGTGGCGTCGGTGCGGCCTCGGGCCGCTCCACGGCGACGCCCTGGGTGAGATCGGCGACCAGCGGCGAGGGCGGCATGCCGTGCAGGACGGCGCCGTCCAGGGCCGCCGCGGCGGCCGCGGCCACGTCGACCGCGTCCATCGGCCGGTCCAGTTCCGCGCTGCCGCTGGTGCGACGCCGCCTGCGCCGCCTGGTGAGGGCCTCTTCCTCGGCGTGGTCCGGATCGTACGAGCCGGCGGCGGCGCGGCGGCGCGGCTTGGACGGCAGGGCCTCCCGCCACTGCTCCTCGTAGCGGTCGTCGTCCGCTGAGTGCCCGTCCGGGTACGCGTCGAAGTGCCCGGCGGGGTCGGCCTCGATCAGGCCGAGCCGCTGGCCGAGCAGCCGTAGCCGCTGCGGGATGGCGTTGACCGGGGTCGCGGTGACCACCAGGAGCCCGAAGACGGTGATCAGCACCAGCAGCGGTACGGCGAGCACCTCGCCCACGGTGAAGATCAGCGGCCGGGAAGCGGCCCAGCCGATCAGCCCGCCGGCGTCTCTTATGTCCTCGATGCCCTCGCCGCGTCCGGGGCCGCCGCAGGCGAGGTGGACCAGGCCGAGCACGCCGAAGACCAGCGCGGAGAGGCCGATCACGATACGGCCGTTGGCCTCGGTCTTCTCCGGGTGGCGGATGATGCGTACGGCGACGGCCCCGAGCAGCAGCGGCGCCAGCAGGTCGAGTCGGCCGAAGGCGCCGGTGACCAGCATCTCCACCAGGTCGCCGACGGGGCCGCGCAGCCGGGACCAGGTGCCGGCTGCGACGATCAGGGCCAGGCCGAGGAGCAGCAGCGCGAGCCCGTCCTTGCGGTGCGCCGGGTCGAGTCCCTTCGCGCCGCGCCCTATGCCGCGGAACGTCGCTCCGACGGCGTGCGCCAGACCGAGCCAGCAGGCGCGCACGACCCGGTAGAGGCCGCTGGTGGGGTTCGGGGCGGGCGCCGGGGCCGTCTTCTTGGCCGCCGCCTTCTTGGCGGGGGCCTTCTTGGCGGGCGCCTTCGCAGCGGCCTTCGCCGGAGCCTTCTTCGGGGCGGCCGCCTTTTTCGCGGGAGCCTTCTTGGCTGCGGACTGACGTGAGGCCATGGGGGTGAGGGTACCGGTGCGGGCGACTGTCGACACGTGTGCCGCCGTGTCACCCGTTCGTGTCGCCCAGCCCCACACGAAACTGACGCACCCTCATAGGCCGTCGGCCTCGGCACCGGCCCCTGCCCCGCCGGTCACCTGCCGCGCCTGGGTCAGTCGCGCCCGAGTCGCCCACGGACCCGAGCAGGCGCCGACGCGGCCCGTGTCAGTTCTGCGAGGGCAGCGAGGCCGCTCCCGCGCCCGTGCCGGGCTCCAGCGCGTCCAGCGCCCTGCGCAGGCCGGTCAGTTTGCGCTCCAGATGGGCGGCCGTGGCCACCACCGCCGCGTCGGCCGAGTCGTCGTCGAGCTGCTTGGACAGCGCCTCGGCCTGCTCCTCGACAGCCGCGAGCCGCGCGGAGAGTTCCGCGAGCAGCCCGGCGGGCTCCTGGCCGCCGCTCTCCGCGACCGCCGCCCGGTCACCGCCCTCGATCTGGAGCCGCAGCAGCGCCGCCTGCTCACGCAGTTGACAGTTCTTCATATACAGCTCGACGAACACCGAGACCTTGGCCCGCAGCACCCACGGGTCGAACGGTTTCGAGATGTAGTCCACCGCCCCCGCCGCGTACCCACGGAAGGTGTGGTGGGGACCGTGGTTGATCGCGGTGAGGAAGATGATCGGGATATCGCGGGTCCGCTCCCGGCGCTTGATGTGCGCCGCGGTCTCGAAGCCGTCCATGCCCGGCATCTGGACGTCCAGCAGAATGACCGCGTAGTCGTCCGTGAGCAGTGCTTTGAGCGCTTCCTCCCCGGACGATGCCCGTACCAGTTTCTGATCGAGCGCGGAGAGGATCGCCTCCAGCGCCAGCAGATTCTCCGGCCGGTCATCGACCAGGAGGATCTTGGCCTTCTGCACCATGGCCCGTCCTCCTCGCCCCGGCATCACACCGGTCGCCGCCCCAGGGGACGACTCCCTTACGCCGCCCGTCCTCGTGCCGGTCATGGTAGCCGCACCCCACCTGTCGCCACACCCTGTCACCGCGATGTCACTGTGCACGTAGCAGAAACGCGGCAGGAGACCAGAAGGTTCCCCGAATATCGCACTCTTACACGACGTCGACCACGTTCCGTCAGCGGCTCCTCGGGATACGCCCGCGGGACACGTCCGCGATGCCTAGGCGCTCCGCTCACTCACCTCTCACTCGTCGCCCATCCACCGCTCCATCACCGACAGCAGATGATCAGGGTCGACCGGCTTCGTCACGTAGTCGGAAGCACCGGACTCGATGGCCTTCTCCCGGTCGCCCTTCATCGCCTTCGCGGTCAGCGCGATGATCGGCAGCCCGGCGAACTGCGGCATCCTGCGGATCGCCGTGGTCGTCGCGTACCCGTCCATCTCCGGCATCATGATGTCCATCAGCACGACCGTCGCGTCGTCGTGCTGCTCCAGGACCTCGATGCCCTCCCGGCCGTTCTCCGCGTACAGCACCGAGAGTCCGTGCTGCTCCAGCACGGAGGTCAGGGCGAAGACGTTCCGGATGTCGTCGTCGACGATCAGCACCTTTTCGCCGTGGAACCGGAAGGCGGGGCGCTCCTGGGGAGCGGGGGCGTCGTCGGGCGCCCACTGCTCCTGCGCGGGCTGCGCCTCCCCCGGCTGGCCCGGCAGCGCGGGCCGCTGCTCCGGCGTCCGTACGGACCTGCGGTGGCGACGGAACAGCAGACCGGGGCGCTCCGCGGGATCCGGACCCGCGGCCTCGGCCTCCGCCCCTGCCGCCGCCGTCGCGGCGTCCGGCGCGGGCTCCGGCTCGGCTGGTCCGGGATCCGCCGAACTCGGCTGACCGGCGCCGGAGTCCAGCGCGCGCGCCGCGGCGGGCGGCAGCTGCGGGTAGCCCTGCGGCGGCAGCTCGGTGGGGTGCAGCGGCAGATACAGCGTGAACGTGGAACCGCGCCCCGGTTCGCTCACCGCGTGGATCTCGCCGCCGAGGAGCCGGGCGATTTCCCGGCTGATGGAGAGCCCCAGGCCGGTGCCTCCGTACTTGCGGCTGGTGGTGCCGTCCGCCTGCTTGAACGCCTCGAAAATCACCCGCATCTTGCTGGAGGCGATGCCGATGCCGGTGTCGGTCACCGAGTACGCGATCAGATCGGCGTCCGCGTCCCGCAGCGAGCCCGCCTCCAGCAACTGCTCGCGGATCTCCGCCGGAACGTCGGTGTTCGCGGTCCTGATCACCAGCTCGACGGCGCCGCTGTCGGTGAACTTCACCGCGTTCGACAGCAGGTTGCGCAGCACCTGGAGCAGCCGCTGCTCGTCCACGTGCAGGGTCGCCGGAAGCTCGGACGAGACCCGTACCGAGAAGTCCAGACCCTTCTCCGCGGTGAGCGGCCGGAAGGTCGCCTCCACATAGTCGACGAGCTGGACGAGCGCGATCCGGGTCGGGCTGACGTCCATCTTGCCCGCCTCGACCTTCGCCAGGTCCAGGATGTCGTTGATGAGCTGGAGCAGGTCGGACCCGGCCCCGTGGATCGTCTCGGCGAACTCCACCTGCTTCGGGGAGAGATTGCCCTCCGCGTTGTCCGCGAGCAGCTTCGCCAGGATGAGCAGCGAGTTCAGCGGCGTACGCAACTCATGCGACATGTTCGCCAGGAACTCCGACTTGTAGCGCATCGACACCGCGAGTTGCTCGGCGCGCTCCTCCAGCACCTGCCGGGCCTCTTCGATCTCGGTGTTCTTGACCTCGATGTCGCGGTTCTGGCGGGCCAGCAGCTCGGCCTTCTCCTCCAGTTCCGCGTTGGACATCTGCAGCGCCTTCTGCCGGTTCTCCAACTCGGCGGAGCGTTCCCGCAGTTGCTCGGTCAGCTCCTGCGACTGCTTGAGCAGCAGCTCGGTCGTGGTGTTGACGCTGATGGTGTTGACGCTCGTCGCGATCATCTCGGCGATCTGGCTGAGGAAGTCCCGCTGGATCTGGGTGAACGGCTGGAACGAGGCCAGCTCGATCACCCCGAGTACCTTGTCCTCGAAGAGCACCGGCAGCACGATCACCTGCGCGGGAGGGGCCTCCCCGAGACCCGAAGCGATCTTGAGGTAGCCGGACGGCGCGTTCTCCACCAGGATGGTGCGCCTCTCCCGCGCCGCCGCGCCGATCAGGGTCTCGCCCGGTTTGAACGATGTCGGCATCGAGCCCATCGAGTAGCCGTAACTGCCCAGCATGCGCAGCTCGTACGCCTCGTCGTCGCCGTCCGCGCCGACGTCGGCGCCCTCGTCGGTGGGCATCGCCAGGAAGAACGCGCCGTGCTGCGCGGAGACCACCGGGGTCAGCTCGCTCATGATCAGACCGGCGACGTCGTCGAGGTCGCGGCGGCCCTGCATCAGACCGGAGATCCGGGCGAGGTTGCCCTTGAGCCAGTCCTGCTCCTTGTTGGCGATCGTGGTGTCCCGCAGGTTGGCGATCATCGTGTTGATGTTGTCCTGCAGATCCTGGATCTCGCCCGACGCGTCCACGTCGATCTTGAGGTTGAGGTCGCCGCGGGTCACCGCGGTGGCCACGGCCGCGATGGCGCGCACCTGCCGGGTGAGGTTCCCGGCCATCTCGTTCACCGACTCGGTGAGGTCACGCCACGTACCGTCGACGTCCCTGACCCGCGCCTGACCGCCCAGCTGGCCCTCGGTGCCCACCTCGCGGGCGACCCTGGTGACCTGGTCGGCGAAGCTGGAGAGCTGGTCGACCATGGTGTTGATGGTGGTCTTCAGTTCCAGGATCTCACCGCGCGCGTCGATGTCGATCTTCTTGGTGAGGTCGCCCTTGGCGATCGCGGTGGTGACCATGGCGATGTTGCGGACCTGGCCGGTCAGGTTGGAGGCCATGCCGTTCACGGACTCCGTCAGGTCCTTCCATGTACCGGAGACTCCCGGAACGCGCGCCTGACCGCCGAGGATGCCGTCCGTGCCCACCTCGCGCGCCACTCGCGTCACCTGGTCGGCGAACGAGGACAGCGTCTTCACCATGGTGTTGACGGTGTCGGCGAGCTGCGCGACCTCGCCGCGCGCCTCGACGGTGACCTTCTTGGTCAGATCGCCGTTGGCGACGGCCGTGGCGACCTGGGAGATGTTCCGCACCTGGCTGGTCAGGTTGTTGGCCATCAGGTTGACGTTGTCGCTGAGGTCCTTCCAGATGCCCGTGACGCCCGGCACCCGCGCCTGCCCCCCGAGCTGGCCCTCGGTGCCCACCTCGCGCGCGACCCGCGTCACCTGCTCGGCGAACGACGACAGCTGGTCCACCATCGTGTTGACGGTGGTGACCAGTTCGAGGATCTCGCCCTTCGCGTCGACGGTGATCTTCTTGGACAGGTCGCCCATGGCGACCGCCGTGGTGACCTCGGCGATGTTCCGCACCTGGAGGGTGAGGTTGTTCGCCATGCCGTTCACGGACTGGGTGAGGTCCTTCCACGTACCGGAGACGCCCTGGACCTCCGCCTGACCGCCCAGGATCCCGTCCGTGCCCACCTCGCGCGCCACCCGCGTCACCTGGTCGGCGAAGGCCGAGAGCTGGTCCACCATCGTGTTGAGGGTGTTCTTCAGCTCCAGCATCTCGCCGCGCGCGTCCACGTCGATCTTCTGCGACAGATCACCGCGGGCCACCGCCGTCGCGACCTGCGCGATATTGCGGACCTGGGCGGTGAGGTTGCCCGCCATGCCGTTCACCGAGTCGGTCAGGTCACGCCACACCCCGGCCACACCCGGCACCTGCGCCTGGCCGCCGAGCCGCCCCTCGGTGCCCACCTCGCTGGCCACGCGGGTCACCTGGTCGGCGAACGCGGACAGCTGGTCCACCATGGTGTTGATGGTGTTCTTCAGCTCGAGGATCTCGCCGCGCGCGTCCACGTCGATCTTCTGCGACAGATCACCGCGGGCCACCGCCGTCGTCACCTGGGCGATCTGCCGTACCTGCGAGGTCAGGCTGCCCGCCATGAAGTTCACCGAGTCGGTCAGCTCCCGCCAGGTGCCGGAAACGCCGTCCACCCGCGCCTGACCGCCGAGCCTGCCCTCCGTGCCCACATCGCGGGCCATCCGCGTCACCTGGTCGGCGAAGGCCGAGAGCTGGTCCACCATCGTGTTGACGGTGTTCTTCAGCTCCAGCATCTCCCCCGCGACATCCACCGTGACCTTCTGCGACAGATCACCGTTGGCCACCGCCGTCGTCACCTGGGCGATGTCCCGCACCTGCGTGGTGAGGTTGCGGAAGACCGTGTTCACCGAGTCGGTCAGGTCCTTCCAGGTCCCGGCCGCGCCCGGCACGTTCGCCTGGCCGCCCAGCTGCCCCTCGGCGCCGACCTCGTTCGCCACGCGGGTGACCTCGTCCGCGAACGTCCGCAGCGTCTCGGTCATCTGGTTGATCGTCTCGGCGAGCTGGGCGACCTCGCCGCGCGCGCTCACGGTGACCTTCCGCGACAGGTCGCCGCTCGCGACCGCCGTCGTCACCTCGGCGATCCCCCGCACCTGAGCGGTCAGGTTGCCCGCCATCAGGTTCACCGAGTCGGTGAGGTCCTTCCACACCCCGGCCACACCCGGCACCTGCGCCTGGCCGCCGAGCTCGCCCTCGGTGCCCACCTCACGGGCGACACGGGTCACCTCGGACGAGAAGGACGACAGCTGGTCCACCATCGTGTTGACGGTGTTCTTCAGCTCCAGCATCTCGCCGGCCACATGAACGGTGACCTTCCGCGACAGATCGCCCTTGGCGACCGCGGTCGTGACGAGAGCGATATCACGCACCTGAGCCGTCAGCCGGTACGCCATGGTGTTCACGGAGTCCGTGAGGTCCTTCCAGGAACCCGACATGCCGCGCACCCGTGCCTGCCCGCCGAGCTTGCCCTCGGTGCCGACCTCGCTGGCCACCCGCGTCACCTCGTCGGTGAACCGCGACAGCTGGTCGACCAGGTTGTTGACCGTACGCCCGACCTTCAGGAACTCCCCGCGCAGCGGATGGCCTGGGCCGTTCTCCCCCTGCGCCCGCAGCTCCATGCGCTGCTCCAGGTCGCCTTCCGCGACCGCCGACAGCACCCGGCCGACCTCCGAGACCGGCCGCACCAGGTCGTCCACCAGCGCGTTCGACGCGTCGATCGCCGCGGCCCAGGAGCCCTCACCGGCGCCGTGCTCCAGCCGCTCCGTGAGTTTTCCCTCACGTCCGACCATGCGCCGCACCCGCGCCAGCTCCCCGGTCAGGTGCATATTGCGGTCGGCGACCTCGTTGAAAACGGCGGCGATGTCCGCCATGACCCCGTCATTGGAGACCGTGAGCCGCTTACGGAAGTTCCCGTCCCGCATGGCGACGAGAGCCGCCAGAAGCCTGTTCAGCGCCGCGGTATCCACCTCGGTGGTCCCGGTGCGCTGACTCCGGGACGAGCCGCCCTTCGCCCGCGTGCTGGTGCCACGCGTCGCTGCGCCAGACTCCACTGTGTCCCTCCCGCAAGGGTCGACCGTACTGCTCAGATTGTTCGCGTCATCTCTTGGAGCTTGCCCAGTGTTTCACCTGGGCGCACCGAGCGTGCCAGCTCCCAAACGTAACCCGCGGCGCCCCGCGCTCGTTCCCCCTACCGGGCAGGGCTTGTCCTTCGCGGGGCCGTGGCCCCGCGAGAAGCCTGGCCTTCGGGCCGGTGGAGTCACAACGGTTCGGCAGCTTCCTCGGAAGCCGTGTGCCGACCTGAGGCGCGAGACGCGCTACTCGGTGTTCAGGTGTGTCCCCGCATGGGGATACCCCTGAACACCGAGCCGGTCTCCCCATTAACCTGTCGTACGAACCAAAGTGCCCGCGGCCGGGGAAGACAACGACGACTCGAGACGCGGGCACACCACTCAGGGGGCGCCGACACCAATGGGGAGTGCTGTGATCACCTCGCGGGCGGCTGCCAGCTTCGATCCCGTAGGACGCTCGGTCGCGGCCGCCCGCGGCTTCGTCCGCGACACTCTGCACGGCTGGGGCTTCGCGGACATCGTCGACGACGCCGTCGTCCTCACCAGCGAGCTGGTGACCAACGCGGTGGTGCACGCCGGCACCACCGCCGACGTACGCTGCCTACGCACCGACGACGCCGTACGCGTCGAGGTCGCCGACCGCTACCCGGAGCGTGAGATCCCGCTCCAGCAGTCCGCCAGAAGCATGGGCAGCCCCGACCGCGAGGGCGGCCGCGGACTCCAGCTGTGCGCGGCCCTGGCCACCCGCTGGGGCGTCGACTACACCTCCACGCACAAGGAGGTCTGGTTCCAGCTCGACCTCCCGGACCGCCCGATCGGCACCCGCAGCTCCGGCCCGCCCCTCTCCGTAGACCTGCTGCCCGCCGCCGACGGCCGGATCCGCGTCGCCGTCGTACAGATCGACCGCGGCGGGGCGGTCACCTCGTGGAACGAGGACGCCGAAGCGGTCTTCGGGTACGCCGCCGAGCAGGTCACCGGCAAACAGCTCACCGACTTCGCGGCCTGGCCGCACACTCCCGGCACCGGCACCGGCATCGCCGAAGCGCTCCAGCTCTCCCGCTGGGAGGGCAGCTACGGCGTCCGCGGCGCCGACGGCCGGGTCATCCCCGTCTACGCCTCACACCTGCGCGTCCGCGACAGCGACGGCGAACCCTCGACCCTGTGCCTGCTGGTCCGCGACCACGAGCGCGCCGTCCTGCAGACCCCGCAGCGCGGCCCCGCGCCGGACGCCGCCAGCGGCCAGGACGGCCAGGGCGCCGACCCCTTCGAGACCTTCATCGGCACCCCCGCGCCCGACGACCTCGACGGCCTGCTGCAACGCACGGTCGAGCGGGCCCGCGACATGCTCGACGGCGACGCCGCCTTCCTGCTGCTCGCCACGGACGACGAGACGGAGCTCGAGGTACGCGCCTCCACCGGCCTGCCGTCCGTCCGCCAGCGCTTCGCCCGCGTCCCCGTGGAAGCCGGCACCGGACGGTACGGCTCGGCGCGGATGCCCGCCGTACATGAGGACCTGGCCGTCGTCCCCGGCGCCGCGCCGCTGCTGAACGGCACCGGCATGCGCTCGGTGGTCACCGTCCCGCTCAAGGTCGAGGGCCGCCTCACCGGCTCACTCGGCGTGGCCGCCGAAGCCCCCGGCCGGTACGCGAACGAGGAGGCCCTGCGCCTGCAGTTCGCCGCCGACCGCATCGCCCTGGCCGTGGAGTCGGCACGCCTCGGCGAGCTGGAACGGCTCCGCCGCGGCTCGCTCTCCTTCCTGGTCGAGGCATCCGACCTGCTCGCCGGAACCCTGGACCGGGACCAGACGCTGGCCCTGATGGCCCAGATGACGGTCCCGACCCTGGCCGCCTGGTGCGCCGTCTACACCATCGCCGACCAGTCCTCGGACCCGTACCTGTCCTATGTCCTGCACGAGGACGAGGAACGCATCGACGGCCTGAAGGCGCTCCTGTCCCGCATCGACCCGCCGGACCCGGTGCCGACCCCCGGCGCCCGCGTCTGGGACGCCCCGTCCGCAGCCGCCCGCCAGACCGCCCTGCGCTCGTCCATGCGCAACCTCGGGCTCAGCGCACCGCCCCGCGTCGGCGGCGCGATCGGCACCACGCTCGCGACGGCCTCCGCCGTCGGCGGCGAGACCGTGGTCCTGCCTCTGGTCGCCCGCAACCGCGTCATCGGCATGCTGACTCTCGGCAAGCCGTCGGACGAGCACTTCCGCCAGGAGATCCTCGAACTCGCCGAAGACCTCTCGCGCCGTGCCGCGCTCGCCCTCGACAACGCCCGGCTCTACTCGGAGCGCATGGCCATCAGCCAGTCCCTGCAGCGCAGCCTGCTGCCGCCGGGGCTGCCCGAGATCCCCGGCGTCGAGGTCGATGTCATCTACCGCGCCGCGGGCGAGGGCAACGAGGTCGGGGGCGACTTCTACGACGTGTTCCCGATCCGCGACGGCGCGTACGGCTTCGCCATCGGCGACGTCTGCGGTACGGGCCCCGAGGCGGCCGCGGTGACCGGCCTGGCCCGGCACGCCCTGCGCCTGCTCGCCCGCGAGGGCTTCGGCGGCCCCGCGGTGCTGGAACGTCTGAACGCCGCGATCCTCGACGAGGGCGCCCGCAGCCGCTTCCTGACGCTCCTGTACGGCGAACTGTGGCCGCAGGAGGACGGCAGCGCCATCCTCAAAATCGTCTGCGCCGGGCATCCGCTTCCGCTGCGTCTGCGCCAGGACGGCACGGTCGAGCCGTACGCGGACCCGCAGCCGCTGCTCGGCGTCCTGGACGACCTCGAGTTGTACGAGCAGACGGTCACCCTCGATCCGGGCGATGTCCTGCTGTGCGTCACGGACGGCGTCACCGAACGCCGCGAGGGCACCCGGATGCTCGGTGACGACGGTCTGGCCGATGTGCTGACCACCTGCACGGGCCTGAACGCCGGCGCGGTCGCCGCCCGCATCATGCGCGCCGTGGAGCGTTTCGCGTCCGACGCCCCGTCCGACGATATGGCGATCCTCACAATGCGCGTACCGGAGCTCCGTCCGAACTGAGGCAGCACACACAGAAGAAGAGGCTTCCACCCGACCGGGTGGAAGCCTCTTCTTGTTGAGCCCCCAAACGGAATCGAACCGTTGACCTTCTCCTTACCATGGAGACGCTCTACCGACTGAGCTATAGGGGCCTGCCGCCTGACGGGTTTTCCGCTCGGCAACGGGATAGATCATACCTCGAACACGCCGGTGTGCCGAATCGCCTCCAACAGCCCTGCCGCCACGGCGAACTGAAGCTAGCAGGCAGGCTGAAGCAGGCCGCCCAGCCGGTTACAGACCGAAACGATCCGTTGCAGGTCCCGCCACGCGAGTGCGGCCCCGACCGGCAGGGACAGCGTCTCGTCGGCCGCGCGCTCGGTCTCCGGCAGAAGGACTCTCCGACGGTGGTCGGGCAGGCGGTGCACCGGCGTCTTGACGGGCACCCTGCAGTCAACTCCCCTGGCTCGTGCGGCTCGGGCGAACGCATCGCGGTCCGGCCGCCCGTTGCCCGGCACTCGCACCACGTACTGCTGATACGTGTGCCCGTCGGCGGGCGCCGGTTTCTTGAGACCGCCGGTCAGCCGCTCGTCGAAGTAGCCCGCGTGCGCACGCCGCCACGCCTCGTCGGCGGAGGTCTCCACGCCGTCGGCACGCTCCAGCACCAACAGGCCGTGCCGCCGCCCCACTTCGCCCAGCAGCCTCATATCGGCCGGGTGCCCGAAGCGATGTATGGCGATCACGGCGGCCGTACGTGACGTCACGGCCGCGGCGACCGCTCCGGGATCGAGACAGTACGTGGCCGGGTCCACATCGGCGAAGACGGGCAGCGCCCCCGCCAGCACCACGGCCTCGGTCATCTCCACGTTCCCGTACGCGGGCACGATGACCTCGTCACCGGGTCCCACCCCTGCGGCCCTGAGCGTCGCGACTGTCCCCATGGCAAGGATGTTGGCCGCGCAACGTGAACACCAGGTGACAGAAAACAAAAAGACGCTGGTCCCCGAGTCGAAACTCGGGGACCAGCGTCTATCAAAATTAGTTCGGCGGCGTCCTACTCTCCCACAGGGTCCCCCCTGCAGTACCATCGGCGCTGTAAGGCTTAGCTTCCGGGTTCGGAATGTAACCGGGCGTTTCCCTCACGCTATGACCACCGAAACACTATGAAACTGAACTACCGCACCACACCCTGTAACCCAGAGCATGGGGTTGTTCGTGGTTTCAGAACCAACACAGTGGACGCGAGCAACTGAGGACAAGCCCTCGGCCTATTAGTACCGGTCACCTCCACCCCTCACAGGGCTTC